>JAFQES010000035.1 GCA_017398945.1 Bacilli bacterium | reverse complement strand
TGTTTGTGTCTGTCTTCTAAAATGATTTTTTTAATATTTTGAAATTATTCTTTATAATATTACTCTACTTATTTTCTATTTGATTTATTTCATCCATGTATTGATAACTCAAAGCATTATCTTTTGTTACAACTGACTCACCAAGTCTTGCTTCAATATCTTTTCTAGTATTGCTTGCAACTTGTCCACCTTCTTGGGCAATTTTTCTATTTTCCTCTAATCCAATTGGGTTATGTTTTTCAACTAGTTTTCTTGTTGTTAATTCACCTATATCAGCAAGGGCAACTTCTAACTCTGACATATTATCTCTTAATGATTCTTTTCTTAATCCTTTATATTGTTTATACTCTTTGGCAGTCATTCCAGACCATTCTTTATAAATATCGTTAGTAAGAATGGCAAATTCAACTTCTTCGGTAACTCTACCTTTTTTCCATGTATCTGTCAATTTTTTTCTATCTTGTATTCCTTTTATTCTTTTAATAATCCAATCTTCATCATAACCTTTAGCTCTATAAGTATCAATAGCTCTTTGCACTGTCAAAGATGGGTCAAATACTTCATCAATTCTTTCTTTACCTAATCTTGCTAACCACTGTTTTATTGGTTCCGCATTTTTACTTGGAACAGATTCTATTATTCTGAACATACCTTCAATATCCACTACATCAGTTAAGCGATATTTACCGTCTTGAGCTATCAGTTTCAAAGCGTGACAATTTGTCACGGTTTCATTTCCTTCTTCTCTTAATCTCTGTTTTAATTTTCTCCAATAAGATTGTCTATCCTTACTTTCTGATAATACTCCTACAATATCAACAACACTTATATAATACTTTTCAGCTTCTTTATCCCATATCGTTCTAATCGTTTCATTATTAAATATTTTGTTTATTAAATGCATTTTATCTTGATTCACAAAACCTCTCCTTTCTAATTTATCTTTCGAGTCTAAATTATCTTCATAATTGAAGTAAACAAATCATCTTATGATTTTTAGTTAATTCTTTCTAATAGCAGTTTCGCTTTTTCTATTAAATCAAAACAAGAATCAGTTGTTTCTGACATTAGAAAATAAGGCATATCTACTTTAAAGTATTCACATAGTTTTTCTAATTGTTTTAAGCTTAAATCTCTTCTGCCACTTTCTACGTTAGAAATTTGACTTCTACTTAATTTTAATACTTTACCTAAATTATCTTGTTTTAATCGTCTTCTATTTCTTAATAATTCAACTTTATCTCTTAAACCCAAATATATAACATAGTCTTCTTCTGAATACATTATAGCATTAGCGTTTCAAATAGTAAATTTATTTGTAAAAAGTTTCAAGGATTTTTATGCATAAAAAAACTAGAATGCTTATATTCTAGTCATTAATCTTATATCCTAGTTTTTCTAATTCAAGCAAAGCTATTTGAGATAAGCTTTCTTTAGATAGTTCATTTATATTATAAAATTCTGCTCCTTGTGAGTCATCATTTATTTCATCAACTTCTACTTCTCTTTTTATTTCATTATTAAAATTGTTTATTTTAAAAAATATTCCCGTATGATGAACTTTAATTAATTCATCTTCTTTATATTGCCATTCAAAAGATACAGAATCTGCATCAAATAGTTCATAATCAACTACTTCAATACCAACTTCTTCTAATAATTCTCTTTTTAATGCTTCTGATGGTCTTTCGCAAAACTCTATGGTACCTCCAGGCAAATCTAACTTGCCTCCATATGGACCACCAAATTTTTTTATTAAAAGAATATTATCTTCTTTTATTACTATGCCATATGCACCTAGTTGTTTATATTCTTTCATTTAATACATCTACTTTCTTATTATTTAGGTTTTTTTATACTTCTTATCTAGTATATCTCCATTGTTTAAAATATGTACATTTACCATCTTCATTCAACGAAATATGGAAAATACCATCTATTTCTTGTTTTGTATTATTAGCAGTCATTGTTCTGGTCATCTGCCAATTTATGATACAAGTATCATCATTGTAAGCTACTACTTCATACTTATAATCTATATCTTTTTGATTGTCTGCAACAACATTCCAAAGATTGATAACATCTTCAAAACTTTTACAAGGTTCATCTATAGGATTTTCATAATACTTTACTTCTTTATCTATTGTTTTAAGAGTTCTTTCCCAATCTAATTCTTTCCAAGATTCCATAAACTCTTTTGTCCAACTATTATATTTTTCTAACATATTTTATTTTCCTTTCTAATTATTTATATTTTTTTATTTTCTTTATTTTAGGTCTTGTTTTACTAATTTTATCACAAAATTATTTTGCTCTTTTTACATAATTTTTTTAATTATTTTTATCATTAGGTTTTAATTTTTTTACCATTATATCATCTTGATTTAAAATATTCATTAAGAAATCTTTATTAGTTCTTATAAATGATGGACTACAAGTAATATAATCGATATCAAGTGCACTAAAATATTGAACATTTAAAATGTAGTTAGTATGTTCTCCGCATATGCCAATGGTAATATCTGGCTTTATGCTTCTAGCTCTATATATTGCTTCTTCAATAACCAATTTTACTTCATCAGTTAATTCTTGAAACTCAATTGAATACGTATCTCTAGATAATCCGGTTACACTTTCGGTTAAATCGTTAGTGCCAATTGAAATAAAATCTGCTTCTTTAGCTAATTCATCGGCATCATTACTGATAGTTGCATTTTCTATCATCGCCCCAATTTTTAAACTTTTTAAATCATATTTTTCAGCTAACTTCAAAATTTCTTTTTTTATCCATCCAAACTCATCAGCTGTTATAACCATTGGGACAAGAAGATTAACATCTACATCTATTCCATCTAGCGTTTCAAAAATAGCTTCAACTTGATTATATAATATATTTTTTTTATTAGTTAATATGGTTGATCCTCTTAAAGATTCTACATATTCAGCATCATAATAATCATCAAATGTTAATCCATAATTTCTTAAGTATTCTTTTAATTTAAAATCTAACAATCTAAATACTACTGGATTATTTGAATTGGCATTTATTATATCTTTAACTTGTTTAATTTGTAATTCTTTAATTCTTTTTAAATTTTCCTTTTCTACTTCATCATTTGGATAATCTAGTAACTCAACCATTTTTTCTACATCAGTTTTTTCGGTAAAAATATGTTCAGTTCTGACTAGTCCAATCCCATCAGCTGTATTTTGGGATGCATCTTTTGCCATTTTTTCATTGTCTGCATTAGCAAATATTAACATATTTCTATTATTTGGTTTTGTTGAAGCAATAGTTTTAGGATTATAATCATAATCAAATTGAACTATGCCTTTTTCATTAACAACATATTTTTCGCCTTTTTCATTAACCGCTAAAGATAAATCTATTTTATCTAATTTTGCTTTTGACCATTGTAAATTAATAACTGTGTGATGTCCAAATTTTGTTCCTTTAGCATCCACTAATGATAAATCAATCGGTTCATCGATAATAGCATTTTTTAAATTCGTATAAATAATTGACTCAGGATTCGAATTTACATTTATTAATTTTACTTTACGATTATTGTTTTCGAAATGTATACAAGCAGTTTTTACTTTTGAGCAATCTAATATAGGTTGTCCTTCAAACGGAAAAGGGAATTCATCCATATCCATTGAATCAAAACTTCCTTTAATTGCAATATTACCATTAAATTCAAACATTCTTCTTTCTGTATTAACCCATTGCAAATTTCTAATTTCTTCTGGAGCAACATTCATATATGCTTGGTGTGCTGTTAAAGTTCCATTTAAAACATCTAATACATCCTCTTTTTTAAATCCAACAAATTCCATTACTTTAATAAATATTTCTACTTTGGCTTTATCTTCCATATCAAACCAACTAATATCTCTATCATAATATAATGTTTTAAACCAATGTTTTTGCTCATCATCCATCTTTAAAATTGAAAAGAATACTTCACGATATTCATTATCTGTTTGTATCATCATAGCATATTCTAAATCAAATTCATCTTCATTTTGTTTTCCGATAGATACTCCTAAAGTGGTACATACACGTGATTCAGAATGATTTGGATATCCACGCATACCAAATATTCCACCACCACTTACTTTCTTTATAGGGCAACAATCTCCATCATAAAACGCAAAATTCGGAATAGAACGTTCATAATCCTTCATTTCTTTTTTATGTAAATCATATCCGTATTCAATTAATTTACTTATTTCTTTATTCTTTTCTATATCTTCGTGACTTAACATTTTATACCTCCCTGAATATTTGCAAGAAAAGTTAGGTGTTAATTTAATATTATTATACCAAATAATTTATAATTGTTTATAAAAATATTTTTTCAATAATATATCCATTATTTATTCATTTAATAATTTTGTTGATAAAAATCAATAATATGATATATTATTGGCGTGATGTTGTAATGAAAAACATTGAATTAGTTATATCAGAAAGCATAAAAAGAGGAAAATGGATAGATATCTCATATATTAATAATCTAGGAGAAACAACATACTATTGGATAGCAATTAAAGATATCGATTTAAAAAGAAAATTATTATTTGCATCTATCTTTAATGACCAGAAATCATTAGATAGTTTAGAAGCTACAATACCATTACTACTTAAAAACGATAATACAAACTTATCATATTAATAAGCCTGTACTAGCGCTTTTTTAATTCTCTTTATTAAATAATTCTTCTACAATTAAATCTCTTGAATGTAAATTATTATTTTTACCTAATAATAAGTTTTCATAAAATTTAATTAAGAAACTATTGTCTTGTTTTATATTTAAATAATTATTAAAATAATTACTTCTTACTAATGCATTTCTATAATAAACTGATTTTTCTTTGAACATAGTGTTATCTACATCATATCCAAGTGACACTAAATACTTTTCTATAAATAATGCTGTAGTTCTAGTATTACCTTCTCTAAATGGATGTATTTGCCATATGCTTGAAGAAAAGTTAGTTATATTATTAATTACATCAACTATGTTCATTTCTCCATAGTCTTTATTTTTTTCTAACGATATATCATAATCTAATGATTGTTCTAATAGTTTACAATCACCATAAGCAACTGAATCATTATTTAAAATT
>JAFQES010000034.1 GCA_017398945.1 Bacilli bacterium | reverse complement strand
TGCTCCTGTATAATCCTCTAATAAATCAATTTCTTGATTATAATCATCAACCCATTCATCTATAAATCTTTTTATAAAACTTTCAATTCTTGGTATTATTTCTTTATATTTACAACCTATGCAGAAAGATACAATACAACTTTCTTTTTCAGTTATATAAAATTCAGTAAATCCATCTTTAGATTTTTCATATGTTAAAATCAAATATGTTTTATTATATAATCTTACTTCAAATTTATCAATAGTAATTTGTTCCTTATTAATTATCATTTTAAATAATCCTCCTTGTTTGAATATTCAGAAAAATAAGGGTAAATAAATACCCTTAAATTTCCTCTATATTATCAGTTAATTTAACATTTGTATTTACATAACTCCAAGAAGTTCCCCAGTGTGTAACTAATAAAACTTGTAAATCTAAACTTGGTATGTAACTTAATATAATAGAATCATCATCATTACTTTCTTCTAATTCTTTAAGACTTTCTAAAGAATATTCATCAAGAGTATCAACTATAAATGTTTGGTAAACTTCATCATATTCTCCTGTTTCTTCATTATATAAAGTTCCTATTTCCATGTTGTCTATTATTTCATCAAAATAATTTTCTAATAAGTTATTACAAATAACCATTACACTCCAGAAGAAGTAGAAAAATTAAAAAATGATAAATCAAATGTATTCTTAATTAAGGAGGTAGAAAATGGATAAAGAGGAAATCAAAAGATTAATATATTATAAAAAAATAATTAAAAAAGAAAAAAAGGAACTAATAAAAGATTTTAATAATAAAATAGATCATCTGAATAAGGTTGAACAAGAGATAAATGAGGAACTAAAAAGGCTTAGACTAGAATAAACTAGTCATTTTATTTAAAATTTTAAGAATTTTCTAAAAATTTAGTTTGAATATTAGTCAATGATGTGAAACATAAATATATAAAATATAACTGAGGTGATTCTTAGTTATTTTTTATTGATTTAATAATTTATTTTTCATTTCAATTGGAGTTAAATAATTTAATACTTGCATTGGTATGTTATTAGATCTTTTTAAATATAAGCTACCTTGATATCTTAAATCCTCTAATGAGTAAAATGTTAAAAACGAATAAAATCTTTCGTTATCATTTCTGTGACTTCTTTCAACTTTTCCATTATGTCTTGGTGTTCTTGGTCTTATTTTGTGATGATATATGCCTAAAGCGATACATAAGCGATCCATTGGATGTAGTGTTTTAATCTTTTCTTGATTGTATGTAAATTCAGTTCCATTGTCTGTTTGTATTTCTTCAGGTTTATATCCATAGTATTCAATGCATCTTTTAATAAAATCTACTGTATTTGCAGGAGTATGTTCTGTATACCAATATAAATATCTTTCTCTAGTTGCTTCATCAATGCAAGTGTATTGATAGTATCTAAGATCTATTGGTAAATCATTTGTTTTACATTCATTTGGGACGTATTTAACATCTATTTGCCATTTTTTACCTAATTCTTTAGGAGTTTCATAATGTTTAATTGGTCGTTTAGATGTTCCTGAGATGAGTATTTGATTATAGAATCCAATTTTTCTTAATAATCTATATAAACTAACAATATGTCTTTTATAATTCTTATTTCTTTTTAATTTGATCCATAGTTCACATAATGTGATGTGAGGATTCCTTCTTATATAGCTTTTAATCCAATGTATTTCTTCATCAGTATGTGCGTTCGGATGCTTTGAAATAGGTCTATGTGATTTATCAATTAATGATTCTGGATTACCATCATATTTTTTATTCCATCTCCATAATGATGTTCTCGAAATATGATATTTTCTACATACATAGGATATTGAATTACCATTTCTATATGTTTGTACTGCGTGAATTCTTGTTTTTAATTCATGAGGTAGATATCTCATGTTATTTTGTGTTATACTTGTCATGACTTAAGTCCTTTCTTGTTTAATTGTTTGCGTAACTCAATTATATAAGACTTAAGTCTTTTTTTATATATAGAAATGTTTCACATCAATTGTATAACAACATTAAGAATTTTCTAAAAATTTAGTTGCTATTTACTCAAAACGGAGTATATTTAGAGTAGGAAGGAGATAAAGAGATGACTAATGAACCTATTTTGATTTATCAAAAGAATGTTGATAAAACCTTACATAGAATTTTGATGCCGAAAAAAGTAATTGAAATGTTTGGAACAAAATTTTATATGAAAGTTTATAAAGATAAAATTGTATTAGAGCCAATAAAATTAAAATAAAATAAAGGAGATTTTTTTAAAATGAAATATTTAGATTTAGCAATTGCTAATGAACAAATTAAAACAACAGATATTAAGGGAAAAGATTATGCAGAAGTAAACCAAAGAATTAAAGCATTTAGAATGGTTTACCCACAAGGAACAATAGAAACTGAAATGCTATCAAATCATGATGGAGTTGTAGTATTTAAAGCAAATGTAAAAACAGAAGATGGAAAAATGTTAGCAACAGGAACAGCCTATGAAAAAGAAGAAAGTTCTTTTATAAATAAAACTTCATACATAGAAAACTGTGAAACAAGTGCAATAGGTAGAGCATTAGGAATAGCAGGATTTGGAATAGATGTTAGTGTAGCAAGTGCAGAAGAAGTACAAAATGCTATTCAAAATCAAGAGGTTACTCAAGAAGAAGCAGATAGTTATACATTAACATTTGGAAAACATAAAGGGAAAAAATTAAAAGAAGTTCCATCTGAATATATTGACTGGTTATTAGGAAATACAAAAGATGAAAGAATGATTAAATTAATAGAATTAGCAACAGGTATAGTTTTACCAAGTGAAGAAGAATCAGAGCAAATACTTAATAAAATGGTAGAATTTAGCCAATTATGTGATGTAAAAATGGTAGATAGAGATAAAATATATAAACATTATGGAGTTAAATCTAATAAAGATATGACTTTAGAGCAATTAGAAGATGCTATTGCTATATTAAAAGAGGTTAAATAATGGAAACAAGTTTAATGGTTTATGATTACCCAGAACCACCAGAAGAACCAACAAAAGAAATATCAGGAACAATTTATGTAAAATACACATTCAAAGATGTAGAAGTTCCTAAAAATTGGGATTTAGAAGATATTATTGATGACATTAAAATGAATTTATCTGATTATACATCTGATGCGGAAGAAGAAATAGAAGATATAGATGTTTAGAGGACAATATGAACAGAGATTTTAAAGGAGTATGGATTCCAAGAGAAATATGGCTTGATGAAAGATTAAATGCTCTTGATAAAATCATATTAACTGAAATAGACAGTTTAGATAAAGGTGATGAAGGCTGCTATGCTAGTAATCAATATATAGCAGAGTTCTGCCAATGTGGAGTAACAAAGGTATCAACATCAATAGCCAAACTTCTTAAATTAGATTATTTATTTATAAAAAAATTTGATGGAAGGAACAGAATTTTAAAAAGTAACCTTTCAAAAAATGAAAGGCTGCCTTTCAAAAAATGTGAGGCAGACTTTCAAAATTTGAAACATACTAATATATATACTAATATAGAATACTATAATAATAAACAAACAGAAGAAGGGGATTATGATTATAACTGGATTAATGAGGAGTGATAAAAATGAATAAAGTACATTTAATAGGAAGATTAGTTGATAATCCTGTATTAAGATATACAACTAATAAAACACCTGTAGCAAGTTATACTATTGCAATTAATAGTGGCTATGGAGAAAAACAAGAAACTGATTATATAAATACTACTACTTGGGGTAAAAGTGGAGAATTTGTAAATAAATATTTTGTAAAAGGACAACCAATAGCAGTTATTGGTAGATTAAAGAATAAGAACTATGAAAGTAATGGAGTAAAACATTATGGAATGGAAGTTGTTACAGAGGAAATTGAATTTGTAGGAACTAAAAAAGAAGATACTAAAATTGAAACTAAAATAGAAGATGAAGAAGAATTTACACCTAGTTTTGAATTAGGTGATGATGAATTACCATTTTAAGGAGGAAAATTATGTTAGCAGATACAAAAACATTAGCGGAATTATCAAGAGATAAAGTAAATTTAGATGCATTAATTCATTTAATAATAGATAATGCGGATTTAAGTTATTCAAAGAATGATTTAAGAATATCAAATGAAACTACAATAGTTCAATTTATTAAATACGTGAATCCAAAACTTTATAATGAAAAATTAGAAGAACTAAAAAAAGAAGATTAGTTGTAATATGTCAAGTTAGCACAAATTTGTGTTGGCTTGGCATTACTTATAGGAGGAAATATGAGGGAAAGAGTTTTAAAGTATATTAGGGATTTTGGATCAATTACAACATTTGAAGCATTTACTGAATTAGGTTGTACTAGATTATCAGAATATATTAGACAATTAAGACTTGAATATAATATTGCTGATGAATGGATTTCAACTACAAATAGATACGGTGAAAAAGTTCAATATAAAAAATATTGGTTGGAGGTTAAATAATGTCAGAAAAACAAACTGAAATAGCAGAAATCAAATTTGAAGAATTAAAAGATAGAGTACATGAACAATATGAAGAAATTAAAAAATTATATAAGAACTTAGAAGAATATGATAAAGAATTATTCAAAGCAAATAACAAAATAAATAAAGCAGTAAGAACACTTAAAACATTAAAAGGAAGTGCAAGATGGGAAAGACATTTATTTGAAGTTGATGGATTAATAAATATATTAGAAGGTGATTCTGATGGACTTAATAACTGATATTCAAATGTTGATGGAAGAATTAACAATATCAATTAAGAAGTTAAGACAAACAGGCAATGCATTAGCAGAAGCCGAAAGAGAATATAAAATAACATTAAGACAAGAGGCATTAAAATTAAGATTAGAAAAAGATATGCCTGTAAGTTTAATAAATCAAATAATATTTGGAGTTCCTGAAGTAGCAGACAAAAGATTTAAAAGAGATGTAGCAGAAACTATGTATAATACTAATCAAGAACATATTAATGCCACTAAACTTAAATTAAGGCTATTAGAGAGCCAATTACAAAGGGAATGGGGTAATGTTACCAATGAAAGATAAAGAGGTCTATAAAAAGACTTTAGAACTATTTAATGGGTGCTGTGCAATTTGTGGAAGCCCTTATGTTCAATGTCATCATATCAGATATGGGGCTTGTGGAAGAAAAACCTATATGGGAAATATCATACCTTTATGTAAAACACATCATGATTTAGTTCATACCAATAAAAAGAAATTTCAACCAAAATTAATAGAGATAATAAATAGAAAGATAGGAGAATAAACAAAATGAGTAAAAAAGAAGAATTTAAAAAGAATTTAATGGAGCAACAATTATTTAATGAATTAAAAGATATACCATTTAGAAATTCAGAGTATATCTTTAAAAAATATCAAGGATTAGATATAAATCATTCAAGATTATATAGAAGAATAGTTAATTATCAAATTAAGACTTATGGAGAACAACTTTGTAATGCTAGATATGTTAAAAGATTAGATAAAGAAGGAATGAAAAGAGATAGAAAATAATGAAACTAGAATATGAGATTTTAAAAAGAAATGATGGTAATTGGGCTGTTTGTGAATACAGATGGCTCGACCATTCATTAAATACTAAACAAATATTTGTTAGCGGATTAAAAAAAGAATGTATGGAGTATTTAAAAGAATATAGAAAGAAGAATAAACAATGATAGAATTTATATTTGGATTATTATTAGGAGTTATATTAATGGCAATATTAATTGCTTCAAAAGATGGTGAATAAGATGGAAAAAATTGATTTTAAAGAGTTTTTATTAGGAATGGCAATAATAGTGTTCTGCATTACTTTATGGACAATGATAGAACCACCTATTATTGAAACTACATTATATGTTAATGTAACACCTATATATGATGTTAGAACTAAAATTGATAATGAAGGGAATGTTACTGTATATGTCTATAAATAAATTTTATTACATATTTAAAGATGATAAATATATAGATACAGGCAACATAGAAGAACTTGCTAAATTATTAAATAAAAGTGTAAGAAGTGTTAAATACAACCTTACAAGAAATAAAAGAAGAAAATATTGTATTTTAAAAAATGATAAAGGTGAAGAATTTAGAGTAGAAAATGAAAAACAATTCTTTGGAAAGGCAAATGTAAAATGAATGAAAAAGATTATTTTAAAAAATTAGAAGAATATGATAAAGAAGTTAATAGATTATTTCAGGAAAATAAAAAATTAAAAGAATGTTATTGTAATAGAACTGATTGTTCTGGAAGAATTAAAGATAGCAAGAAATATGAGAGTTTACAACAAAGAATAGATAAAGCAATAGAGTATATAGAAGAAAATACAACTGATCCAGAATTTGTTGTAAGTGGAGAACTTCAAGAAAATCAAGTTATTGAACTATTAAAAATACTAAAAGGAGAATAATATGAAAGCATTAAATATATTAAATAAAATATTATTTATTTTAAACATAGTAATAGGAAGTATCTTATTAAGAAAATGTGGAGATAAAATTTGTTTACTATTTTGGGGTTCTATATTACTAGGTGGAATAGAAGGAATAATATTTTCTAATTTATATGAAGAGGGGAAAAATGAAAGATAATTATTTTGATATAGATAAAGTGGTGGTTATTAAGCAACTACCTGAAATAATGGAACAACTTGATATTATTAGTGCGATGGTTGATGAAAAACTTGCTGATATTGAAAACATTAAATGTACTGAAGAAAATAAAATTGAAGTAAAAAATAGAAGAGCTGAAATAAATAATACATTAAAAATTCTTGAAGAAGAAGAGTATATTAAAAAAGCAAGATATGAATATTTAGAAGAAGAAAACAAAAATGTCTGGTCTTTTTTAATGAGTGATAAAGCAAGAAAAAAGAATATTCAATATGTTACTGATAGAGCAAGAGAAAGATATAGACAAAATAAATTGGAAGAATATGAAGAAGAAATAAAAGAAGAAAGAAAAAGAATAGATAAAGTAGTAGAAGAAATTAATAACAAACTGAATGAATGGTTAAAGAAACAAAAAAATTGTATAAGTTCTAATGTAAAACCATTAAATATTAAAGTTAGACCTTATAGTACATATAATATTGATTTAACAGAAGCTCTTGAAGTAATCACAATAAAATGTGATCCATTAGAGATTTCATTTATTCAAGAAAAGTTAGGAAGTGAAGATAATGAAACTAATTGATTTTATAAATATGATTATTAAAGAAAAGCACTTCCCTAAAAAGATTAAATATGATGGGAATATATATGAATTAAAAAAAGATAATTATAATTATTGTGGTGTTGAGTATTCAAGCAAAATACCATGTTTAGATTTGTTATGTGATTTAGATTTAGATGATTTAATTTATTTAGCAAATCAAGAAGTAGAGATAGTGGAGGAATAATGCAACAATTTAATAATAAAAGATTTCATTTAATAGCAAGAACAAAAGAAAATCAAGATGTAGTATTATTTGAATTTGATGAAGATTTTAATTTTTACTACTATATGAGCCAAGTGGATTCAGATATTTACAAAGAAGCAATGATATTAGAATGCTATAATGGAATGTACCCAATAAATAGAATGAGTGTAGAGTTTCCAGATAATACACCATATTTTGAAAAAGCAAAGAAAAAAGTTAAAAAGTAGTTATATCAGGGGGATTTGGTAATAAAAAGGAGTTAAAATGAAAAAAAGGAATAGACAGAAGAGCATGGGAAGATATTGATACAAAGCCTATAGTTAAAACTAAACCAAGAGTATTTATACATATTCCTTTAGATAGAAAATATCTAGGAATGACTAAAAAAGAAAGAATAAAGATGTATAAAGGGGAAAACAAATGACAAGATATAAATTACCTTTACATATTAAAAACTATGTTAAAACTGAATTATATGATTATAGAAAAAATAAAAGAATAATCAATGAATTAGAAAATGATAACAACATCAGAACAAGGACAATTCTATTAACACTTCAAAAAATCAATAAAATTGATAAAATCTTAAATAGCCTATCAGATGAAGATAAGGAAGCAGTTGAAAAAATATTCTTTGAAAAACATAACCAAGTATTTGCAGAAATGAATGATAATTTAACAAAAGATATGTATTACAACATCATGAATAAAATGATTTACTTAACAGCAATAGAATTTGAACTGATATAGAAAAAATATGCGAAAATTTAAATGAAACAGTAGGCTATAATGAATATGAAACATTGTAGCCTATTTATGTTTCTAAAAAAGGAGGTGTGAATATGAGTAAAGGATTTTGGAAGGCTGCTTTAATTAGATCAATTAAAACAATTTGCCAAACTGCAGTAGCAAGTATTAGTACGGCTTTAGTAATTGAAGATGTAAATTGGTTATTTGTACTATCTTCAAGTGCTTTAGCAGGTCTATTATCATTACTTACATCAATTGCAACAGGTTTACCAGAAGTTGAAGAATAGGAGGTATATTATGAATGAATTAGATAAAGTAATTTCTATTGCAAAGCAAGAAGAAGGTTATTTAGAAAAAAAGAGTAATAAAGATTTAGATGATAAGATTAAAAATGCAGGAGCAAACAATTATACTAAATATGCTAGAGATTTAGATAATATTAAAAATTTCTATAATGGAAAAAAACAAGGATTTGCATGGTGTGATGTATTTGTAGACTGGTGCTTTGTTCAAGCATTTGGAGTAGATAGAGCAAGAGAACTATTATGCCAACCATTAAATAGTTGTGGAGCAGGAGTAGGATTTTCAGCAAACTATTATAAGAATAAGAATCAATATTATAAATCTAATCCAAAAGCAGGTGACCAAATATTTTTTAAGAATGCCAATGGAAGTGCAACTCATACAGGACTTGTATATCAAGTAGATAATAAATATGTATATACAATAGAAGGCAATACATCATCAGAAGCAGGAGTTATAGCAAATGGTGGCTGTGTAAGACTTAAAAAGTATTTATTAAGTTATAAATACATCATGGGTTATGGTAGACCAAATTATAAATATGAAGAAAAGAAACCGATTCATTACAATGGTTTATTTCCAACATTACCATCAAGAACTTATTTCAAAAAAGGTGATAAAGGAATACAAGTAATGTATTTACAAAAGTTCTTAAATTGGTCTATTAATGCAGGATTAGTTGAAGATGGAATAATAGGTAATCTTACAACCAATGCAGTTAAGAAGTTCCAAAAGGCAGTAGGAATTAAACAAGATGGATTATTTGGTAAGAATAGCCTAGCAAAAGCAAAAGCATTTACAAAGTAAAGGTATAAATACCCTATGAACATTTTATAGACACCTTAAAATCGAATTTAGAAGGTCGATATATTAGGAGGTACAGAATATGTATAAAGTATGTTCAAGATGTGGAAGAGTAGTAGATTATAATCATAAGTGTTATAAAGGAATAGTATATAAAAAGACTGACATAGACAAATTAAGAAATACTAAAAGATGGGCTAATAAAAGTATAGAGATAAGAGAACTATCAAATTACTTATGTAGTGTATGTTTAGATAAAGGAATAATAAACTATAACAATGTAGAAGTTCATCATATAGAGAAGTTAAAAGATAATCCAGATTTATTATTAGAAAATGAAAATTTAATATGTTTATGTAGGAAACATCATAAAGAAGCAGATGAAGGGAAGATTAGCAAAGAATATTTACTTGATTTAGTTAAAAAGAGGGACAAATTGACATAACGAGGGAAATACCCCCCTACCATAGAAGAGGTTAAAAAATATTTTTTTCAAAACTGAGGACGAGGCGTCCGCCTCTCCCTA
>JAFQES010000033.1 GCA_017398945.1 Bacilli bacterium | reverse complement strand
TGTCCATGTGGCTCTGGTAAGAAGTACAAACAATGTTGTGGAAAATAGTCGTTTAGCCCTTTATTTATAAGGGTTTGCGAGAAATGAGGTCGTTCTCAAAAACACAAAAAACGCCCCAAAAATAGCATTTGTCTACATTTTGTCTACATTTAAAAAAAATTAGATAAAAATACTAGAAAAGTCTTATTTTATAAGGGTTTCAAGCGTGTACAAAAACAGACAAACTTGTCTACATTTATGCAATGTAGACAAGTTTTTACTTATTAAAAGAAATTTTAGTAAGGAGAGAATTAAATGGCAAATGTACGCGTTAGAAAAAGAGGAAAATCATATGAATATCAATTTGAAATAGCACCAATAGATGGAAAAAGAAAAAGTCAAACAAAATCAGGATTTGATACAAAGCGAGAAGCTGAACTAGCAGGAATAAAAGCATATAATGAATATATAAGTGCAGGACAACCTTATAAACCAAGTGATATGTCTTATAGTGATTATTTGGATTATTGGATGAAAAATTATTGTGAAATAAATTTAAGATATAATACGATTCAAGTATATGCTAATATTATTAAAAATCATATTAAACCAAAAGTAGGAGTTTATAGATTATCTCAAATAACAACAGGAACATTGCAAGAGTTTATTAATAGTGTATATATTGAAAAAGGTGTTTCTAAAAACTTTCTCAAAAACATTTTAAAAGTATTAAAGTCTTCTTATAATTATGCAACAGATGTAGTAGAATTTGTAAAATACAATCCAGCATTAAAAGTAAAATTACCTAGATATGAGAATCCTGAATCTGATCCTGCACATATTTTTACACCAGAAGAAATATCAATAATATTTAATAGATTTAGAAATAGTCATACTATTTATTATGCTTTTTTAACTGCTTATTATACTGGATTACGTATATCTGAAGTATTTGGATTAAAATGGGAAGATATTGATTTAGAAAATAAAACTTTGACAGTAGATAGGAATATTGTTAAAAAGAATCAGGGTGGAGGAACAAAACACAGACATATTAGTGGAAATTCAACTACTGTATGGTATTATGGTCCGTGCAAAACTGATTCAAGTTATAGAACAATTGATATAGGAGATTCTTTAGTAGAAGCATTAAAAGAATTTAAACAAGAACAAGAAATATTTAAAGAACAATATGGCGATATGTATATGAAACATTATGAAAAAGAGGTAGTAAATCCTTACAATAATCAAAAAGAAATAAAAATTGTTAATGCTTATGCTGAAATAGATATTGCATTACCAGAAGCTCATTTAGTGTTTGTAAAAGATAATGGAGTATTTGAAGGTAATGATACTTGTAAATATCCATTTCAAGTTATTCATTATGAATTAGGAATACCTTGCAGATTTCATGATTTTAGAGATACACATGCAACAAGATTGATAGAAGCTGGTGCAGATATAAAAGCAGTATCAAAGAGATTAGGTCATAGCACAATAGAAATTACTTATAATATTTATGTTAGGGTGACAGCTAAGATGGAAGAAGAAATAGTAAGTAAATTTGAAGATTATACAACAGCATTTGATGTACCTATTCTAAAGAAACCAAGAGAAGAAATGTTAAATTTAGATGTATGATAACAAGTGTTATTTTAATTGAACTGACAACTCAGTTCTTTTTTTATGTCGTAAAAAGAAAGGATGATGTGAAGTGGCAGTATTTAAAGTAGAAAAACAAAAGAATTATACAGTTATGAGTAATTATCATTTACAAGATAAAAATTTATCATATAAAGCAAAAGGATTATTATCATTTATGCTTAGTTTACCTGAGGATTGGGATTATTCATTAAATGGATTAGTCGCAGTTAGTAAAGAGAGTAAGAAAGCAATTAGAAATATAATAAATGAATTAATAGATAATGGGTATGTAGTAAGAGAACAAGGTAGAGGAGAAAAAGGATATTATAAATATGATTATATAATTAGAGAGATACCAACAAAAGAATTAGAAAAGAATCATCCAGATACCCCAAAAGGATATGCCGTTGAAGGAGATGCCGAAAAGGACACACAAATAAATACTAATAAACAAAATACTAAAGAACAAATAGATAAAATAGATAAAACCATAAATGAAGAAACAGAATCTGATTTTAATGATTTGAAAGAAATGCAAAAACATCATTCTATTACCAAAGATTTAGTAAAACGAAAGTACCTAGAAAGTGATGATGTTGAACTTTATAAATATGATAAGTTATTTAAACAGTTATTAAAGAATTATGATTTTACAGATATTGTGACAATAACGCATTACATTACCTCTAGTGTAGTAAAAAGACATTTTTTTGACGAATACGATAATAAAATTGACAATAAATTTGGATATTTAAAAAAATCTATCACAAATAATATAGATAGATTTAATAACAATGAAATAGAATGGGATGAGGAGTTAGGATGGTTTAAAGAACCTGATCCAGAATATGAAAGAGATTTTTATGATGATTATGAATTACCATACTAAATAAAAAAATATGTTAATCCATATTTTTTATATTTTTTACTATTATGTCTAAACTTTTTAGTGTCTTTTTATCAACAGCTAAAACAATACTATGTAGAATTTTTAAATCTTCAAAATCTAATTTTTTAACATCTTCGGATATACGAGCAATAAGTTTATCTTTGTCAGTATATGTCTTTTCTTGTATTTCGCCTTTTTCAAATAATGCTTGTGTTTTAATAATTTGTTCTTCAAGTTCTGGTGAAGTCATACCCATACCTTTTGCTATAAGTTCTAAAATATATCCAGATACTCCAATTTTGCCATGTTTATGATTCATTATTTTGCTTAAAGTTGCTTTATTTACTCCTGATTTTCTATCAAACGCTGATAAACTCATATTGTGGAGATCGAGATAATCAATTAAAATTAGTCTTACAGCATCTTCTCTACTCATTTTTTAGCTCCTCTCTTAAAAAATTAACCTCAATAACATTTTACTATCTTTTTATAAAATTGTCTACTAGTACAAACAATTTTGTGGTAAATATCATGTTATAACGTTTATACTAGTAGACATTTAAAAATATTTTTGATAGAATATTTTTGTATAACGTAGTTATATTTAGCAGTAGGAGGTAGTAAAAATGACATATATGATTAGGGTGATGTTTTCATCCTGACTTATGATAAGGAAGGCAGGTGAAATTTTGCATAGACAACAGTCTTCAGTAGGACAAGTGAAAAGTATTAAAATTCTCGTAGTGGAAGGAGAGAAAAAATTTACTTTATCTACCCAATTGGATGATGAATCTACAATTCGGATATTAGAGGTGTGTCTAAAAAAGTTAAAGGATAAGACATCACTAAATGTAGTACCAATTATGGGAAAGGAAAGTATATATGATCAAAGAAAAAAGAAGTGAAGTAGAAGTAGTTTTAGTAGTATTAAAGGAATATCTTGAAAAAGGAAAAGATATACCTTGTGAAGTAGGGCAGTATGTTGTAGAAGAATTAAACAAAATAGAAGATAATTACAATAAAACTATTAATGATTTAGATTTTTGTAATTCTTTGGTAGTAAAAATGGAACAATTATTTAATTTAATTGGTGCTATCGGTACTATTTCAATTGAAGACGTGGAAAAATTAGATAAAACATTAATAAATTTTGAGAATCATGTTAAATCTATAAAGGATTGAAAATAGTATCGGCTGTATAGTTTTCTATACAGCAATTTATTTGTGGAAAACTTTTTTTAAAAGAGGGTATTGACTTTTATAAAAATAAAGGTTATTATTTTAATAGAAAGTGTTTACTAGTGTAAACAACTTTGGAAGTGGGTTGGAGGTGGTTTTATACTATGCTTTGAATAGTCTGAAGTATTTTAAAGTAGTAAATTTCTAGTAGTAAGTGTTTTATTTTTTTTAATCGTATTGTTTACTAGTGTAAACAATATATTAAAAAAGTAAAGTGAGGTGGTAGTGATTTTTAAAGAAAGAGAAAGGTATCGTGTTTATAATACTTTATCTGAAAATCACGGCTATTTTCTTACCATCATTAAAGTTTGTAATAATATGATTTATTATTTATTTGATGGTTTTGATGAAGTAAAATGGTTTGATGTTAGAAGTAATTTTGCAGTAGATTTAATTAAGGTAGTTTAATTTAGTTCATCAGTTTTATGAAAGGAGCAACTGTTATGAATTTTTCTGATGATAATGTGGTGATTCCTCAATGGATATTGCATCATCTAAGAAAATATGGGAACTGTTGCTGTGGAAGAGAAATAGTCAAAACAATAGGAAGGGATAGAATTTTACAAGTATTAAGAAAAGAGGGGTATCCTTGTATATTACGTATTATATATGATGATATGTTTCATAAGCCCAGAAGAAAAGTAAAATATCCACGTAATGCTTATTATATTTTAGAAATTGAATGTGTGGTTAAGAGCTACTTTATATGACTGAAATTAAAAGAGGTAAAGTGTATGATGTTGATTTACCAAGTACATCATCACATGTACAGTCAGGAAGACGACCTTGTTTAGTTGTTCAAAATAATTTAGGAAATACTTTTTCTCCTACATTAATAGTAGTACCATTAACAACTAAAATTAAGAAAACACATTTACCTGTGCACGTTGTCATATCTAAAAATCAGATGGCATTATGCGAATGTATTTTAACTATTTCAAAGGAGCAAATAATTTCTTATATTAAAACATTAGATGAGAAAACTATGAAACTAATAGACAGAGCTTTATCCATATCGTTGGAATTAGAGAAGGAGGAAATAGTATTAAAACATTAAAACAAATTTATGTAGATTTGTGTAGTGGAAGTTCTGAGAAGTATTGGCGTGACGAAGGAAATAATAAAAGAATGAGAAATTATCATAAGGCATCTAAAATATTAAATATTTTAAAATATATATTAATAGTGGGATTATCATTTTATTTTGTAGTTTTAGCGACAAATAGTATTTATTGTTTATTTGATAGATATGTATGTTGTGATAATGAAATATCATTATTAAGTTTTATAGATTTTAAAGGATTTGTTTTGGATGTATATATAGCAACTTTTATTATAACTTCATTTGTAGTTCTATATTTTAGTAGAAAGCAAAAATATTCATTTAATAAATTTATTTATATTATTGTGAATAGTTTGTTATTTCTACCTGTTAGTGCATTATTAATTTATAACTTCGTAGTATTAGGAAGTTTAATGAGTAGTTTTTATTTATTAGTAGTATTTAGTGTAGTAGTAATTATAATTAATCAATTAACAAATAGAATTGATAAATTATATAATATAGCAGTAGGTAGTAATGAAACAAAAGACAAGGGAGGAAAGAAAATATGCAAGGGAAAGTAAAGTGGTTTAGTAGTGAAAAAGGATACGGATTTATTTCATCAAGTGAAAAAGAAAAGGATATTTATGTTCACTTTTCAGATCTTCAAATGAAGGGATTTAAAACATTAGAAGAAAATGATGTAGTAGAATTTGATTATGATGAAGAAATGAATAAAGCAGTAAATGTCCACAAAATTTCTGTTTCTGAAGAAGCTAAAGAAACAGAAAGTGAATAATGAAACTATTTGATGATATAATAATATCAAAGATAGATTTAGATAGAACATCACAAAATGGAAAAGACATTTGTGATTTATATCAACCTTTAGTAGAGAAAAGATTAAAACAAGCAAAGAACACACCATTTAATTCAGCTAGTTTTGTTATGTTTTCAGGTAATCAGAAAGGTGGCAATTCTTCAGAAAGCAAATTGCTAGATCGTATATCCTGGATTGATGATCAAACAGGGAGTTATATCCGTAATGTATTGAAAATTCAAAAAAAGGATAAGACGATAGGTGAATTTTTAAAGTGGAAATGTTTTTATGGATTAAGTGATAGAGAAATATCAGAAAAAATCCAGAAAGATGAAAGAACAGTTAGAAGGTATAAAGCAAGAGCATATTATTATTTAGCTGTTTATTCAAATCAAGTTGAGTTCATATACGAGAAAACATATCATTTTCAATTTGATTAAATAGAAGTATTTATTAATGTGGATTCATCCACATTAAAGACATAAGAAGTTGGAGGAGTAAAATGAAGAAAAAAGTAGTTTTAATAATTATATTTTTAATAGTTGTATTCTTAGTAGGATTATTGTTTGTAATGCACGAAGAATCTAATACAATTATTTTAAAAAGTGATGTATTTACTTATGAATTAGGAGAAGAAATTAGTGCAGATGTATCTGATTATTTAAAGGATGCTGATTCTACTAAGAATATAAATGAGTATAAAATTGTGACGGATGATTTTAAAATTGTGGATAATACATTAGTTATCAACAAAGAAAATTCCGAAGTTGGTGATTATGAATTTAGTATTGTATATAGAAAATTATCTAAAAATGTAATTATAAAAGTTGTAGATACTACTTCTCCAGAATTTACCACTTTTGAAGAAAAAATTAAAATAGAAGAAACTTCCGAGAAAGTAGATTTAACTAAATATTTTGAAGCAACAGATTTGACTGAAGTTAAGATAGTAATAGAAGGTGATTATGATTTAACTAATTCGGGAGATTATGTAGTTAATGTAATTGCTACTGATTCAAGTGGAAATAAAACAGAAAAGAAATCTACAATAACTGTTTATAAAAAAGAAGTGATTAAGGAAACGCCTGTTATTAAACAAGAATCAAATAGCAATCCATCTTCAAAAAAGGAAGAATCAAAACCGTCAAACAACAATAATATATCTAATGACACACCAGCACCAAAACCTGAAACACCTTCACCTAGATATAGAAAGGATATATCTGATACATATATAACACAAATAAATGCTTATAGGAAGGCAAATGGATTAAATGAATTACCAGTCACGGCAGAAGCACAAGCAGAAGCAGATAGAAGGGCAAAAGAATTATCTACTTATTATTCTCATGATGGGGTAGGATATGGATTTGGAGAAATAATTGGTAATGGTTCAATAGGCGTAGATTTTATAGTAGCATGGAAAAATAGTCCATCTCACAATGCAACTATGCTGAGAGATCATACTGTTGCAATGGCAGCAAGTGTTTATGAATATAATAATAAATGGTATACAATAGTATCTTTTAGAATGGATTATTAATAGAAGGAGGTATGTTATGTTTTTTTATAAAATACTAGGAGATAATATAATAGTAATTATTAGAGATGGATAATAATATCGCATCTCTTTTATTTTAATGTTTTTATTATTTTTAATTTAATATCAAATAATTTTTCCATCAAATCTCTTCTTTTTAAATGGGTAAAAACGCCTTGCATATCTTTAAAATAGTTAAGAGCATCTTTTTCTTTACCAAACTCTTTATAAAATTGTTTAGGTCTACGTTCGTTATAATATTTGATGTTAGAATAGAAAATATAATACGTAGGTTTTTCCTCGTGATTTTCGGTATATATAGATTCTAATCTTATACGAAATTCATATCCATCTTTAATGAAATTTCGAGATTTTATTATTTTTCTTTTGGTGGTGTTTAAGTTATCATAATTTTTCTTAGAAAAAATAGAAAATATATTAAAGTTATTTTGATATTTAGCATCTTTTAATTCTTTTATTTGATTGTCCAAATCATCTAAAAAAACAAAGGCTTTATCTATTTCACTCTCTGTTCTATAATGTCTATCTTCGTCTACCATTATTTTACAACCTCTTTTTTATTCTCATTATTTGTCAACAATTCTTTTTTTCCTTTTTTTAAATATATTGAATAATTAGGAACTTCCTTTTTATCTTTATAGAAATTGCAATTTTTGCAATCTTTAATTGTTAAAGCGTTGCAAGTGTGTTCATTAATCCATGCAAAGCAATTTTGTTTATCTTCTTTATCCATTATTTATTATTTCCTTTCTTATTGTTTTCATCAAATATTTTTTCTAATGTAATTTTTAATTCTTTAGGTTCAGCTTGTTTTTTAAGAAAACCATCAAATTTAAAATAATTTAAAAAATGATCTTTTTCATCAACTGAAAATGTATGTATTACAATAGGTGTATTAAAATTTTCTATTTGTCTTAAATGACGTAATACCATTGGTCCATCTTCGCCACCTTTGTATACATTGTTAGTGAAAATTATATCGTATTTAAAACCGTGTTTTATTCTTTTAATAATATCTTCCCCAGATTGAACAATATCAACACTAAATCCAAATTTATTTAAAAGTTCTTTAAAACATCTAGCAGAATCTTCATAATAATCTCCAATTAATGCTTTTTTTCCTTTATATTTAGGTGTTATTTTAATATTTTCTGATTTTTTGTTTTTGCTATGTTTTTCAATAGATTTATCTTCATACATTTCTATTTGTTTTTGATAACAAATAATTTGTTCTTTATTAAATTTAAGTTCTTCAATTAATTTGTCCGTTTCTTTTTTTATTGAGTTAATTTTATTATATTGTGATTTAATAATGATAATAAAAGTTATAATTATAATTGTAGTTATAATACTATATATTAAGTAAAATAGATTCATACATCTTCCTTTCTATATTTTATTTAAATAAATTTAAAATAAATTTATTATATAATTTTGTGACTTTCCGTTCATTTTCACGTTTGCTTTTTCTATCATTACAGCAATTCAATCTTATTTGTTTAATATGTTCTTCAACAGGTACATATTCTTGATTCATATACTTTGCCATTAACCTCTCAATAACAAATCCTTCAGGAAAATTTAATCTTTTCTTATTTAAGATTTTATCAAGAGCGTTTCTTTTAATTTCTTGAAATTGTAAAGAAAGAAGGAGCATTTCAGGAGCAGAAGTTGTTTTATTTATTCTTTCTTGCGTGAAAACTAGTTCTATAATTTCCTCAAAAGTTTCATTATGTTTTTTTGCTTTATTGATGAATTGTAAAATTTCATCATTTAATTCTACTTCAGCCCACATAATGCACAACCATTCTTACGTATTAGATTTACTTCATTTACTACTAAATTTTTTTTTAATTTCATATTTATTTATCCTTTCTTATATATTTTAACTTTTGGGTTAAAATAATAAAGCAGTAGATAAATACTTAGTTTTGCCATACTTAAAATAATAATCAATTGGGTACTACAAACTACTTATTTACTACTGCTAATTTTACTACTATTTAATTTTACTACAAAAAAACTTATTAGAATACCACCGTCCTCTATATTATAACATTTTTGGGACGATTACGATACATAATTTTCTTCAAAATTGTGTAAAAATATACTATGAGGTGGTTTAGTTGAAGAACGAAGATCAACTTCAAAACTTATTAAATAAGGACTATATGCCCATTATATACAGAAATATAAAAAAGTTTAGAAAAGATTGTGGTATGGAACTTTCAGATGTAGCTGAAATATTAGATATGTCTTATGATTATTTAAGAAGAATTGAATCAGACAATGACCTAATTAAAACCTGTTCGCTAAAACTTTTGATTAAATTCAGTATATTATATAATAAATCACTTGATGACTTTATAAAGGAATAGTTCTTATTGAAGATTGAAAATGTAGTTTCAATCTTTTTTTTATCCTTCATACTATGTATCTTAATTGTCCCGTTTTTACTACAACTAAAGTATACCACAAATACGACCAACAAACAAGAGCCTAATTTGAAAGCAACATTTGTGATAGTATTATATTGTAGGTTGCTGATATAGAAAGGAGGGAGCTTAGTGGAAAAGCAAAACAAACTTGATATTTTAGAAATGCTTGGTAATTATGGGCATTATGTTTGTAATGTAGGTCAAGCAATGGATAAAGCTGGAATATCAATTTCAAAAATGAGAAGATTGACTGGACTAAATCATGAAATAGTAAAAAAGTATTATGAAGACAGAGTTGTTAGGATAGATAAAGATGTTTTATCAAGAATAACTTATGTTTTAGTTGCATGTGGTATTGATCCAAAAGATATAGTTGAGTATGTACCACCAGAAAAAAAGATGAATATGAAAATTAATCCTTAAAATTGAGACCCTTAAGAGATTTAATAATTTCCCATATCATCTATGTATATATAATAATATTTATTATTTAATGATGTCAAGTTATTAAAATTTGAAAATTATATTTTAACAAGCAAATCTATAATAAAATTTGCTTGTTTTATGGTATAATATAACTAACTGATAAATAGTAATTTGTTAAGGAGTTAATAAATATGAATGAAAAGAAAAATGGTTTATGTTTGATTTTAATGGTTATTGTATGTTGTATTTTAATGGCAATAGTTGAAATATTTATTGAACCAGTATATTTTTTAAAATCTGCAATAAAGTTCATTTTATTCTTTATAATTCCATTTATAATTATGAAAAAAT
>JAFQES010000032.1 GCA_017398945.1 Bacilli bacterium | reverse complement strand
CCTTTTACTTTTTGTAATACCATATTGAACTCTATTCCATTTATAGTATAATCATCATACTTATCTTCTACTTCATATACATCTAAATCAACATGCCAATTTTTTTCTTTTAAATTATCTATTTCATATCTACACCAAACATCTTTTTTATAAGTTGGATCTGATACAACAATATGATTTATATTTTTTATTTTACCACTACATTTCATTTGTACTACCCCCTTCTTTAACTCCTACTTTTACCTTGTCATAAACTTTTTCTATTATATCTTTAGATATTACATTAAATTGTATTTGTTCTGCAGGAATATTTGTATTTAACCAAAAAACTGCTTGAGCTTCTGTTTCAAATTCTTCTACATAACATTCTCCTTCATAATTATCAACTGCTATATATGAACCATTATCTTCACAATATAACAAATCATAATCAAATTTTTGTTCTTCTTTATTAGTCCAGTTTTCAATATATTCATTCAATTCTTCATGTGATACTTTATATATTTTATTATAATATTTATCATACGATATTAATTCTTCTGTTTCACCATCAGTACAAAATACTGAGACCATTGGATTTTCCTTAACTACTTCAACAAAACTATATCCATTTGTATCTATTAATTCTTTTGCTGCTTCAATAGCTTTTTCTTTATCAGTATATACATCTGAATATCTAAAACCATTACCTTGTTCCCTATCATTTTCAGTTAACCAAACTTCAATATAATAAGTTTCATTATTATCATAAGTTAAATAACTTTTTGCATAACATTCAACAGCATTTGCTAAATCTGATACATTGTTACATTTATATTTTGCACCACTACTTGATTCTGTTCCTATTACTACATTACCTTCATCTTTACTATATGATAGTTCTAATAATACATCTTCTTTTAATTTATCTTTATTTTTATCTCTAAAATACCACTCATAATTTAAATCACCTTCACATAAATAATAGTTTTCATCACATCCTTCACAAAGATAACCATAAGTAATTAAATCACTTATTATTACATCACGAAAACAACAGGGACAATTTAATTCTGTATTTAATAAACCTCTTTCTTCTTTATTATCTTTCATTAAAATATGTGTATTAGTATATATATCAGCCATTACACCCATTGTTGTTTTTAATGCCTCAGAATATTCTTCACGCATTTCAAAATTACCATTTTCTAATAAATCATTAATATATTCATACACTATCTTAGATTCTCTTAATTTTTCATAATTATCCAAATATATACCCCCTACATAATAATTCCATTACTTTTTTCAAATTCTGTTCTATCATTAAGACCATCTCTATTGATGAAATCATCTTTTAAATCATAATCTTTTATATATCTATAAAAATTCATTAACATTACAAAATCGCCTTCATCTATTAAATCACGTCTATATACTTGTCCTTTATGATCTATACTTTCTAATGCTATTCCACAACGTGCTTTATCAGTTTCAGTTTGACTTACTCTTAATTTTCCTTCATTATTTATTTCAACTTCTATACTATTCATAAATCCCCCTTTAAATTATATTTTCCATTTCATCTATTTCTAATAATTTATTTACATCTATATCTAAATTAAAATCATATTGAATATTTGATGTAATCGTATCTTTTATATATTCAACAAAATCCATAAAACCTTTTATTTCTTGTTCACTATCTTTTAAAGCATTTTTATTTTCTTCATAAAATTCTTCTAAATATTCTTTATTCATACGATATATCCCCCTCTTTTATTTTTATTTGTTCTTTCATTGATTCTATATTATCTATAACACCATTTATATTTTCCCAAGCATAAGTTTCAAATGTATCTTTATCATTAATAGTAATTATATATTTACCATCAGACCAACTATCTGTTGATATATTATCAACATTAATATTTAATCCTTTTAATATATCTTTATAATAATTAGAAAAACTGCTCATGACTCCATAAGCAGTTTCATCATCACTTCCAAAATCTTGAAATGGTATTTTAGTATCAAAATCTACGCCATATTCTTCTGAGACATCTAATACCTTTGATATTAAATTTTTATAATAATTAAATTTATACAAATCAGAACCACGACTATCTTTTAATCTATCCATAATTAAATCATATTCAGTACATTTAATTGCCATCTTACCATACATTTCATCTCTCATATAGTTTTCATATTCATGATATTTATTAGCTCTATCTGTTTTATTTGAACTCCATAACGTTTTCTTATCTTCATCAGTTAAAGTATTATAATAATCGTTTATTTTGTTTATATATTCTTTATATATTTTATCATTAACTGGAGAATTTAAAGCATAATAGTATTTTTGTAAACTATGATGTTGCCCTCTTAATGACGCATACTCATGCAACATTTTTATAATTTCTTTATCTAAACCTTTTTGACCTTTTGTATCATATATATCACTTAAAAATTTTATGTGAACCGAATGAAATGGAGCATCATCGTTTGAACTATGTGTAGATAAATATACTCCACTTTTTTTCTTTGTTATTCTATTTATTAATTCTCTACCCATCTAATACCTACTTTTATAATTCATATTCTTCTTCATTAAATTTTTGTAGTAATTTTTCCAAGTGATCGTACATTTCTTCTTCTGACATAGATTTATCAAACCAATTAACATCTTCAATTTCATTCTCCCATTCATCTTCACTAACTTTTGTACCATATTCCACAATAGCATTACCATTATTATAATGAAGCTCTACGCATTTATCATTATCTATTATTCTTGCAACTGTATAATAATGTTCATCATCTAATTCATCTAAATTTGTAACTGTATCATATTCTAAATCTTTTTTCTTTTCTATATTGTATTCTTCAACAATACAACCTGTAATAGCTACATATTGATTATTATAATCTAACTTATATCCTAATTTCCTAAAATGATTTTTTGCATCCATCATACTTTCAAAATGCTTATAAAAAGTATTATCTTTATGAACACATATACTTGCATTAGGTTTGTTCCAATACATAAATTCTATAAAATGCTGTGCATCTTTAACATCATCTAATGATTTAATATATAATGATTTTTTTAAATTATCATTATTATCTCCAATATAAATATCAAAATCTTCTGTTATACATTCTTCAATTAATTTACCTTTTTTAGACATCATATCACTAACTAATGTATATCCACTACTTCCCCATTCCCAGCTGAAATTTGTACCATCTTTATAAAATACTGAACAAGTATGATCCTTCCCTTTTGTTAATCTTATAATATCTTCATTACCAGCAAAATAACCTAATTTAATTAAATCTAATTGTGCATTGTCTTTTACTTTTAAAACAACACAATCCATATTATTATCTATAATATCAACTAAATCGCATAATTTCATTTTTTACCCCCTCTTTTATTTTTTGAATTATTTTTAACAATAATTTTTTCTATTCTATAAAGAACACAATCTGCTTCAATACATTTTTCTCTTAATGGACACATCTCACAAGTTTTAGAAATTTCCAACATAATCTTATAATCCATATTCATTATCACCACTAAGATTTTTTTCTATATTTCTATCATCATTAAATATAAATTGTAAATTACCATAACCAACTATTTTATATTCATCCTCATCTATTCCAATAACTTCATTTAATCCATACTTTTTAATTTCATTTTTTAAAATATCAATATCTTCATCTTTAAAATCATAATTTTCTTTCCAGTCCAACCAATCATCATTATCTACATGACACATAGAAGCATCAGATTCACAAACATAATCATATATTTGCTGTAATAATTTTGAACATTCACTTATTTTAGGAAGTTCTAAATACTTATCAAAATCTTCATTAATTAATGATTCAAAACTTGCTTCTACTAACTTCTCTGTTAATTCTGAATTACTATCACCATAAACATATCTTATTGATGTTTCTTCATCACTATCTATTATATTTGCAACTTGTTTTCCATCTTTATATAAAATCGCATGACATGCTATATCTCCATAATCAGTTCCCCAAGTTCCTAATATTTTAACTTCTTGATGTTTTATTTCTTTGTTGTACCACTTATCAAATTTTATCCAATTAAACATATTATAAATTAATTTATCAAAAGTTAATTCTGGATTTTCTTTAATATAATTATCAATATTATTCCATCTATCTTCTCCTATTAATTCTTTTATTTTTTCATATTCTTGTAAAATACTAATAACCTATCACCCCTTTTTATTTGTTACATTTGTATTTCTTCAATTTGTTCATTATATAAATCTTTACTTACCCATCTAATAATTTCCGGATCCAATTCTTCTTGTTTTTTCACATCTACAACATCTTTTAAAATTTTGTAATTTTGTTTTAAATAACTTACATCAGGTTGTTCCCAATATGATGAATATTCTTCTAATACATCTGAATATTCGTATGGAATAAAACCTTTTATTTTTATATCATTATCATCGTACTTATAATTATTTTTTAAGTCTTTTTCAATATCATTCCATAAATCTTCTTCTAAATCTACTTCTACTTCTTTTAAATAACCATAAGTGCCTTCTACTCCATTTTTAACATACTCTTTAATAAAGTTATCTGTTTCATTTTTATTAAAATTAATTCCATAATCTTCACACCATAAACCATTACATAAATCAGCTTTACAACAAAATCCATTACAATTCCAACAATCGTGTATCTTCTCTTTATCATTTTTATCAAACACTGTTCCTATATTAAAAAAATAACATTTTCTTTTTATATAAATTCCCCCTTTTAAGCAAAATAAAAAAGCAACTCAACATTGCTTTATTTAATGAATATTTTGTATCCTTCCTTCATTAGATTCAATACTCTCATTATAAATATAATAATTTGATAATACATCATCTAAATTTTCATATACATTCTTTTTATTATTATATAAATCAGCATATATAACAACTCCGTTTTCAACCTTTTCAACAGTATAATCTAATCCATACATTTTAAACCTTACTACACCATTTTGATTAAATATTGTTTTCATAGTTTCAATATTCATAAGTACCACCTGCTAACAATAGTATAACATATTTTTTTAAGAAATTATATATCTTTAATCTTCAAATAAATCCCCTTTTATATCAATAATATCATTCATCGTAATTATTGTATTATCTTCAAATTTTATTGTTTCATTTACCGGATCAATTCTTTTAATGATTCCTTTTTTAGAAACATATTTACCACCATTTTTTTTATCATCTTTAATAAAATGGAAAATTGTAACTTCATTTTTCTCCTTAATGTGATTATTCAAAAAATTTAATTTATTATTTAATATTTCTCTTAATTCATCATTAACCTCAATCTTTTCATCTGTCAATCTTGCAGTTTCTTTAATTGCACTTTCATAACCTGTAAGCGCTGCAAAAGGAGCAAATTGTGCAGCTCTAGAATCAATACTTTGATGTTTATGTTTTGATATGGGACGATTTAAATTAATTATGTCATCATATTTACTCATCCTTTATGACCTCCAACCTCTTCATTTCTATCTTTTGCAGTAGCACCTTCTAAATAATTCATTCCCTTTAAAATTGAATTTTTTCCGTATTTACTTTTTATATTCAATAAAGTTCTTTGAATTTTCTTTTCTTCTTCTTCATCTTTTCTTTGTTGCTCTTTTATAGTCTTATCTCTGTTGTAATCTGTAAATATATCTAACTGTTCTACCTTTGGTTTTTCTTCTTGATTTTCATCAACAACATTACAAGCAGTTAAATTTATTCTTCTAACAAGCAAAATTGGATTAACTATTCTTTCAAATAGCTTAATGACCTCTTTCATAATTATATTAGTTGACGACGTCTTATGATCTATATTTATTGTTCCATGAGAGTGCTTAGGAATTTTTCTACCATAGTGATCCGTTGTTATTTCTCCTTTATATTGAGTACTAATTTTATAATTCGTTAGATTTTCAATATCATATCCTATTGTAAGAACTAGCTGACTTGTTTTTAAATGTTTTTCTACCAACTCCAAAACCAGACTATCAACCATCTCTTTAACTATCAATTTTGTTTTTTTATAATCGTAAGGACTGTGTAATACTTGTCCTTGACTTATACTATTAGATGTCGGTTTATAATTCTTTGCTTGTTCAATAGTACATGGTTCATATCCCCAAGCATGATCTATTAAAAATTCTGCATTTACACCAAATAATTTAAAGAGTAAATCTTCATTTTCTAAAGACATCCTAGCAATATCTCCCATTGTAAACATGTTATTTTCTTCAAGTTTCTTTTCGTAACCTTTTCCTACTCTCCAAAAATCAGTTAAAGGTTTGTGATCCCATAATTGTTCTTTATAACTTTTTTCATCAAGTTTTGCAATTCTTACACCATATTTATTAGGTTTCATTTTTTTTGCAGTTATGTCCATAGCAACTTTTGCTAAATACATATTTGTTCCAATACCAGCAGTTGCTGTAATTCCTGTTGTTTTATATACATCTTCTATCATTTTAATTACTAAATCTTCTGCACTTATTTTATATGTATTTAAATAATTTGTTATATCACAAAAAACTTCATCAATAGAATAAACTAAAATATCTTCTGGTGCAATATATTTTAAATAAACATTATATATATCTGTACTATATTTCATATAAAGTTTCATTCTTGGAATTGCTTTTATAAAATCAAGTTCAAGACCACTATCATTTTTTAATTCTGATTCTATAAAGGATTTTCTAGTAAATGGTTTATAAAAGTTGTTTTTTCTTCTTTGAAAATTAACTTCTTTAACTTTTTGTTTTGCTTCAAATAATCTTGCTCTACCTGATATTCCATGAGATTTTAAAGATGGAGATACCGCCAAACAAATTGTTTTATCTGTTCTTGATTCATCAGCAACAACTAAATGTGTGTCTAAAGGATCCAAATTTCTTTCTACGCATTCAACAGAAGCATAAAAACTTTTTAAATCTATACACATATAAGTTTTATTCATTTCTCCACCTCCCAATTATCCTATAAAATTACAACATCTCTTATTATATTATACCATGAAAAAAGCAGATTATAATCGTATAATCCGCTCTACAAATTGTAATTTGTAAAAGAAAAGAGCATTAATTTGCTCTTACTTTATTTTTTCTTCTTAAATAGATTGTTGCTCCTGACAACCCTATTAATGAAATTATTACCATAAAGATACTTGTTCCAATTCCATCAAATGTTTTTGGATTTTCTTCTTCAGGTTCTCCAGGTGCAATACTTGTAGTTTCTTCCCATTGTGCATAAAAAGTCATATCACTATCAATACCAGATTCTGCCAAAATTAATTCAAATTTTGTTCCTCCAACTTTTTCTGTAAAATATCCCATAAAAGCACATCCATCTCTTGTAGGTTCTTCTAATGAATCTTCTAAACCATTTTCCCACTTTTCAATAGTTATTACATTATCATTTCCAAATGTTCCACCATTGGCATCAAATATTACTTTATATTCTATTTTTTCTGCAATAGCATCTATGACAATATCTCCGTCAATTAAATCTTTACTTATAAAAATTTCACCAGTTTCTGAATTATAAGTATATTTTTCAGATTCAATTAAATTTTTATTTATATGAATAGTAATTGATAATGGTAATTTATATCCATCAATAGCTTCTAATTTAGAAGTAAAATCATTTAATGCAGAAAAAGTAAAACTTCCATCATCTAAATAATCATCTTCAGATATATTATTTGTTATAGCATTAAGATTTTCAAGATTGTATTTTACATTAATTAATTTTAATGTATATATTAAATGTATTGTACTTTCTTTTTGAATATTATAGTCTGCTAAAGTTCTTCCTTCTTCCAGTTCTTTACCTGAAAAAATAAGTCTTTGTTGTTCTATTGGTATTCCTTCTAAGTTTTCAATCTTTGCTTTTACTGCTTCAATTGTATCACTCGATTCAACTTCTATTGTAATGTTTTCTCCTGTAAATTTTTTTACATATATTTCCATAGCCGATACTTTAAAAGGTATTAACATAAATACTGAAAAAAACAAAACAAATAAAAATTTAGATTTATTATTTTTCATTTTGACCTCCTATTATAGTTTAATAGTTTCCTATTTAATATTATTATACCCTATTTTTTAAAATTTAGATATACTTTGTTAATTCAATTTCTTAAAAAAATGATATTATATTATTAGGTGGTATTAATGATTAAAAAAATAAGAAGATTAAAGTGGAAAAATATTATTGCATTTTCATTAATCATAATTTTCTTAATAACATTAACAATTTCAACTATAGATATTATTAAATGGAAATTAGATTCAAATAAAACTGATAAGCAGATTAAAGAAATACAAGAAATTATAGATATTGAAGAAGTTATAGAAGAAGATATAACAGATGAGATAGAAATCATAGAACAAGTTGAAGAAATACCACAAGCTAATCCTTATTGGGATTATATTGAGATGAATTTAATTAATATTAATTTTAATAAATTAAAACAGATAAATTCTAATACTAAAGGTTGGATACAAGTTAATGGTACAAACATTAACTATCCATTTGTACAAGCTAATGATAATAAATACTATTTAACTCATTCTTTTGATAAATCTTATAATAGTGCTGGTTGGGTATTTTTAGATTATAGAAACAATATTAATGAATTTTCAAAAAATACTATTATATATGCTCATGGTAGAACTGACAAAACAATGTTTGGATCACTAAAAAATATTTTAAAAAGTAGTTGGTTAAATGATACAAATAACTTTGTTGTAAAATTATCAACTGAAATAGAAAATACTTTATGGCAAGTTTTTAGTGTTTATCATATACCAACTACAAGTGATTATATACAAGTTAACTTTTCTTCTAATAAGGAATTTAATAATTGGACTACTATGCTAATAAATAGAAGTTCTTATAATTTTAATACAAGTGTTAACGAAAATGATAATGTAATAACTTTATCAACTTGTTATAATGATAATGAAAAAGTCGTATTACATGCCAAACTTATAAAAAAAGAAACAAGATAAGTTTTAAATTTTATCTTGTTTTAATTTGTATCTAATCGTTAAATTGTAATTTGAATTATTATTTTATTTATTTTCACTTAACAAATTTTACAGCCGTACCATAAACAATTACTTCAGCAGCTCCCTGCATAATTGCAGATGAAGCATATCGTACATTAACAATTGCATCTGCTTTTAGTTCTTCTGCTTCTTCTACCATTCTTTTTGTTGCAAGAGCT
>JAFQES010000001.1 GCA_017398945.1 Bacilli bacterium | reverse complement strand
ATTAGTTGTATTTATTTTGTTCCTCTTATTATTTTTATATTCCTGTTGCGTCATTTCTAGTAGATGTTCAAGAGAGGAGGAAAAGCGTAGTGAAATTTACAAATGAATGGATAGAAGAAAAAATATTAAAAAAACCGACTAATAAAAACTACGAAGATTATCCAAATCAAATGAAAAAAGAATTAGAAATACAGGCAAAGAAATTTGGTTTTGAAATTTTTTCATATACTAAAGATCATTATTTAATGGCAGCAGTATTAAAAGATAAAAATGAAGACAGATTCATATCTGTAATGACTAGGGAATTATCTTGTTTCAAAGATCGTATGTATAGAGGTGTAGAACTTCGTTATATGAAAAATGCTAAAATGGCAAGTAGAACAGTAGTCACAAGTGTTTCTTGGAATGAAATATGTATAACTGCTAGAAGAATACTTGAATGTAGAAAAAATTTAGAAAAACGTAATGAAGAAGATAAAAAGCAACAAGAATTAGAAGAGGAATTAGAAAGGTAATATTTTTTTTAAATTATTGTTTACTAGTGTAAACAAAAGAAAGGAGCAATATGAAGAATCATATTGAAATAATAAAGAAAGATAAGAAAATAAAAATATATGGTAATCAAGCTACTATTGATAGAGCTATTTCATTTATTGAAAATTTAGATTTAACAGGAATAGAAGAAAAAGATAGGTTAATAATTCAAAGATGTATAGATGATAACAAAATAGGTGCAACAATTTTATATGATGGTAATACAGTTTATTCTTTCAACAAAATTGTGGATAAATATAAAAAACTTCAAAAGAGTGAAGATTTAATGTATTTATCAGATGACTTATATAAATTTTTTACTAATGCTTGTGGTGATATAGCACATTACGATATAGTTGGATATGCACATTACTACGATAATAGTTTTAGAAAATTTGAAGAGGATTTTCTTCAACATTGTGATTGTAATGATAGATTTTCTGATGTAAAAAGAATTTTCAAAAAACTTAAAATTGGAAAGTTTTATGAAGATAGAGATAAAATAGATATTAATAAATTAAGTAAGAAAGATTTAAAAAATATAATTAAACAATGTGGTTGGGATGTACTAGAAAAAGAAAATCTTTGGCAATTATCAATAGGTATTAATCCTGAAATGAGGTTTTGTTTTCAACTTGATACATCATCTTTACAATCAAAAGATATATTTTATTGCATTATAAGATATTGTGTTAAATTTGATGTAGATGAATATATTGATACACTTGTAAAAGAAAGAGGTGAAAATAAATCTCCATCAATAAGAAGTATTGTTAATAATACAGATATTATTTATTCTCAATTAAAACAATTTGCTCTTGATTTATCATATTATGGTAGATTAGCAGCTCAAAATTTAATTGAAAAAGAACAAGAAGAAATAGATGTGGAAAGGTAGGCGATAGATATTAGTCTGTATAGTGAAGTATTAAAACAAGCAAGTATTGTAGATGTATTGAACTATTATGGATTAAAATTAAATCATAATAAATGTTTATGTCCTTTTCATAATGATAATAATCCTAGTATGGTTGTTAATCATAAAAAGAATATAGCAACTTGTTTTGCTTGTGGTACAAGTGGAAATGCTATTTCATTTGTACAAAAATATGAAAAGATTATTAATAATAATGATATTTCAGTAAATGAAGCAATAACTAAAGTTGTATCAGAAATTTGTCATTTAGATATAAATGTATCTCATCTTAAAAAAAATAAATATAATAATAAGTATTCTGTATCATCAAGAAGGTATACTGAAGAAGAACAGAAACTTTTACAATTAAACGAGAAATTAAATAAATTATTTAGTTATAATTTAAGTGTATCTAAAGAACCTAAGGATTATTTATATAAAAGAAAATTGAATGATAAGGATATGAAGGATATTAGTATGGGATTTGCTCCTAAAGGACAATTATTAAAAATCTCAGAGAACAATGAAAATTATCCACGTTCAGCATTAATTGAATTAGGATATTTAAGATTGAATGATTATGGTGATTTATATGAAACTTTTTCTGATAGAATTATGATTCCTATTCATGACGAAAAAGGAAATATAGTCACCTTTTGTGGTCGTACTATTAAAGATGAAACTCCAAAATATTTGCATACACCTGAAACCAAATTATTTCAAAAGAAAGAATTATTATATAATTTTTCTAGTGCAAAACCACTAGCATATAATAATGAATTAATTTTGGTAGAAGGTTATATGGATGTGGTCGGAGCAAAAAAAGTAGGGTTTGAAAATGTAGCAGCACTTATGGGAACAGCTCTTACTCCAGAGCATATAAAATTAATTAAGAATAATCGTTCAACTATTACATTAGCATTAGACAATGATTTTGATAAACCAGAAAATATTGGTAGAACAAAAATGCTTCAACACATTCCCGTATTATTAAATGAAGGATTTAAAGTTGATGTAATAGATTTTTCTAAAATTGGAGATTATAAAGACTTTGGAGTTTTGGGTGAAAATGAAATACCATTCATGGAAGTTCAGAAAGCAAAGACTTCTGGATTTTCTTATTTATTAGATTATAAATATTTTAATGGGTT
>JAFQES010000031.1 GCA_017398945.1 Bacilli bacterium | reverse complement strand
TTAGCTGCTTTTTTTACTTTAGATTCAGCAAATTTAGCATTGATTCCAGCTTTAGAAAATAAATTCTTAACTGTATCAGTTGGGATAGCTCCATTATTTAACCATTTAAGAGCTTTTTCTTCATCAATATTTATTTCAGCAGGATTCTTAATTGGATTATAAGTACCTACAGTTTCAATAAATCTACCATCACGCGGACTTCTTGAATCAGCTGCTACAACTCTATAAAAAGGCTTTTGTTTAGATCCCATTCTTTTTAATCTTAATTTAACTGCCATTGTTCTTCCTCCTTTATTACGTTACTACTATAACATAACAGACAAAATGTGTCAACCGTTTTAGGTTAACACTAGTCCAAGAAGTTTTCGTCTATGTCATCGATATTTTCATCAACGTCATTTTCTGCAACATATTCTTCAATAACTTCATATTCATCCTCATCTTCTTCAACACTTACTTTTAACTTAGTATCTCCGACAATTTCTACCCCTAACTCTTTTTCAACATTAAGATTTACAAGACCATCTGCTATTTTAACATCGGTAACAGTTGGTTGTTTTAAGCTTCTAACTATAATTTCTGATGCATTTGTTAAATTAGCATTATCTTTTAATCTTACGTTCATTTGATCACTATAATTAAATCTTTGGGTACTAACTGATGTTTTTGTATCATTATCATAAGAATACCAAACATTTATATCAAAACTGCCATTTAATACAACACTACCATTATTATTTTGTCCATTAAAAGTATGTGTGATGGTTTTTGGTGATAACTTTTTGCCTTTTTTTAAACAACTTGATTCAGTTGTTTTAGTTTAAAATATAAATCTACAGTTTTATCTTGATGAATTTCTATTTTATCTACTATTTTAAGAATTAACTCTCTTGGTGGATTTTTTCTTGTCTTAAGATATTCTTTTACTATCTTTTGAGTTTCTAATAAATCTTCAACAGAGTTTTTTTCTTGATATTCTTCAACAGCGACTTTCAATTCATCAATTTCATTTTGTTTCTTTTGTTTCTGTTCTTCAAACTTATCTGTTAATTTTTTATAAGTATCTGGTGAGATTATATCATCTAATCTATCCATGTATAATTTTTCAATTTTTAGGTCAATGCTTTTTATATCAATTTCTAATTTACCGATTTTCTTTTCTAATGTGTCTGTATATGTTGAAAGAGTCTTTTTCCTTTTTTCTACTACATCCTCATATCCAATTAAATCTATATATTTTTTACATACATTAGAAATAATATCTAATAGTTGTTCCTCTAAATTATTGTAGTTCATTGTATGTGGAGTACATTTATTATAAGCACTATTTTTTCTGTAGAAATTACAATAGGTGTAAACATACTGCTTTTCAATAGGACGATTATCTCTTTTTGGATTACCAACACCTATTTTGTGTCCACATTCATGACAATACATTAATCCTTTAAAAGTTCTTTGATATTCAGGTGTAGGTTGTCTATAATTCGCATCTAATAAATTTTGTACTCTTTCAAAAGTATCTTTATCAATAATTGGTTCGTGTGTTCCTTCAACAATTATCCAATCTTCTTCATTAGTCTTAACTATCTTCTTTTCTCTAAAGCTCTTTTTTGTATGAACATTTTGCACCATATCACCAACATACATTCTGTTTCTTAACATACTTCTAATTGTGTGATAATTCCATTCATAAGGAAATTGTGCTTTCAATCCACGTCTAGTTTTTTTATAAACTTCTGGAATAGGAACCTTTTCCTCACTCAATCTTTTCATAACTGCACTTTGTGATTGTAATTCTAAATATAAACTAAACACTTTTCTTACTATATCTGCAGCTTCTTCATCTATAATTAGTTTGTGTTTATCATTTGGATCTTTAATATATCCAAACACTGGTTTACCACCCATATATTCTCCAGCAAACTGTTTAATTTTATAAACCCTTCTAATATTCTTTGATAAATCCCTAGAATATTTTTCATTTATAAAGTTATTTAATGCAGCATATTCATTATTTGAATTTTCTGAATTACCTGTATCTATTTGTTCTTGTATTGCAATGTATCTAATATTATTATCTGGAAAATAACAATCTAGGTAGTAACTACATTCAAAATTACTTCTTCCAAGTCTTGATAAACTTTTAGTAATAACAACTTTAATAGTTCCACTTTCCATAGCTTCTTGTAATTCTTTCCAACCCGGTCTATCAAAGTTGGTACCACTAACTCCATCATCTACAAACTCTCTACACTTTTCTCCTATATTACCATTTCTAGTAATAAATTCATTCATTAACCTTCTCTGATTAGTAACACTCTCACTTTCATCACTTGCTTTGATTTCATCAGCCAATGATAATCTAATATATTTAGCTATTTCGTCAGGTTTGTAATCCTTTAATGTTGCACCATAATTAGAACAATCGTAATTCATAATCCTCCTTTTCTTGAGGACTCCCATTGACTTTCTTAATCAATTACCGTGTAATTATATTATACCGCGTAATTAGTCAAAATGAATCCAAAATTTGTTTATTTTAATACTTTTTTTATATAATCATTCAAAAAATCATTAAAATCCTTCATTAGTACATCTAATATGGTTTCTCCATCATCCTTATAATATAAATTAATATTCAACGTTTTATTCACATTTATTACCCCCTTTTTATTTAAACTTATGAATACAAATTTCATTTATGAATTCATAAATTTTACATTTTTTTAATATTCCTTTTCATTCGTCAAATTTCCAACCAAAATAATTTGTTTATTTTTTTGTTCCTGACTACAAGTGATTAATGTAAGATACTTTTTATCTTTTGATGATATTACATTAGCTGTTCCTGTTTTTTCAATAGTATATTTATTTGTTATTTTATACTCATATTTAACACCGCTATAATAAATATATATGCTATCATTTTTATTTACTTTATTTAAATTTCTAAAATATGCAATATTACTATTACCAGAATGTGCATATAAAATAAAATTACCATTTTCATTTGGATAATTACTATTTTTATCTATACTAATTGCATAATTAATAGAACTAAAATTTTTTGTACTATCAACTACACCTCGTTTTAAATTGATTTTTGGTATTTCTATTATTGCAGTATAATTAATTTCTTTTTGTTCAGTTTTATTTTCCTCTACTACGTCATCACCATTTTCTATATTTATTTTTTCTTCAATACTTGTTTCTTCAATATAATTATTTACTTCTTCTTCTACTTTCTTATTAATTGACATTTGATATACAAAATAAAAAGCTATCATTGTGATAGCTCCTATTATTAATAAAATTCCTATTCTTTTCATATATTCCTTCCTAAATCTAAATTTTTCTCCCATATAGTTAATATGGTTTTTTTGCCTGTTTTACTTGAAGCAGTTTCTAAAAGAATATTTTTATCTTTTAATTTTTTAATTCTTTCCAATTCAAACTTATTAATAGATGTTGTCATCTCAATTACAAAAACTCTATCATCTAGTTGAAATTCTTCCAATACTTTATTTTTTAATATACTCTTAATTTGTTCAACATAAATTAATAGTATATCAATATCATTAGTTTTATCTTGTTTTATGTTATTGATGATTTTATTCACTTGTCTATTAGTATTTCTTTGAAAACTTTGCCTAACCTGTCTTGTTAGCATATCAGTATTCTTATCTGATTTACTATCTAAATTTTCTCTTAATTTTTCTACTGTATAATAATTTTCTGTTAATCGTTTTAATATCTTTATATCTCTTTCATAAATAGGATAATTTTTATATTTAGGATATAAGTCGCTATATAAATATGTATCTCTAAATATAGGATTACCAAACGTAGGAAAGATAATAGTTTTATATTTTAAACTAATTATTTCAGTTGCAGTTAAAAGTTCTTTACCCATTAATGATTTAGTTTGATTAGCACCAACTTTAAATGGATCTGTACTCATACTCATAGAATTTGTTTCTATTGTTGATTTACCTAATTTTTTTGCGATTACTTCTGCTGTTTCTACTGTATTTGTTTTCAAATAAACTAAGGCACAGTTATCTTGAATAATACTTGCTATCTCCTTACCATAAACTTGATCTAACTGGGCAAACGATTGAATGAAGAAATAGAATCTCATTTTTCTACTTCTAGCTACCGATACAATAGTTTCAATAGAATCTAATGGAGGACAGTTTGCAAACTCATCTAATATCCATTCTACTGGTACAGGTAATACACCTCTGTTTTCTTTTAAATTAGCAAATTTAGTTAAATCTTTAATAAGCATTCCAACTATTATTGTAACAAGCTGGAAATATGCTTTATCTTCATCTGGTACTATTATATAAAGTGATACTGGTTTCTTCCCAAGATTTGTAAAATTAAATTCACTAACACTTGTGATATTCTCTACGTTTAAATCGTCAAAGATAGACATCTTCTCGCCGAACACCGCCGTTACACTTTTATAAGTGTTCTCAGCAGCAGACAATATTGATGTTAAATAATCTTTTGATAAACTACCATAAGGTCGTGAATTTAAATTTCTTTGTAAATAATTTTGATTTTCTTTTATTAAAGATGAATTCTGAAATTTCTTTATGCTAGCAATATTAATCTTATTCTCATCAATCAACCCCGCTTTATAATCTTCTAAGAATATTCCTGACAAACCAACAAATAACTGCTTAGAACTGTTAATCCAAAATGGATCCTTAGCATTCTTTTCTGTAAAAATTAAGTTAGCTAAAGATATAACTAATCTATTAGTTTCAGCTTGATGCTTTGCACTACTATTTTGGTAATCTTTTATATAATTTAATAACGCTTCATTAGTTTTATTATTTAAAAATTCTTTTAATGATTCTTTTTCATAATTATCAATAATAGATGTATCATATAATTTTTTGTTCTTAACTTCCTTAGATAGATGTTCATTATTACTAATAATTATATCTATTATATAATCTTCTAAATTATATTTATCTTTTATTTGTTCTTTATATTTTTTATCATTAGATAATTTTGAAACATTTATTTTATTTACCTTTAAAAAGTGAGAAAGAAAAAGCATCATACATTTATTAAAATGACAATGCTCTTTCCATTCATCTATTATAGGTTGCATAACATTTATCTTATTTGATTGCATTGGATTTCTAAAATCTATAGTAACTACTTCATAACCATTATCTTTAAATATTTTACCTGTTGCATTAAATAATTCTGCCTTAGGATCTGTAAACACTACTGAATGTTTTTCTTTAGCTGTCGCAAAATGAATAGCCATATTCAAAGACACTGTTGCTGATTTACCAGAACCAGTTGAACCAACTAATAAATAATGTGGTGATTTTGTATCAAAGTAAACATTCTCCCACGTATTATTAATTTTTTCATACCAAACAGGAAATCCAACTTTATCTATATTATAAAGATTTTCTTTATCAAAATTCTTTTTTATTTCTTTAAAATCTGCAAACTTACTACTACCATGTTCATTTTTATTTGCTAGTTTTCTTCTTGATAATCTTGGTTCAATAATTAATATAAATATAATCATTCCTATAACTATGAAAAGTAATATTAACATAGGATAGGAAATTGGATCAAATCTAATACTATCCACGTTACAACTCCATAGAGTTTTGTGTAATTTCTTTTATATATTCATCTGTTAATTCATAGCCATTTAATGTAGGTCTTAAATATCCTTCATAATGAAGGTATTTGCAATCATATTCTGAAACATCTTCTAACTCTTTATCATTTAAAGGAATATATCCATTTGTCTCTGGTTTTGATTTGTATAAATCAACAAATTTATTCAATACATAATTTTTTAGTACACCTTGAATTTGAATTTTAGATTGTTTTATAAGTTCATCTGCCTCATTATTCATTAACATTGAACACTCACTATGAAAATTAGTATCTGTTAATAGATATTCTATTTTTTCATTAAAATCTTTGTTACCTTCTTTATATTTATTTGCTAACCTAATTAAGTCATAAGCCGATATTGCATATCCTAACTTACTACATACTGATTTCATATTACAATACTTTGTTTTATCAATATTATTAATTAGATTCTTGCGATAAATTTCTTCTGTTGGATAACCAGAATACATTTCTTCTATTTCATCATATAACATTTTTGTAAAATTATAATCAATATGTTGTTTTATTTCATCAACTGTATAGTTTCTATAAATAATAGTATCTAAATCATCATCGTCATTTAAATACTCTTTATCTCGTGAAAATATTAATGTATTAGTATCTTCTATATATTGTGTTTTAACACCTTTATAATGCAAATCATCAACTTCATGAGCTCTATCTATATTTATTTCAAATTTTTCTTCCGGATCATATACTTTCATACTACATTCCACTTTCCATTTCTTTTTCTATTTTTTTAAGAACATCAAATTCTGAAAAATATACAATAGATGGATCATAATTTTCTGATGCTTTTTTTGCATCCTCATATAAACTTTTATTTTCATATTTTTTATAATCATCAGGTGTATATCCAGTAGTACCTATTTTTTTAAATTCTTCAATTAAATCATCATTAATAACTTTTCCTTTATAACGAAAACCTGTTTCATAATCATAAAAACCAGATATAACTTCATCTTCTATTGGTGAATCTACACATGGATAATTTGTATGAAGTGTGTTTTTTTCAATTGTTCCATCCGGTTGATGTACAATTAATTCTTTACCATCTACTTCATCTACGTAATCTTTTGTTCTTATCATTGTTGAACCACCAACATCATTTGTAATACTACAAAAGGAGATTTCAACTTTATCTCCTTTTTTTAATTCTCTATCTTTATCAATAACTATTGTTTCTTCTTTTACTAAATCTGTAATTTCAAATTTATCTACTAAATAATCAAACAATGTATCAACATCATATTCCATATCAGCGCTTAAATAACCAGTAACTACTAAAAATACTAAATCGTTGTTCTTTTTACCTTCTGTTACTGAACCAAACATACCATCTGTTCCAGTTCTAATAGAACAACTTGGTTGCCATTCAGCTTGCGAATTTATAATTTCCTTAGCATTATTATTAATACCTAATGCTACACAAGCTGTATCCATTCCTATTTCATAATCTTTGGTATCAAGACCACTTAAATATTTAATTTTGTCATCTTCTACTCTACATATACCTTTTACTTTTTGTAATACCATATTGAACTCTATTCCATTTATAGTATAATCATCATACTTATCTTCTACTTCATATACATCTAAATCAACATGCCAATTTTTTTCTTTTAAATTATCTATTTCATATCTACACCAAACA
>JAFQES010000004.1 GCA_017398945.1 Bacilli bacterium | reverse complement strand
TTGGATATTATTTTACAATACAACTAGATTAAAGTCAAAAGTTAAGAAAAAGAGAAAAACTTACACAAAAAGAGAAAAATAATTTTCTCTTTTTAATCTACTGTTTTTTTATTAATGTCTCCTATTTGGGGTTCACATCATTATGATGGTGTTATTTTAATTTTATTGTATCTATACTTGAAGCATTTTCACTTTTACATTCTAAATATACTACTAACGAATATTCTTTATTATTTATTTTAGTTACTTTAGCATAACTTTGTTCTTTGTTACAACTATCTGATTCTAAATTAACACTTTTATCTATTAAGTTTTCTTCAATTAAGGTACTTAATTTAACATAGCTTATGTTATCATTGCTACTAGGTAATTTATCTTCTGTATAGTATGTTTTAGCTGCCGCAACTAATGCTTTTAGATTTTTGCTAAAATCAGTTTCAGCATAGCTTTCTTTTCCTGGATTAAACATAACTAAACAAACAATAAAAATTACAATTACTAAAACCCCTAATTTAGTAAAAGCTTTTTTCCAATCAATTCTTTTTTTTATTTGGATTTCTTCGTACATATTAAATCCCCCTTTTTGGATAGGAGATTATCTTATCACAAAGATATTTAATTGTCAAATTTATTGAGTGCACTTACATTTAAAGGTATACAAACCAACGTTCGTGTGTTAAAATGATGTTATATTACATTGTTTTTTTATTTTGTGGTAGAATAACTAATGCGAAAAAGGATGTGTATTTATGGATAAGATTATTGTTAAAGGAGCAAGAGAAAATAATTTAAAAAATGTTGATTTAGAACTTCCTAAAAACAAATTAATTGTTATGACTGGAGTTTCAGGATCAGGAAAAAGTAGCTTGGCGTTTGATACTATCTATGCGGAAGGACAAAGAAGATACGTTGAAAGCTTAAGTGCTTATGCTAGACAATTTATCGGCAATAGTGACAAGCCAGATGTAGATTCTATTGAAGGATTAAGTCCAAGTATTTCTATTGACCAAAAAACTACTAATAAAAATCCTCGTAGTACAGTGGGAACAATTACGGAAATATATGATTATTTGCGTCTTTTATATGCGAGAATTGGTGTTCCATATTGTCCTAAACATAAACATCCAATTAAAAGTCAAAGTATTGAAGAAATGACTAATAAAGTTTTAAATCTAGATGAAGGAACTAAAATTGAAGTAATGGCTCCTATTGTTCATGGAGAAAAAGGAACACATAAAGATTTACTAAGTCATTTACAAAAAGAAGGTTATACAAGAGTTCGAATTGATGGAGAATTATATCTAATTGATGATGAAATTAATTTAGAAAAGAATCTTAAACATAATATTGATGTTATCGTTGATAGAATTGTTGTTAATAAAGAAGAACGAAGCAGAATATTTGAAGCGATTGAAACTTCAACTAATTTAGCTGATGGAAAAGTAGTTATCAACATTTTGGAAGATAAAGAATTATTAATGAGTGAAAAATATGCTTGTTTGGAATGTGATTTTAGTATTCCAGAACTAGAACCAAGATTATTTTCATTTAATGCTCCTTATGGGGCTTGTGAAGATTGCAAAGGATTAGGTAAAAAGTTAAAGATTGATGTTGATTTAGTAATTCCAGATAAAAGCAAAAGTATAATTGATGGAGCAATTGCACCGCTCAGTTTAGATAATAATACTTATATGACAGCGTTATCTACTGTTTGTGAGTACTATATGATTGATATGAATAAACCAGTTGAAGAATTGACAAAAAAAGAGTTAGATATTATTTTATATGGAACAAAAGAACCAATTGATTTTAAATATGTTTCTAAGACAGGTAGTGTAAGATATACTAAAGACTATTATGAAGGAGTTATTAACAATTTAGAAAGACGTTATGTTGAAACTAAAAGTGCTTGGATTAGAGAATGGCTAGAACATTATATGATGGAAACTGATTGTAAGGTTTGTCATGGATCTAGATTAAAAGAAAGTGTTTTATCAATATATATAAACAAGAAAAATATTTATGATATGACATTAATGAGTATTGATGAATTAAGAGATTTTTTGAATAATTTAAAACTTAGCGAAGAAGAAAAAGAAATTAGTTCCTTAATTTTAAAAGAAATAATTAATCGCCTTAATTTCTTAATTGATGTTGGACTAAGTTATTTAACATTAAATCGTGAGGCTGGAACACTATCTGGTGGAGAAAGTCAACGTATTAGACTAGCTACCCAAATAGGAAGTAAATTATCAGGCGTATTATATGTTTTAGATGAACCAAGTATTGGACTTCATCAAAAGGATAATGAAAGACTTATCAATTCTTTAAAAGAAATGCGTGATTTAGGTAATACATTAATCGTTGTAGAGCATGATACTGATACAATGTTAGCAGCTGATTATCTAGTTGATATTGGTCCTAAAGCTGGAGAAGAAGGAGGCCAAATATTAGCTAGTGGAACTGTAGATGAAGTAATGGCTAATCCAAATAGTATTACGGGAAGATATTTGTCTGGTAAAGATAAAATAGAAGTTCCTAAAACGCGTCATAAAGGAAATAAAAAATCAATTGAAATTATTGGTGCTAAAGAAAATAATCTAAAGAATATAAATGTTAAAATACCTTTAAATAAATTCGTTTGTGTAACAGGTGTTTCTGGGTCTGGAAAAAGTAGTTTAATTAATGAAATACTTTATAAATCACTAGCGAGTACATTATATCGTTCAAAAGTAATTCCGGGTAAACATAAAGAAATTAAGGGCTTAGATAATATTGATAAAGTTGTTATGATTACCCAAGATGCTATTGGTAGAACCCCAAGAAGTAACCCAGTAACTTATGTAGGAGTATTTGATGATATTCGTGATTTATTTGCTGATTTAAAGGAAAGTAAAATAAGAGGGTATAGTAAGAGTAGATTTTCTTTCAACGTTAAAGGTGGGCGTTGTGAAGCTTGCTGGGGAGATGGCGTAAAGAAAATAGAAATGCATTTTTTACCAGACGTTTATGTTCCTTGTGAAGTATGTAAGGGAAAAAGATATAATAAAGAAACTTTAGATGTCAAATTTAAAGGAAAAAATATATCGGAAGTTTTAGATATGCGTGTTAGTGAAGCAATCGAATTTTTTGAAAATGTACCAAAAATATATAATAAATTAAAAGTGATGATGGATGTTGGGTTGTCTTATATCACTTTAGGTCAAAGTGCTCCAACTTTATCAGGAGGAGAAGCCGGACGAGTAAAACTTGCTAAAGAGCTACAAAAGAAACCAACTGGAAAAAGTTTGTTTATTTTAGATGAACCAACTACCGGGCTTCATATGGAAGATATTAAAAAGTTATTAGATATATTACAACGAATTGTTGATAATGGGGATACAGTTTTAGTTATAGAACATAACTTAGATGTTATTAAAGTAGCTGATTATATTATCGATTTAGGACCTGATGGTGGAAAAAATGGTGGAACTGTTGTAGCTACAGGAACACCGGAAGAAGTTGCTGATAATTCTAAGTCATATACTGGTGAATTTCTTAAAAAGGTGCTATAATATTTTTTGAAAGTAGGTTAGATAAATGAACCCAATTATTTTTTCAATAGGTAGTATCGATATAAGATGGTACTCAGTTTTAATTTTAGTAGGTGCTTTAATAGGCGTTGGTATTTTATTAAAAGAAGCAAAACGTTTTGATATTAGTAGTGATTTTATAATTAATCTTAGCTTCTATACCTTAGTTTTTGGAATAATTGGTGCGAGACTTTATTATGTTTTATTTAACTTTGAAATGTATAAAGATGATTTATTAAGCATATTAAAAATATGGAATGGTGGTCTTGCTATTCATGGTGGATTAATCGCTGGCTTTATAACGATTGTATTATATTGCAAAAGATATAATGTTAGATTTTTAAAAATTATGGATATGGCGGCTCCAGGAATAATAATTGCTCAAGCAATAGGGAGATGGGGAAATTTCTTTAATAGTGAGGCTCATGGTGCAGTTACAACTTTAGCAACCTTAAAAAATATGTTCATTCCTGATTTTGTAATTGGGGGAATGAACATTGGAGGTTTTTATTATCATCCAACATTCTATTATGAATTTTTATGGTGTGTAGCAGGATTTATATTACTTGTTATTTTACGAAGACGAAAATATTTGAAGGTTGGTCAGTTAACAAGTACTTATTTTATGTGGTATAGTGCGGGCAGATTCTTTATCGAATCATTAAGAACTGATTCTTTGATGTTAGGTGGTTTTAAAGTTGCTCAGCTTGTATCAGTATTACTATTTTTGATAGCTTTAGGAGCTATGATGATTATTAGTCGTAAAGGAAAATTTGAAGATTTATATAATGAGGAGTTATAAATGGATAAAAAAGTATATGATTTAATTATTATTGGAATGGGAATATCAGGTATTAGTGCTGCTATTTATGCCAAAAGAGCCAATTTAGATGTTTTAATTCTTGATAAGTCTATGCCAGGAGGACTATTAAATACAATTGAAAGTATTGATAATTTTCCAAGTTATACGAAAGTTTCTGGGCCAGATTTAGCAATGAAATTAAAAGAACAGTTAGATGCTTTAGAAGTAGAATGCAAATACGAAGAAGTAAGAGATTTAGTTGATAATAAAGAAACTAAAGAAATTATTACTAATAATGCTACTTATGTTACTAAATATGTTTTGATTGCGACGGGAAGAAGTCAAAGAACTTTGGGTTTACCAAATGAACAAGAGTTGCTTGGTAGAGGAATAAGTACTTGTGCTTTATGTGATGCAAACTTCTTTAAAGGAAAAGATATTGCTGTTGTTGGTGGAGGAAATAGTGCTTTACAAGAAGCGTTATACTTAGCAAAAATTGTAAATAAAATTTATTTGATTCATCGTAAAGATAAATTTACTGCTAATGCCTCTTTAATTGATAAAATAAATAATACAGAAAATATTGAAATCATATACAAAGCAAATATAACCGAATTAGTTAGTAAAGATGAATGTTTAGACGGAGTTATTTTAAACAATGGAACTAAAATTGATGTTAGTGGATTGTTTGTTTATATCGGATTTACTCCTAAAACAAAGTTTATTGATGGTTTAGATATAACTAATGAAAGAGGTTATATTGTAGTTAATGAAAAAGGGGAAACTAAAGTTAGTGGTGTCTATGCCTCTGGAGATATTGTTGATAAAAAAGTTTATCAACTAATTAATGCTGCTAGTGAGGGTGTACTAGCAACACTTGATATTATAGATAAATTAAAGTAAAATATATTATATAAAATATTTATTGTTGGGGGATATTATGGATTTATTTAGTATTTTAAAAAATCAGTATAAAGGAAATATAGGAGATTGTCTTTTTGAAATTATTAATCCTATCGCTGAAAATCATGTGGCGACATTTGCATATATTGGTGATGATTTTATTCTTTCTTTTAATGATGTTGAGAGAAAAATAAAGATAATAAGTGATGCTCAAAGTACGGATGTTAATGCAGTATTAAAAGACATTCATTGTACAATTAACGTATGTTTAAATGAAGACGATATTTTAAATGATGTTGCTTTTTATGTAGTTAAATTTTTTGATGAAGAGAACAATTTAATAAAAATGATTGTTAGTGGTGGTTATACTTTTCCTTCAAGTGTGTTTGTAATTGAAGGAGCGCAACTTGCATCTTATTTGGACGTTTATGGTGATGTCCAAAATGTATTTGATATTGTAGATCTTTTAGATGTCAATCCAGAATATGCTAAGTGTGCTGTAGATTTAGAAACTAATAATTTTTCATATTTAATAAGTTTAATTAAAGAAACATTAAATAAGGGCGTTTCTAGAAAAAGAGAAGATAATAAAAGTAACTAAGAGACTATTAAAAGTAGTCTTTTTTTAATATATATGTTAAAATAAGGGCATAATTAATATAATTTAAGTAGGTGGATTTATGAAATTTTTTAATACTTTAAGCAAATCTGTAGAAGAATTTATTCCGCATGATGGTAAGAATGTTTCTTTTTACACTTGTGGACCAACTGTATATCATGATCAACATATTGGTAACATGCGTAATTATATTGGACATGATATTTTAGATAAAACATTAAGATATTTAGGTTACAATGTAACTAGAGTTATGAATATTACTGATGTGGGACATTTAACAGGAGACTCGGATACTGGCGAAGATAAAATGGTTAAAAGTGCTAAGGAAAAAAAGCAAACAGTTTTGGATATTGCTAAATATTATACGGAAGCATTTTTTAAGGATTTTGAACTTTTAAATAATCGTCGTCCTGATATTGTATCTCCTGCTACTAATCATATTGATGATTATATTAAAATTATTAGTACTTTGTTAGAAAAAGGTTATGCATACCAAAGTGGTGGTAATGTTTATTTTGATGTTAGTAAGTTAGATGATTATTATAAACTAACTAATCATAAAGAAGATGAGCTGGCCGTTGGAGTTAGAGACGGAGTTACGACTGATGATAGTAAAAAAAATCAAGCAGATTTTGCTTTATGGTTTACTAAATCAAAATTTGACGATCAAGAATTAAAATGGGAAAGTCCTTTTGGAACTGGATATCCGGGATGGCATATTGAATGTTCAGGAATAAGTATGCACTATGTTGGAGAATATTTAGATATTCATGGTGGAGGAGTAGATAATATATTTCCGCATCATACTAACGAAATTGCTCAAAGTGAAGCTTATGTTGGTCATAAATGGTGTAACTATTGGTTCCATAATGAACATTTAATGGATGAATCTGGTAAGATGAGTAAAAGTAAAGGAGCTACATTAACTGTTTCTTTATTAAAAGAAAAAGGATATAATCCATTAGCATTTAGATATATGTGTTTAACAAGTCATTATCGTAAACAACTAGTATTTTCTTATGAAGGACTAGATGTAGCTGCATCTGCCTATCAAAAATTGAAATCAAGAATAGCTAATTTAAAAAGTGATGGAGAAATAGATCAAGATAAGTTTAATATATATGTTGATAAGTTTAAAGAAATATTAGCAAATGATTTAAATACTGCTAATGCTTTAACTTTAATATATGATTTATTAAAAGATGATGAAGTAAATGATCTAACTAAAAAAACTATTATTGAAGATTTTGATAAAGTCTTATCGTTAGATTTATTAAAACAAGAAGTTAAAGAAATTGATGAAGAACTAATTACATATATAAATGAAATGATTGAAAAAAGAAAAGAAGCTAAGTTAAATAAAGACTATGCTCTAGCGGATCAAATTAGAAATGAATTATTAGAAAAAAATATTATTTTAAAAGATACTAGAGAAGGAACTACTTTTGAACTAGGAGAATAAGATGGATAAGTATTTATTAATTACTTTAATAATTGTTCTTGGTTTTGCATTATATAAATTAATTGCTTTATATAATAAATATAAAAATATAAGTTGTAATGATAATTTAACTGGTTATGATGTTGCAAGAAAGATTTTAGATAAAAACAAATTAGAAGATCTTTATATAGTTGAGACAAAAGGGATTTTTAATGATCACTTTGATTTCAAACAAAAGGTGGTCAGACTTTCCTCGCAGGTTTATCATGACACAAGTATATATTCGTATGTAATAGCTTCGTTTATAGCAATGCAAGCAGTTTTACAAAAAGAAAATAATCAAAGTTATATGGTTAAAAAAGTGATAGAACCAATTTACAAATTACTTCTAATATTTAGTTATCTTTTAATGATAGTTGGCCTTATGGCTGGATTGAATGGTTTATTACTTGGAACTGTTTTTCTAATTATTTGTTTGTTATATCATATTGTTTTCTTGAATATAAATTTTGAAATAAAGGATAAATTAGAAAAAGATTTTATTAAATTAAATGTTATAAAAAAATCTGAAGAAGAAAAATTAAAAGAATGTTTAGAAGTAATTAATTACTATGATATTGCCGGATTAATATTATATATAAAGATTGTTATTGATTTTATTGTTGATAAATTAAAAAAGATATAGTTCATTGTAAAACTATATCTTTTAATTTCTCTTAGGTGGAGTTTCGCCATACATTAGGTCTGCATCACATATTCCTACTACTTGGGAGTTTTTATGTTTGTTAAATTCTATGAAGATAAATAGGTTTGGGTCAAAAATATCTTTTTTAAAAGCTTCTTCAATAAGATTTTTTAGATTTTTTTGAAATTGTTTTATATCTTCTGGGACGTTTAGGTTGTATTGTAAGTCTCGTAATTTATATTGTTTTATTACTGGGGCAGGATCTATGCCTTTGGCATTTGCTATTGTTATAAAACTTTTTAACGTTAAATCTTCTTTATGACCTTTTTTAGTTTCGTTATATAAAATATCAGCAGGTTCTAGTTTTATGTTAAATATTATATTTAAACCTTTTTCTTTAATTATTTGTTCAAAAATATCGTAAGTATCATAAAATTTATCATCAATTTCAAAAATAGAATTATGTGATTCGGAATATTGATAACAATATTCTTCGATACAAAACCTTTTTTGCATATTTACCTTTTTTATATAATTCTGCCAATTGTTTTTGATTTTTTCAATATTATTTTTTAAAAATTTGAAAAAACCAGTTGGTATTTTAGGCGTAATATAATCTGCTAAGCGACTATCTTTTTTTCTAATAGTTTCTAATAAGAAACTATTGGGGTTACTTATTGCCTCGTAACTTTTATAATGTTTATGAAATAAATTTTCTAATTCTTCATTATTGTTGTTAGGACATAAAATATCTAATACCATTTTTTTTGCAATATAAGTTAAAATTGTTGGGTTTTCTCGATAGTCTTTTCTAACTAGAAAAAAACCATATCCATAATTAGGCTCGTTTTTTTGTTCTTTTGCTTTGGTAATTTCGACAATTTCTCTTTGATAGTATGCTTCAGCTCTTAGTCCAAATTTAATTATTATTTCATTATCGTAATAATTTCTTAAGGATTCAAAAATTAAAATAGAAATTTCAAAATCATTTTTTCCGTTTTGTTCGGTTTCTAAATAATTAGTTGCTACTGTATAAATAAAGCCTTTATCATTTTTAAAACTTTCTATAAAAAGTTTAATCGTTTTATAATCTCCTTTTATAATTTCCAGAAAATAATTTTTGTAATAGTTTTTTGCTTCAGATAAATCTTTTTTTACATTAATAACATAATTTAAAAAATTATAAATAAACTCATGATTATTTTCAGCTTCATCAATATTAAAACCAACATCATCGCCATTGTAATAAGCTTCAAAATCTTTTGTAGTATATTCCATGTTATCACCTTACTAGTATTATAACATAGTTGGATTATTATTTGTAAAATCTGTGAATGTTAGTTATTTTTTATGTAAAGTTATGATATACTAACTATGGTGGTTTAGATGAGTAATAAATATGATTTTTATCAAAAACCTGAAGATGATGTAATTTTTGAAAAAAGATTATTACCTGAAGGATTTCCTAATCGAAGTGGGGAAAAACAAGTACCAGAATATATTGTAATTCATGAAGTTTCTTTAGGTCTTGGCAAAAGTCCGCGTCGTTTTAATATGGATCGTTATTTAAAAAAGATATTTTTAGATGGATTTAAAGGAAGTACTATAGGTTATCATTTTTTAGTGGGTGATGAAAAAATATATCAGTATTTATTAGAAGATGAAGTAACACATCATACTGGAACTAAAGAAGGAAATAGAAATAGTATAGGTGTTGAAAGATTGATTTGTGAAGGCATTAATCATGAAAGCGCTTTATTTAATCAAGCTAAATTAATTGCAACATTAATGGTAAAATATAATATACCTTTGGATCATGTCGTAACTCATAGAGCGATGCAAAAGGATATATATAATCCGGCATTTAAGAGCTATAAGCTACAAATGACTGGAGTAGATGGCCATTTTAAGATAAGTAAAGAGTCTTTTGTAAAAGAGGTTAGTTACTTATTTGAACTTTATTCAAATCTGTTAAATGATTTTCCAGAAGTATTTGTGAAGGATGAAAAAGGTAATTACAAGACACAAGTAATTAAAGCATTAAATAATTGGAGTGCTGATTTTAATAATACAATAACTAATTTTGATGGATTAAACGACAAACAAAAATTATTTCATTTAAATAATGTGATTAATTTTAGATGTTTATTAAATAGGTTATATAGTGGTAAAAAGAAAATACCAGTAGAACCATTTAGGAAAAATATAGATGGGATTTTATTCGAAGAAGTCCTTGATATTAAAAGTTGTCCTAATAGATTGTTAGCGGGTCAACGAGGCGGTTTGGAAAAATTTAAAAGACAGATACAACATTGTTTAGATAATGGCTGGTTGATTGAAGAAGTTTTAAGTGGTAGTAAAGATGTAGAAGAAAATAATATTATGGATGTTAAACCTTCTGATAGAACTTTACAAGAAGTCTTAGCTTTGCCAAAGGTCGAAGAAGCTTTAATGACTACTTCAGATGATAAAGAAACGACTTTTGCTAAGCTAGTAACATTGTGTTTAATGGATTATGATGAAAATAATATGCATGAAATTTTAAAACCGGCTGAAGTAGTTGGTTTAGTAGAAAGCGGTTATGTAGTTCCAACAGAAGAATGGGCGAAATTTATAGCTATTTATAATCGAATAGGAGATATTTTAGATAAACCTTTAGGAATAACGAGAAAATAATATAATAAAAAAGAGTGGTAACATGACTTATATGAAAATAGATGGATTAATTAAACCAGCTGATCCAAATAAAATTGAAGAATTGTTTAAAAGTATATTGGACTTTTGTCAAATTAATAATAAAGATTTGACAGAAGGATTAGTATATGATTTTTTACGTTTTTATGGTCTTAAATCAATTGATAAAGCAAACGATAATCCAAAAGATATAAGTCATATGTTTGAAAAATGGTCTAAAAAAGTTAATAATAAACTATTTGGTAAAAAGAATATTTATCATTATCTTTTTCCTAATAGTGAGTTTTGGGGGTTTAAAAGTCGGAAAGAAGATAGTTCTAATAAAGAATGGTTTAAAATATATGTTGCAGTAGATTATGATCATATAAACAAGAGTGTTAATTCATTAATCAATTTTTTAAATAGTCAAACTGATTTTATATATGATATGAAAGTTGCCAAGAAAATGCGTAGTGATAATATTGTTATAAGAGTAAAAAATGAAAATCATGTAAAAATTATTTTAGAATTTATTAACAATAATACGGTTATTCAAGAAGGGTTAAATGCGCAAAATCCTTTAATTCCTAACATTAATGGAATAGGTCTTATTAATGATTTAGGTGGTAGTTATAATGATTTTATGGCTGGGATAGTCTGTGAATTTTTAAAACAAAGTAACAATATTAGTTATGGAGCATTTATTAGTTTTTTAAAAAAAGTGCCTCCACACTGGCAATATCTTAATGTTATGGAAAAATACTTTGGTTATAAAAATGAACATAAAAAAGAAGAGAAGATTGAAGCAGAAAATGATTATGTTGATAATTTAACGCTAAAAATAGAAAGTTTGTTTCAAGCTTCATATAAAACGTTAGTTAAGTATGAACAGGAAGGTTTAGGGATGGGATTTAACCAGTTAAAAATGGCTTTAGCTCAGGTTCTTAAAAATGGTAATTATAGCTATTTTACAAATGATAATAATGTAAGAATTAATTTATATCAAAGAGTTTTACCAACTGAATTGATTTCTGTTATTAGTTTGTCAGTTAATACCATACCAAATAATGATATTGAATTACTTTTGAATTCTTATGTTAATAATATTTATGATTACTATAAAAAAAATTCTAACTTAAATAAGTTAGATTAGTTTACGGAAATAGTTTTTATTTTTCTATGTTTGCTTAATCCTGAAAGGTTATTAAGAATATCTTCGTTGATATGATTTTCTAATTTTTGAATATCAAATAAATCTTTTTTGCGGTTCATAATTTTTTTGTTTTTATATATTAGTTCTTTTCGGACTGACTTTAGATTAATTCCACAATAATTTTTGGGTTCATTGTTATATTGAAAGTAAAAATATTTTATTGGAAGTGTTCTTTCTAATTTCTTTATTTCATTATTTTCTTTAAAATAGTCAATTATTGTGTAATCTTGGCGATTTTTTCTAAATAGAAAAAATCCTATATGAAAATTGTTGTATTTATAGTTTGCTATTACTTCATGTTCACCGTCTGGATATCCATAATGGTTTAAAACTTTATTGTTTTTTAGTCTATTATCATAAAAAATATAATCAGTATTTTCAAATACTTTTGACAACTTATTAACACTTTTTTCTTCAATAAGAATATCTAAATCTTCATGAATTCTTTCTAAGGGAATATTGGCGTCAATGTAGGCACCAATTGCTCCAACAATATAATAATTAATTTTTAGTTCATTTAGTTTTTGGCAAGTAAATATAATTGCATCATTAATAAATTTTAAATTTAAATCTTTTTCCATTTTTATTTTCCCCTTTTATAAATTTCATATTTTTTTAATTTATACACAATATTTTTTGAATTGTTTTTCTATATTCGGCCATCTTTCGTCATTTGTACTAAATGATTTATATTTATTTTTATAAGATCCATAATATATTTTATAATTCCATATTATATTGGTATATTCTACAATTATTAGAATTTTCTCTTTAGAACATATTAACTTTAATCCATATTTTTTTTCTTGTTCTTTTATAAAGTTAGAAAAACTTTCTTTATCCCAGGCGGTTATTCCCGTACTTTGATTAATTCTATCTAATGTAAAAATAGTAGTCACATATCTTGTTTTTTTATTATTCACATATTCACCAACTAACACTTTTTATAAAAAACAAACCATTGCAGTTTCTGGCAATGGTTTGAATTTAAAACTACAACATTTTGTAGGTATTTTTAATTTGGAGGAGCCTACCAGATTCGAACTGGTGCTCAGGGAGTTGCAGTCCCACGCCTTACCACTTGGCTAAAGCTCCAAGACAAGTATTATTTTATTATAAATCTTTCATAAAGTCAAATTAATTTGACTTTCAATATATTATATTAAAATTATTTTTAAAATATGCTATACTTACATAGGAAAGTAAGGTAGTTATGAATACACAAATTATTGAAGATTTAAGCAAAGAATTAAATGTAAGAGTAGGTCAAGTATCTACTGTTTTAAAATTGTTAGAAGAAGGAAATACAATTCCTTTTATCGCTAGATATCGTAAGGAAATGACTGGTTCATTAGATGAAGAACAAATAAGAGCTATAAATGAAAAATATGAATATCAGGTAAATTTATTAAAAAGAAAAGAAGATGTAATTAGATTAATTGATGAAAAAGGGATGCTTACTGATGAATTAAAATCAAGTATTTTAAATTGTCAAAAATTAGTAGAAGTAGAAGATTTATATCGCCCTTATAAAGAGAAGAAAAAGACGAAAGCTACAGAAGCAATTGCTAATGGATTAGAACCGCTTGCTAAAGCTATTATGGCATATAAAGATAATATTTATGATGAAGCTAAAAAATATATAAATGAAAAAGTTAAAACTATAGAGGAAGCAATAACTGGAGCAAGTTATATTATTGCGGAAAATATTAGCGATAATGCTAAATATCGTAGCTATATTAGAAAACAAACTTTCTTTAATTATGAGATTGTTTCAAAGAAAAAGAAAAATGCAGAAGATGAACAAGCAGTTTATCAAATGTATTATGATTATCATGAATTAATAAAACAAATTAAACCTCACCGTATTTTAGCTTTAAATAGAGGAGAAAAAGAAGGAGTATTAAGTGTTAGTGTTTTATTTGATGAAACTTTCTTTGTTAACTATTTAAAAAAGGAATTAAAAGTTAAAGAAAATACTTGTGGTAATATAATAACTAAAGCAATTGAAGATAGTTTAAAAAGATTAATATTACCAAGTATTGAAAGAGAAATAAGAAGTGAATTGTCAGAAAAAGCTGAGGAAGTAGCAATAAATAATTTTGGTAAAAATTTAGAAAAAATATTGTTACAAGCTCCAATGAAAGAAAAAAACATTCTAGGTTTGGATCCTGCCTATCGGACCGGGTGTAAGTTGGCGGTAATTGATGCTAATGGGACGGTACAAAAGATTAGCGTTATTTATCCACATGAACCACATAATAAATATGAAGAAGCTAAAAAAAATGTCAAAGACTTAATTTTAAAATATGATGTTTCTTTAGTAGCAATTGGAAATGGTACTGCTTCAAGGGAAAGTGAATTTTTTATTGCTGATGTTTTAAAAGAAATAGATAGAGAAGTTGCTTATGTGTTGGTAAGTGAAGCTGGAGCTAGCGTTTATTCTGCAAGTAAGTTAGCTATTCAAGAGTTCCCTGATTTACATGTTGAAGAACGGAGCGCGATTTCGATTGCCAGAAGATTACAAGATCCGTTAAGTGAATTAGTCAAAATAGATCCTAAAAGCATTGGTGTAGGACTTTATCAACATGATGTAACTGCTAAAAGATTAAATGAAACATTAGATTTTGTGGTAAAAAAGACTGTTAATAGTGTTGGAGTTAATGTAAATACCGCCAGTGAGTCATTACTTTCTTATGTATCCGGTTTAACTAAATCAAGTATAAAGAAATTAATGGATTACAAAGAAAAAGTTGGCAAAATTATGACTCGTGAAGAGCTAAAAAAGAAAAAAGTACTATCTGATAAAGTTTATGAACAGGCAATTGGTTTTTTAAGAATTATAGATGGTTTGGATGCTTTTGATAAAACAAGTATCCATCCAGAAAGTTATGAAATAGCTAAGAAGATTCTAAAGATTAATGATTTAAATAAAGAGGATATAGGGACTGATAAAATAAAAATTTTAAATGTAAGCAATGCTGTAAGTGAAACAGAAAAAGATATTTATGCATCTTTAATTTCTCCAATGCGAGATCCACGTGATGAAGTGGAAAAACCGATACTTCGCAAAGATGTTGTTAAGTTAGAAAATCTAGAAGTTGGTATGAAACTGCAAGGAACAGTTCGAAATGTTGTTGATTTCGGAGCATTCATTGATATTGGAATTAAAAATGATGGACTGGTTCACATTTCCCAAATGTGTAAAGATTATATCAAGCATCCGTCAGAAGTGTTAAGCGTTGGTGATATTGTTGACTGTTATGTACTTGAAGTCTTTACACAAAAAAACAAGGTTGCACTAACCTTATTAAGCAATAATGATAATTTGTGACAAAAAATTGAAATTTATTCTTGAAATGCAAAATATTTTTTGCTAAGCTTTTATTATAGGAGGTGAAAAAAAGATGGAAAAGAAATCAGGTAATACTATTATGTTAACAGTAATTGCTATCGCTACTTTATTAGTTGCTGTAGTTGGTGCAACATTCGCATATTTCTCAGCTAATGTTGATGATGCTACAAAAGGTACAACAACTGTAACTGCTAATACAGCTGCTGCTGACGTATTCGTAAGTGAAGGAAATGGTTCAGTATCATTAGCTGTAACTGCTGATAAAATGCAACAAGCTAATGGAAATAATAATCATACAGTTTTTATTGATAGCGAAAATACTGATAATACTATTGATGTAAAATTAACTGCTGGTTCAAGTGTTGCAACTTGTGAATATAATTTATACTATACTCCAAGTGAAACAGGTGCTTATACAACTTCAACAGGAGCACAAAATGCTGATGATTTAACTGACAAGAAAGAATTTACTATTTCTGGAACAAGAAGTGGAAGTAGTGAAGCTGCTTCATTTACTGATTTTGATTTAGCTGGAATTACTGCTAAAACAAAAATTAATGATGAAAAATATAGCATTTCTGACGTTTATACTGGAAATGAAGCTACAGCAGCAGTTGATACTTGGACATTTACTGCTAAATTCTATAATTTAGGAGTTGATCAAGTTAGTGTTGCAGGAAATACTTATGGTGGAACAATATCAATTGATGATGTAGTTTGTACAAATGCTGCTAATGGTCAATAATTTAAGTAGTTACTATAAGTAACGGTTATTTTTAGTAATTAACTAGATAAATATTTAAATTTATCTAGTTTTTTATTTGCTATAATTGTTATATTTTGATATTATATTTATGGTGGATAATATGAATAATAATAACGTTAGAAAATATACAATTGCAGTAATCGTTACTCTATTAATATTAGTATGCGTAATTGGAGTTACTTATGCATTTTTTAATCCGAATGTAGATTCCAATGGTATAACAACTGTAAATATTGAGCTTGCAGAACAAGCAACTATTTCTTTTACTGGAGGAAAGGATGTTACAATTGATGCTAAACAACCTGGAGTTGCTGGAGAACTTTATTTTAGTGTTGGTCTTAAAAGTGATGGTGGAGATATATCTGCTGCTTATGATATTATTTGGAATATTACGGAGAATTCTTTCGTTAAAGATGTAAATAATCCCGATGATAAGGAGTTATTATACTCTTTATATATAAGCACTGATAATATTAATTGGGAACCATTGATAATTGATGCTGAAGCTACAACTTTATACGGAGAAAATAAATTGGCTACTAATGAGCTAATTTTAGCTACAAATAATTCAGAAAAAGTTAATTATTATAAATTTGTAATTACTTATCCAAGTTTAGCTAAAGATCAAAGCTATAATATGGAAGCTGTATTAAATAGTTATCTTGAAGTAAAGCAAAGTGAAGAGTAAAAGGAGTTGGCAATTATGAATGAAGAAATGAAAACGGAAATACAAAATGATTATGAAGAACAGTATATGATATTAGAAGAGGAAGAAATAAAAGAGGAGAGAAGAAAAACAATTATAATTATTATTTTACTAATCTTAATTATTTTAGTATCTTTGATTGGAGCATCTTTTTCTTATTATAAATATCATAAAGAAAAAGATTATAAGAATTGTAAATTGGATTGTCATTTTGATAGAGATAGTAAATGTGATATGAATTGCGATATAAATAAAGATGGTAAAGCTGAACTTAATATTGACACAAATAAAGATGGTGTGTGTGATGTTAACTGTGACTCTGATAAAGATGGTAAACCTGATTACAATGTAGATTATTTTTATAATAGAAATGAAATGTTCAATATCGATACAAACAATGATAATAAACCTGATTTCAACTTTGTAAATCAAGATAAAAACAATGATGGAGTTTGTGATTTAAATTGTGATACAAATGGGGATGGCTGGCCTGATACTAATATTGATTTAGATAGTGATGGAAAAGCAGATTTAAACTTGGATACAAACAATGACGAAAAGCCAGATTTTAATATTGATGTTGATAAAGATGGTTATGCAGATATTAATGTGGATTTAAACCGTAATGGCGTATGTGATGTAAATTGTGACACTAATAATGATAATAAACCAGATTATAATATAGATTATTGTCATGATTATAAAGCACACTTTAATGTAGATACGAATGGCGATGGAAAAGCAGATTCTAATTTAATAACTAACTTTGAAAATATTGATACAGATAAAGATGGCTGGCCAAATATTAATATAGATTTAAACGGTGATAAAGTTTGTGATGTAAATTGCGATATGAATAATGATGGTAAGGCTGATAAAAATATTGCTACTTCTTGTCTAGATAAAACTGGTAGTGATGTAATCTTATCGATTGATAGTAAGAAAAACCAAAAGATTTTCTTACATAGTATTAAAAGTATTAATGTTAAAGACATTGTTCCTGGATGGAGTGATACTCAAGTATTTGCGATTGAAAATAAATCTGATGATAGTGTAATTGTTGATTTGTTATGGAAAAATGTGAAAAATGAATTTACCGAAGTAAATAATTTGATTTATAAATTAGATAATGGAACAACTGTTTTAAAAGCTGATGTTAAAGCTCCATATCAAGATAGTATTTTACTTGAAAATGTTTTAATACCGGCAAATCATACATATTACTATACTGTTTCTTATGAGTTTAGAGAAACTGGAGTAAATCAAAATGTTGATCAAGATAAAAATTTTACGGCAAGTATTGTGGTTAGTATAAAATAGAGGGTTTATTATGGCAAAGAAAAAAGATAGTATTGAAGAATTTGTTGATAATGTAAAAGAAACTGCTGAAGATATTTTAAATACTTCGGATGAAACTGATAAGTTTAAGAAGAAAGATATTAAAAAAAATAAAGGTATGGCTATTCTTGCTTATATTTTTGTTCCCATTCCTTTAATTTTTGAGCGAGAAAGTGATTTTGTTAAATTTCATACAAATCAAGGTTTAAATTTATTTATAACTTTTATTGCGTATTCAGTTATTTATGGATTTCTTTCTAAAATTACGTTAGTTGAACAGATGTGTACAATTAATGGGTTAGAATTTCATTGTGGTAGATATGAAGTTCCTTGGTTTGTAGAATTACCCTTTTTACTTATTGGTCTATGCATAATAATTGCAATTATTTATGGTATCGTGAACGTTATAAATGGAAGAGCTAAGCAAATTCCTATTATCGGTAAATTTAATTTAATAAAATAAGAAACTATAAACATTTATAGTTTTTTTTATGAGAAAATGTTAAAATAAATGTATGGTGAAAATATGAAGAAGTTAGTGTTAATGATTAGTGTTATAATTTTTCTTTTTGGAATTTTCTTAATAATATATATCATGCCAAGAGATTATGAAAAAGAATATACTTTAAATGATTTTATAATTAATGAAAAATATATAAAAGATGAATCAGCTTACTATTTTAGTTTTAACTATAAAGATAATTTATTTGAATATGTTTTGTATACAAAATATTCTAATAAAAGAAATTTGATTAATAATATTAATTTTATAGAAATTTCTAATGGGTATTGTTTTATTCCTGAAAGTGAATATCTTTCAATGATTCCTCTTTGTAAAGTTAATAATGTTATAACTGATTATCATTTAATAAGTGAACTAAAGGGTAAAATAGCAGATTCTTATTATAAAAAAGCTCTGAGTCTAGATAAAAATTATAAAAGTATTTCAATTAATAATTTAAATAATAGAAAGTATTTAATTTGGAATTATAAATCTTTTTACTATATCGATAATAATATTACTAAAGAAATTAAATTGTTTAGTTCTGATCATTATCAAATTCCTTTAGCAACCAAAATTAATAATTATTTATTTATTCCTGATTATGATAATGAATATAAGTTTTCAAATGTATATAGTATAAATATTAATAATCAGAAAATAAGCAAGTGGAATTTAAAAAGGGATATATATTATGAAAGTCGCATATTGGGGGTACGCGATAAAAGTATATTTTTAATAGATGAAAAAGAGGAAGTTTTATATGAGATAGTTACTCATAAAGAGAAATTGCGAAAAATAAAAGGACAGATTTTGGTTGATGATGAGTTTATAAAAACAGATATAAAAGATATCATTAACAAAAAATTAGAATTTGAAACTAAATCTTTATTTGATTATAAACTTATTGATGGTAAATTATATAAAATATTTAATGAAACCAAAATATTATTATCTAGTAAGGAAGTAACTAATATTATAGATAATATTGATAATGAAGTTTATTATATTAGTGGAGATACATTATATTTATATAGTGAACTTAAAGGTGAAGTTAAATTAATTACAAATTTTGAATGGTCATTTAATAGTGATAATATGATATTTATTTATTAACCAAATTTAATATGTGTCATATCCTATTATAGGAAGTGATTATATGTTAGATGTTTATAAAATTCAAAAAGGAGATTCTTTAAGATCTATTGCAGAAAAATTTAATGTTTCTGTTGAAAAAATATGTGAACTAAATAAAATCTTTTATCCAAACGAATTAAGAGCTGGTATGGATATTATTATTCCTCAGGATAAGGAGGCTTATTTTAATACTTATGTAATAGAACAGGGAGATAATTTGTATGCTATAGCAAGACGTTATAATATTAACCCTGATTTATTAGCTGCAATGAATGGGCTTGATGATGATGATTATATTTATCCTAATCAAGAAATTATAATTCCTAAAAGTGGATATAGTTATTATTTAACTGCTGAAGGAGATACAATTGATACAGTTGCTAATATGTTTAAGGTTTCTAAAGATAAAGTAATAAAGGAAAATCAAACATTGTATTTAATGCCTGATCAGTTAATTATAAATAAAAAATAATATGATGAAAATCATATTTTTTTATGGTAAAATATTAAAAGAATAGAAGGTGTTATTATGATTTTTAAAAAACCGTATGCATTTCTAATTAAAAACTTTAAAAAGATTCACTTAATATTAGTTGTATTTATGGGATTTTTGTTATATAAGTCTTATAATATTTTTAGTTTTTTTAGTGATGCAATTAATAATAACTATTCGTTTTCTGTTTCTTATGATATAGGGGCATACTATATAAATGGTTTAATGTATTTGATTTTGTTATTTATTTTAAGTATATTAATTGCAATTTATTATTTATTACATCATAAAAATAAACCTAGGAAATTTTATAGTTTAGCAATTATTTATTATGTTATTTTATTAGTGTTTTTGGCATTTATGTCAGGAGTATTTAAAGATTTATTTGAAATAAGTATAGAATCTAAAACTATTAGAGCTTATCGTGATATTTCATTAATAGCTATTTTGCCACAACTAGGGTTTATTATATATTCTTTTGTTACTGTAATTGGATTTAATATTAAGAAGTTTAATTTTGGCGAAGATTTAAAAGAATTTGAAATAAGTGCTGATGATGATGAAGAGTTTGAAATTAATGTTGGTTTTGAAGGTTATAAAACAAAAAGAACAATAAGAAAAACTCTAAGAGAATTACGATATTATGTCTTAGAAAATAAATTTATTATAAGTTGCATAGGAATTACTTTAGCTGTATTCCTTGGGCTATCTCTGATATCAGTTTTAGGGAAAAGAAATAATAATTTAGAAAATAATGCTTATGCTATAAATAATAACTTTTCGATAAAAGTTATGGATAGTATTATTTCAAATTTAAAACACAATGGAGATGCGATTGAAAATGGAAAGTATTATTTAGCCGTTAAATTAGAAATTACCAATATTGCTAGTAATAAAGTAAGTTTAGATTATAGCAATTATCGTTTAGTAACTAACGAAAGAAAAATAACCCCCAATTTACAAGCTTCTCACTATTTTTTTGATTACGCGTTACCTTATGTTGGAGATAAACTTAGGATAGATGAAAAAAGAATAATCACTTTAGTGTATGAAATTAATCAAAATGAGATAGATAAAAACTCTATTTTAAAAATTTATAAAGGTACAATTAACAAAAATAATAAGTTAGTTGATGATTATAATGAAGTTAAACTTAAGCCTTCTAAACAATTAGAAAAAGGAGATGCTAAAATTGTTGGAGTTAATGAAGAGTTGGTATTTACCAATTCTAATGTTGGTGATACTAAATTCACCTTAAAATCATATGAATATGTTAATAAATATACTTATGCTTATGATGTTTGTTATAATGAACAGTGTTCTACAAAAAAAGATATTGTTACAGTTGATTATGTAAATATTAAAAGAGATGCTATATTAATGGTAATAGACTATGAATTTTTATTTGATGAAACAACCTCTTATTTTAAATATAATAGCGCCTTAAATGGGTTTATCAATAATTTTATGAAAGTTAAATATGTTATTGATGGAGAAATTAGGTATTCGACTGTTATGGATAGGACTCCGGCAAAAGTTAATGATAAATTAATACTCCAATTAGATAAAGATGTGAGTTTAGCAGAAGAAGTTCAAGCTATATTTACCATACGAAATAAAAATTTCATTATAAAAATAAAATAAATAAAAGGAGAATTGTAAATGAATAACGCTCATAGTTTAAGTAAAGATGAGTTATTAAAAAAGTTAAATGTTTCAGAAAATGGTTTAAGAGATTTTGAAGTAAAGGAATTTCAACAAAAATATGGTAGAAATATTTTAAAGGAACAAAATAAAAAAAGTAAATTAGCTATATTTTTTGATCAGTTTAAAAATATGATGGTTATTTTATTGTTAGTAGTAGGAGTGTTATCTTTAATTTATTCAATTGTAAATGAACAAGATTTTTTAGAACCAATTGTTATTTTAGGAACTTCTTTAATAAATTGTTTTATGGGGTATTTTCAGGAATCAAAAGCAGAAGATGCTGTCGGAAAATTAAAAAAATATTCAGTTTCATATTCTACTGTTAAAAGAAATGGTGTTTTTCAAAAAATTAATTCTAAAAATATTGTTGTAGGTGATTATTTAGTTTTAGAAGCGGGAGATAAAATCCCTGCTGATGCAAGAATTATAGATAGTTTTTTTGCTAAATGTGATGAATCTATTCTAACAGGCGAAAGTATGAGTGTTCTAAAAACCGAGGGAGTTTTAGAAGAAAATCTTCCTATTTCTGATAAGACTAATATGGTTTTTTCGGGAACTGTTTTAGTAGCTGGAAAAATAAATGCTATAGTTACAAATGTCGGAATGCATACAGAACTAGGAAAAATTGCTGATACTTTGGCTAATGCGGATGAAGTTGTAACTCCACTACAAGTAAAAATAAAAAAGATTAGTACAATGATTTCATTTGTAGCAGCCTTTTTAGTGGCGTTTGTTTTAGGTTATGGTTTAATAAAAGATTATACATTACTTAATGTTATAATGTTATGTATATCAATGATTGTAGCAAGTGTTCCTGAATGTTTGCCTATTGCTATTACAGCAACTTTATCAATTGGGGTAGGGCAAATGGCAAAAAAGAAGTCTATTGTTAGAAACTTATCTGCAATTGAAACACTTGGAGCTACGGAAGTTATTTGTACCGATAAAACTGGTACCTTGACAGAAAATAAAATGGAAGTTATTAAAGTATTTGGTGGAAATGAAAGTCTATCGTTAGAGAATATTAAGAATTATCCTGAATTAATAAATGTGATGGCGCTATGTAATAATGCTCATGAAGAAGAAAAAGGTAAATTTACAGGAGATTCTGTGGAGGTTGCTTTAAAGAATTATTTAAAAAAACAAAAAGTAAAATGTATAGTATCTGAAAAAAATAAAGTAATTGAATTACCATTTGATTCTAATCGAAAGATGATGAGTGTTGTTTATAATATGAATAACCAACCTATTATTTATACAAAAGGAAGTCTAGAATCAATTATAGCTTGTTCAAGTAGTATATTAATTAACGGAAAAGAAAAAAAAATATCTAAGAAACTAAAAGATGATTTAATAAATGCTGAAATAGTAATGTCTAAAGATGCTTTAAAAGTTTTAGCTTTTGCTTATAAAAAAATTAATAGTAAAGTTAAAGATGATTATGGCTATTATAAAGAAGAAAATAATTTAGTGTTAGTTGGGTTAGTTGGGCTTAAGGATCCAGCTAGAAAAAACGTAAAAGAGTCAATAAGTGAATGTTTATCGGCTCATATAAGGCCAATAATGATAACTGGAGATAATTTAGAAACAGCATTAGCAATTGCTAAGGAAGTTGGTATATGTACATCTGATAGCGAAGGAATTAATGCTTCTGTTTTATCTGATATGAAAGAAAAAGACATAATTAAATATGTTAATAAGTATTCTGTTTTTGCAAGAGTTAGTCCTGAAAATAAAGTGCAAATAGTTAGAGCATTACAAAAAACTGGTAAAGTTGTAGCTATGAGCGGTGATGGAGTTAATGATGCTCCAGCCATGAAACTTGCTAATGTTGGAGTTGGAATGGGAAAAAGCGGAACCGATGTTACAAAAAGTGTAGCTGATATAATATTATTAGATGATAGTTATGCAACAATAACAACAGCAGTTTCTGAAGGCAGAAGAATATACGATAATGTTATTACTAATGTTTTATATAACTTATCAAGTAATTTTACAGAAATATTAATTATTTTAATTGGAATGTTTACGGGAAATACTATAATTTCAGCTATTCATGTTTTATATATCGACTTAGTTGCTGATACGCTACCTTCAATAGCATTAGCTTTTGAGAAAGCTTCTAAGAATAATATGAAAAATAAACCTAATGGTTTAAATAAAAAAATATTCACTAAGTTTTTTTTGGCATTTTTAGCTATATCAGTGGTATTAGAAACATTTATAAGTTTGTTTGTATATTATATGTTTTTAAAGTTTGGACAAGAAGTTGCTCAAACATTAGCGTTATTAAGTATTATATTAAATGAATTTGTTTTTGCTTATAATTGTCGTTCTTTAAAGGAACAAATTCATGAAAGAGGTTTATTTTCGAATAAATATTTAAATATTAGTATTTTATTTTTACTTCTAGTTCAAATTATAGTATTCTTTACTCCAATAGGTAAGTTGTTTGGATTACATGTAATAAACTTAGCGCAGTTTTTGTTTGTATTAATTATAAATGTAATATTTTTTATGGTTTTAGAATTGTTAAAACCTTTAATTAATAAGTTTTTTAAAGATAAATAATAGTTGCATTTTTAAATTTGGTTATTTATAATATGTTCTTGGAGATGATGTATTTATGTCAAAAAAGACATGTACAGTTATTTATAATCCTAAAGCCACTAAATTTAGCAGAAAAAAATTAGATAAGATATGCATAGAGTTAACTAATAAATATGAAGTTTGGGAAATGGAAAGTACAGCGCCAGGTAAAACTATTGAATTAGCAAAGGAGGCTAATGATTTTAGTGATTTAATTGTTTCATGTGGAGGAGATGGCACCTTTGGTGAAGTTGTTAAAGGAATGCTTGAAATTGAACAGAAAGCTACAATTAGTCATAATTCCATGGGAACAGCGAATGATGTTAGGAATATGCTTGGTTTAACCAAAAATCCAATAAAAAATGCTAAGCTAATTGCTAATGGTATTGATAAAAACTTAGATATTTTTACTTTAAATGGTGAACCTTTTTCTTATGTTGCGGCATTTGGTTATTTGGCTAATGTACCTTGTAATACTAGTTCGGAATTAAAGAAACATTTAAAATACTTAGCGTATTTGATTCAAGCTATAAAAGAATATAAAAATGAAAATCCTGAAGAATATAGTATGAGCTTTATTGATGGAGATGGATGTCTACATACTGAAAAAGCGATTATTGCGACTTTTACTAATTCTTTAGGTTTTGGAGGGATGCCTTTATTTAAGAATGTTAGTTTAGATGACGGGAAGTTCGAAGTGACATTGATTAAAAATTTAAGGAAAATAGATATGTTAAAAGTAGTAGCTGATGTTGGAATTAGTTTGTTATGTCACAATGTGGATTTACAAAAATATCCGGATCTTATTACACATTTTAAAACAAGTTCTTTAGATTTAAGGTTTTTGGGAGATAATGTTCCAAAAAATCCGTTTGATATTGATGGAGATCCAAGATATTGTTATGATGAATTATCTAAAGATAAAGATAAAATTAGAAATATAAAAATTGAACAAGCTGGTCAAGTTAAAATTCGAGTGCCTAAATAAAAAAACATTGTTAATATTTTGTTGACAATGTTTTTTGTTGGTAATCTTTATATATTTTACATTATTTTTTACTACTTTCTATTATTAATAAATATTTTTATAAATATAAAAGGATTTTATATTATTTTTGGCAAAATATATTAGTGGAAGGAAAAATATTATGATCAGTGGTTTTGATAATGAATATGATTTTGTAAAAAAATTAAATGAAAAAAGATATATGAATTAGATCCGTTATTGAGAAATGTAGTAGATGATTTATTTCCGGGAGTGAGTGATGATTCTTATATCAAGTGTTGGAAAAATCATTATAAACAAAAGTCGGATATTTTTATTAGAATAAATGGCGTTATGAGAGGTATCAGTATAAAAAAAGGATCTAGAAATTCTGTTCATGTAGAAAGTGTATATAGTTTTATTAATTTTTTAAAAGAAAATGGGCTTAATGGTGATTCCATAAAGGAGTTTTTAAAATATCATTATGCTGATGGGACTATAAATGGTTCTGGAGAAAAAAGAATGGCTATTGATCAATATAAGTTAAAACATCAGGATAAAATTAATGTATTAAATGAAATATTTAATAGTAAATATTTTATAAATTCTGCAATTGAAAGATTTGTAATTAAAGGGACTAATTCCGAATTTTTTATAGATGGTATAATTTATGGAGAAGTTACAGATTTTTTGTGGATAAATCGTAAAGATATTATTAAAGTTATATTGGCTAAACAACAACTATATTCTTCTGGATTGCACTTTGGATCATTATTTTGTCAACCAAAAAATAGGTGTTTAAATTGTAATAAAAAATACGAACAAGATAGACATATTGTGCAAATAAAGTGGTATAGTTTATTTGATGATATAATTGATAATATGAATACTAATGCTTCAGCTGATTTATATAAAAAAGAATATAACGCTGATAATGTGGGGTCGTAAAAATTTAAAATAAAAAACGAACTATTATAAGTTCGCTTAATTTTTTAAATGGAGCGGGTGATGGGAATCGAACCCACGTTATCAGCTTGGAAGGCTGAAGCTCTACCATTAAACTACACCCGCATCTGTAGACAATATTAATTATATCAACATTGTCTAAAAAAATCAACTATATTTTTTTAACTTTATTGATTTTTTTCAAAACCACTGAAATTAATATTAATAAAACGCTGCCAATTAATGCTGTCCAAATTGAGAAGAAACCGCCTGTATCAGGGGAAGCAACTTGACATTGGCTTTCCCATACAGCTTTACTAACAATACTTCCGTTATTTCCAAAGTAGGTTCCGTCTAATATTTTACAATAATGAACGTTACATTGTTTATCGTATTCAACTTCAGTAACGGCTTTTCCACTTTTGTCATAGTAAATACCATCTATTATTTTACAACTTGGAGTAGTACATTGTTTTTCATATTCTTCTTTTGATACTATATTATTATTCTTATCATAATATGTGCCATCAATAATTTCGCATGAATGGCTGTTACATTGTTTATTATATTCATTTTCGCTTACAATGTTACCATTTAAGTCATAATAGTAACCATTTTTATGTTCGCAATAATAAGTTGTATAGTCACTTGGATTCCAAACAGCTGTACATTCTTTTCCATTTGTAGCAAAGTAAATAGTAAATTTTGCTAATCTAATTGTTTCATTTTTTATTGGAGAGGTAGTAGTAAAAATAAAATTATTACCATTTTTAATCATTTTAACTCTTGAATCTGTAGTTTCAGGTTCAGATTTATAAGTAGTATTAGTTAAGGTAAGCGTCCCGGAAACCGTTTGAAAACTAGAGTTTCCAGATATTTCCAAATCTAAATAACAAGTTTTAACTTTTCTACCGCTTTCGTCAATGATTGGGTCATCGCATGGTGTTAAAGTTCTAGTAGTTGCCATAGTCATTGTAGGTATAAATAAAATTAAAGCAGTAATGATTATAAATATAAGTTTTTTCATAAACTCAACCCTTTCGTCAAGGAAGTATTCTAATCTATTTTAGGCTTTTTGTCAAGAAATAATAATGGACAATGGATTATATTGTATGATAAACTTTTGATAGTGAGGTATATATGAAAAATAAACGTAGATTTGGTGATAGAAAAGATGCTAAAAAAGTTCGTAATCTTGATGGTATGCATAATATAATGGTTGATTTAAAACCTAATAGATGTGATTCAGATGTTTACATTAATCAAAAAATTGATGTAACTAATCTAATAAAGTATATGGAGAAACTTAAAAAAAATAACCCGGATAAGCACATTACTTATTTTCATGCTTTTGTAACTGCTATTGGGAAGCTATTTTATAATCGTCCTTATTTAAATAGATTTATAACTAATAGAACTTATTATGAACATAACGATGTTAAAATTGCTTTTGTAGCTAAGACAGAGTTTAAAGATAATGCGCAAGAATTATTATGTGTTTTACCTATAAAAGAAAATGATAATCTTATGACGATAAGTGATTTAATATCTAAAAAGGTTAATAAGATTAGAACCAATACCAAAAGTGATACTAACAATTTAATTGATATAGTTGGAAAACTTCCTAAGTTAATTAGAATATTTGTTGTAGGAATAGTAAAAATATTAGATCGTCATGGGTGGTTGCCTGCTAGTATGGTTAATGATAATATTTATTATAGTTCAGCTATTGTTTCAAATTTGGGAAGTATTAAATGTGGATCTATTTATCATAATATTACTAATTTTGGTACTAGTTCAATGTTAGCTACAATGGGACCAATTCATAAAGAAAAAGTGATTGATGAAAAGGGTAAAGAAGTTATTCGTGATGTGTGTGAGTTTGGAATTAATTGTGATGAGCGTATAGCTGATGGTCTTTATTTTGCTAAATCAATTCAATTATTACAATATATTTTAGAAAATCCAGAATTATTAGAAACTAAGGCAAGTGAAAAAATTTATGAAAACAAAGAAACTAAATAAGAAAATATTAAGAAATAGACCATGGTTGGAATTTTATAAAGATGTTCCTGCTACTTTAGAATATCCAAATATATCAATAGTTGACTTAATTAAGGAAACTGCTTTAAAAAGACCAGAACAAATAGCATATGAATATTTTGGATATAAAACTAATTATAGAGATTTTATTTTGAAAATCGAAGCAGTAGCAAAAGCTTTAAAAAGTTATGGTGTAGAAAAAAATGATCGTGTTACAATTATAATGCCTAATACACCAGAAGGTATAATATCTTTTTATGCGGTTAATATGATTGGGGCTATTGCTTGTATGGTTCATCCATTATCAAGTGAGAAAGAGTTAGAATTTTATTTGAAATTATCTAAATCTAAAATTGCTATTACACTAGATGTTGCTTTTGAAAAAATATATAATATAAAGAAAAATACTAAACTAGAAAAAATAATTGTGGCTAGCGCTGCTGAAGAATTTAAAATAGTTATGAGTTCTTTATATTGGTTAAAAGAAGGAAGAAAAGTAAATATTCCTTATGGTGAAGATGTTACTTCATGGAAAACTTTCTTAAAATCTTCTAATTTCTATAAAGGGAAATATGAAGCGCATAGGAAAGCTTCTGATGCGGCTGTAATGTTATTTACGGGAGGAACAACTGGTCGACCTAAGGGGGTGCTACTTTCAAATCTTAATTTTAATGCGTTAGCGATGCAAGCTAAAATGATGGTTTTATCTGATTATGAAAATACTTCTATCTTAGCCATAATGCCAATATTTCATGGATTTGGTTTAAGTGTAGGTATTCATACACCTTTATATGTAGGTATCAAGTGTATTTTGATTCCTGCGTTCAGCTTTAAAGACTTTGCCAATTTAATTAAAAAATATCGTCCAAGTTTTTTGGTTGGAGTTCCTGCTTTATTTGAATCTTTAATGCGTAATAAGTTTGCTAAAAATGATTTAAGCTGCATAAAGTGTATTATATCAGGTGGAGATTACATGAATAGTGAGTTAAAGAAAAAGGTTGATGCATTTTTATCTTATTATGGTTGTAATGCCAGTGTAAGACAAGGATATGGTCTTACCGAATCGGCTGGAGCAACATGTTTAACACCAAGCGATATTTATAAAGAAGGAACTATAGGGATTCCTTTTCCAGACATTGAGTATAAAATAGTCAAAATAGGTACTCATGAAAGAGCTAATGTTAATGAAGATGGGGAGATATGTATATCAGGTCCTACTGTTATGATGAAATATGTGGATAACCCAGAAGAAACATTCCAAGTTTTGAGAACTCATAAAGATAAAAAAGTGTGGTTACATACAGGAGATTTAGGCTCTATGGATGAACATGGTTTTATTTTCTTTAAACAACGTTTAAAAAGAGTTATTATTTCGTCAGGATATAATATTTATCCTTCGCATATTGAAAATGTTATTAACACTCATCCAGATGTATTGACTACGACAGTTATTGGAGTAGCTCATCCATATAAAACCCAAGTAGCTAAAGCTTTTATTGTTTTAAAAGAAGGCATTAAACCTACAGCAGAAATAAAAAAAGAAATAAAAAAGCTGTGTGAGAAAAATATTTCGAGGTATGCTCTTCCTTATGAATATGAATTTAGAAAAGCTTTACCAAAAACGTCGGTAGGAAAAGTTGCTTATTCTGTTTTAGAAGAAGAGGAAAGAAATAAGAAAATAGGGGAAGATTAATGAGAAACTTTATTTATGGAATAATTATTGGCTTAGCTTTTATTATTCCAGGAGTTAGTGGCGGTACTTTGGCGGTAATGTTAGGAATTTATGATAAGATGATTAATAGTATTACAAGTTTTTTTAAGGATAAAAAAAATAATGCAATATTTATATTAACCTTAGGAGCGGGAATTGTAATTGGAATCTTATTGTTTAGTAAGTTACTTAATTATTTACTTACATATTATGAATACCCAGTAAAATATGCTTTCATGGGACTTATTATCGGAGGAGTGCCAGCCTTATATCAATCAATAAAAAAAGAAAAAGGTACTAAAATTGATTTTAGAATAATGATAATAGCTATCCTTCTTTGTGTAGGATTATTCTGTATTGAAAAATATTTTGTCAATTATTCTATCGAAGAAAATATTATAATGGGAAATATTCCTTATCTGGGATTAATAATTGCGGGATTTTTATATGCTAGTGGTAAGATTGTTCCAGGTATAAGTGGTACTGCTTTATTGATGTTAATAGGAATGTATGATTATTTAATTGATATGGTTGCTAATGTAACTAGTATAACAATGGATCACTTAGTGATATTAGTTCCTTTTGGAATTAGTTTTATAGTTAGCGCAATAATTTTATTTGTAATTATTAATTATTTAATAAAACGACATTATAGTAAGACTTATAGTGCAATATTTGGTTTTGTTTTAGGATCATTAATTTATGTATTTCCTGGCTTTGGAAATGATAGATTGTTGTTATCGTTAGTATTATTTATTGTATCAACAATTTTAACTGCTTATTTAAGCAACAAAAAAGTAATAGAATAAATTTTAATCTATTACTTTTTTATATGTTTTTTAACTTCTTCGCTATCATCTAAGTGGATTTTTTCGTGGCCAATAATTTGATAATCTTCATGGCCTTTTCCTAAGATTAATAAAATATCTTCTTTTTCTAATTTAGAGATCGCTTTAGCAATGGCTTCTTTACGATCGAAGATGATTTCATAATTTGTTTTATTAACACCAGTTATAATATCTTGCATTATCTTTTTAGGATCTTCGGTACGAGGATTATCATTTGTAAAGATTACATAGTCGGATAACTTGGTAGCAATGTTACCCATAATTGGACGTTTTTTGTTATCACGATCTCCGCCACATCCAACTATTGTAATAAGTTTGTTTTTCTTTAATAATGTGTAGGCTTCAATTACTTTTTCCACTGCATCAGGGGTGTGAGCATAATCAATAACGGCATATCCATTATTTACTTCATATGTTTCACATCTTCCTTTTGGAGGATAAATGTCTTTAGTTATTTTTATAATATCATCGATAGTAAATCCTAATTGATTTACTATAGATAGTGCTAGAATATAATTATAAACATTAAATTTGCTTGTTAAGTTTGTTGTTACTTCATATTCATTATTTTGATATACAAATTTTAAATTAGTTTTACTAGGAGTTATATCGTGTTTTGTAACATTATAATCAGCATTAGTGATTCCGTAAGTTAAGCAAGGATAAATTGCTTTGAATTTTTCGTGAGTTTTATCATCTTTATTTACTAACATTATAGCATCATCAGCCAAATAATTAATTATTTTTAATTTAGCGTTGGCATAATCGTCCATATCTTTATGAAAATCTAAGTGATCTTCAGTTAGGTTAGTAAATCCAGCAACTTTGAATTTTATTCCAGCAATTCTTTCTAAGCATAAAGCGTGAGAACTAACTTCCATAACTATAGTTTTAATACCATTTTCTTTTGCTTCTAGAAGAAGTTTATAAAAAGTGAGAATATCAGGAGTAGTATTATTTAAAATAATTTTTTTGTCATTATAATAAAAACCAATCGTTCCCATATAGGCAACTTTTTCGCCTAAGCATTTTAACATTTGATATATTAAATAACATGAAGTAGTTTTACCATTTGTGCCGGTTATACCAATAAAATTTAAATCATTAAAATTAGATGAGTAATCTTTTACTAAAGCTTCTTTTAAATATTTTTCAGTATCATCTACCAATTCATAAGGGATTTGGTAATCGCCTGGCTTACTAATAATTAATCTTTCAGCGCCGTTAGCAATAGCACTTTCGATATAATCATGGCCATCAACAGTATGACCAGCTATAGCTACAAAAGTTTGACCTTTAGTAACTTTACGAGAATCATTTTCGTATTTAATTAACATTAAAACACATCCTTTATAAAAATATTATACCACAGCTTTTAATTTAATGATAAAATTAGACAAATATTTTACTTTGGAAGTAAAGTTATTCATATAATAAAATGAATGGTGAGTAAATGAGTTATATATTTTTAATCGTATTATTATCATTAATATTAAGTTTTTATTTATCAATTAAAAATTATTATAGTTAAAAGAAATAAAATTATGATATAATGTTTTTGATGCCGATTTAGTATAATGGTAGAACAAATCACTCGTAATGATTAAATGTAAGTTCGATTCTTACAATCGGCACCATGATAAAATCTGTTCGATTTATTCGAATTTTAAATAAAAATGAATCAGAAGTCTAAATTCTGGTTCATTTTTTTTATCTATTGCTTAAATTAATATTGGTAGGATCATTTCTAGATTTAACCCTAATTCGATAGTCATTTGGATTTAAATTTATATCTTTTTTGGTATAGTCAAATATTTTATAAGCCATTTTCATTTTATCTTCTTTATTAGTTTGGGTTAGGGCATCAAAATATAATGAAATAAATTCTTTGTCAGGAATATTGCTTTTACAAAATGCTTGGCGTTTTGGTTTTATTCTAAGGTATCCAAAAGGAACACAGGATATTACGGGTTTTAAAGATGAATATTGGCATTTTAGATATGTTGGAAGAGAAGTGGCGTTAAAGATGCATGACGATGGTATTGTTACTTTAGAAGAATATCATCAAAGAAAAAGAAGTAGATAATAGGGTATATTTAAAAATTTTCAATAAATACTAAAAAAGAATAATGGATTATTCTTTTTTTATGTAAATAATAAAATTTAGGTTTTATTTTCCTTGTGTTTTTAATGTTGATAAATTATAATAATTTTAGAATAGAAGGGTGCTATATGAAACGAGAAACGTATACTGGTCCAAGACAAACACTAAAACTTATTTCGAAAATTTTTAGTACAACTATATTAGTATTACTTATTGGTGTAGCAGCATTTTTATTATATATTGGCGTGGCGACGAGGCTTTATGCAACTAAAGGAGAAAAATTTGAACCTAAGTTTTCTTTGTATACAATAATAAGTCCTAGTATGAAACCGAATTTAAATGTATATGATCTTATTGTTGATGTAAGAGTTGATGATCCAAAAACAATAAAAAAGGGAGATGTAATTACCTTTGTATCAACTAGTACTGTATCTCAAGGGATGACGATTACTCATAGAGTTATTGATATTATTCCTGCTGAAGATGGGACTTTACAGTATAAGACTAAGGGTGATAACAATATGACTGCTGATGGCGCTTATGTTACCTTTGAAAATATTTTGGGTAAAGTTGTTTTTCGTATTCCTCAATTTGGGCGAGTTCAATACTTTTTAGCCCAAAAAAGTGGATGGCTATTAGTTGTTGTAGTTCCTGCTTTGTTTATAATTATTAAAAATATTGTAAAATTGATTAATTTAGTTAATGTGAAAGATAAAGCGGAAAAAGCTAGTTATATTCCTCCAAAAGATCCTAATAAAAAAATTAGAGAAGAAAAAAGAAAAAAGGCAATTAAAAATAAGCTAAAGAAATAATAAATTTGCATTATTTCTTTTTTTTTGTTAAAATAACTAACAATTTATGGGGGTTGTTATGGAAAAAATCAATAAAATGATTATTTATACTGTTATACAAACTATATTTGTTATTTTAATATGTGTATTTAGTTTTCTAATTTTTAATAATTTAAAATTAGAAAATGTACAAGAAGAGATTCACTATACCAATATGGAAATTATTCATAATGAAAACGCTTATATCGCCGTTGATAATTTTTCGGATGAAGAACAATTAAGGATTAATTTAGTAAACGAAAGTAATACATATGAAAATTATAGTATCTTGTTAACATGTAATATAAATTTAGAAGAAGTTGATCAATATATTTACATAAAAATAGATAATAAAAGTTATATATTAGAAGATTTATTAGTGAAGGATAATTATTATCAAATTTTAAACGGTAAAATTAAAGCGTTAAATAAAGAAATAAAAATATATTTAGCTGTTAATAATAAGTATACTCATATATTTGAAGATGGGGTTGGGTTTAATTTTGTTAATGAAAATATTTTAATTTAAGTGTTTGTTCTTGAGTTTTAACTTTGTTTTTGCTATTATTAAAATGGTGAATGGTATGAACTATAAATCAATTATAAAAAGACAAAGTTTTGTAATTGCTATGTGTGTAATTTGTTTGGCTGTGATTCTTACTGGGACAAGTTATGCGTTATTTTTTCAAATAAATACAAATACTGATAATCAAGTTGTTGAAGCAGGTACTTTATCAGTTACTTATGGAAAACAAAGTCAAATGATTACCGAGACTGATTTAGTTCCTATGACAGATTCTTCTGCTTTACAATCTTCAAGTGTATCTTCAACCATATATATTCAAAATGATGGTACATTACCTGCGACTTATGAATTAAAAATAGGTGCCAATCAGGCAGCTTTTGATTTAAGAGAAAATCCATTGCCGACTGATGAGATGATTAATCTAAATTATGTAAAAGTTGCTGTGCTAATTGATGGGGAGGTCATAGTTAATCCTGTAAAATTATCTGATTTAGAAATATCGGGTGATAAATCAACTATGTATGTTTTGAAAAAGGGTTCCTTAGATGTTTCAAGTACAGGTAATACTAGTGAAACTTTAGTAGTTAAAGTGTGGTTAGATAGTGCTATACCTACAACAGAAATTGGAAAATATTTATATTTGAAACTTGATGTGACGAGTTTAGTAGATGAAGCCAATACTCCTGAAGGAAATGTTCAACAAAACAGCTAAGGCTGTCTTTTTTTTGGGGTTTATGATATACTTAATTTGGTGGTTTTTTATGTTAATATATGGAAGAAATCCTTTAAGGGAAACGAGTCCGAAAGATATAAAGAAAATATACTTAAATAGGAATTTAGTCAACAAAGAAATTTTTGATTATATAAGGAATCAAAAAATCAAATTTGATTTAGTAGAAACTAAAGTTTTAGATAAAATGGTCGGCCCAAATCATCAAGGGTTGGTAATTGATGTTTTTGATTATAAGTACTATAATATGGACTCAGTTACAGAAGATTTTGTAGTTGTATTAGATCACATCGAAGATCCCCATAATTTTGGAGCAATTATAAGAAGTTGTGAGTGTGCTGGAGTAAAAACGATTATAATTCCTAAAAATAGAGCGTGTTTAGTTAATAGTACTGTTGTTAAGGTTAGTTGTGGAGCTATTAATAATGTTAAAATAGTTATGGTAAATAATCTTTTAGACGCGATAAATAAATTAAAAAAAGAAAATTATTTTATTTATGGTGCTGATATGATAGGGGAAGATTTTCATACAATTGATTATTCAGGAAAAAAATGTTTAATAGTAGGAAATGAAGGAAAAGGAATTAGTAAATTAGTTAAAGAGAGTTGTGATTTTATAATTAAGATTCCTATGAAGGGAGAAATTAATAGTTTAAATGCTTCTGTGGCTACAGGTATAATATTATTTGAAATGATAAGGTGATTAAATGGAATATAAAGATTTTGATGACGGTGAGCTTTTTATGCTTGTTTGCGAAGAGGATGAAACTGCAAAAGAGATTTTATATAACAAATATAAGCATGTAATAGATATAATTATGAAAAAATATATCTATAATGCTAGAATGGTTGGTATAGAATACAAAGATTTATATAGTGAAGCATTAATTGGCTTTACTGATGCTTTAACAACTTATAATGCTGATAAGGAGTCTAGTTTAAAAACATTTATTTCAATGTGTATAAATAGTAGGTTACAAAAGGCAATTATTCATGCTAAGGCAAAAAAGAATAAATTTAATAATGAAACTTATTCTTTGGAACATGTTTATGGGGAATTAGGAGTACCCTTAGAAGATATAATTAGTGATAATAGTAAAAATGATCCATTAACTTCAATGATGGATGAAGAAGGTTACTTGGAATTAATTGAAACGATAAAAAGTAGTTTGTCTGATTTTGAGGTACAAGTATTTGAACTTATGATAAGTGGATTTAATTATGTTGAGATTGCTAATTTATTAGATAAAACGCCTAAACAAATCGATAATACTATTCAAAGATTAAAATCCAAAGTAAAAAAAATATTAGATGATAAATAATACTTGATTTTAAGTTTGCTTTATGATAAATTGGTAATGAACACGAAAGTGTTTTTTAATTTGGGGAAAATGAGGTGCTTTATGAAAGCAAAGGAAGAAAAAAAAGCTGTAAAAACAAAAAATACAAAAACTAAAACAAAAAAGAATAAAAAAAGTTTTTTTAAAGGGGTAAAAACAGAATTAAGTAAGGTAGTATGGCCAAAAAAAAATGAAGTATTAAAGTATACTATTGCTACAGTAGTATTTATAGTTATTTTGGTAGTTTTCTTTTTGTTATTAAATTTAATGTTATCAGTAATAAAGGGGATGTTTGCATAATGGAAAAAGAATGGTATGTTGTTAACACCTATAGTGGGCACGAAAGTAAAGTGAAAGAAAAACTAGAAATGCGTACAGAAAGTATGGGGATGCAAGACTATATTTATAGAGTTATTGTGCCTGAAACTACAGTAGTAGAAGTAAAAGATGGAGTTAAAAAAGAAAAAAGTAAAAAAATGTTTCCGGGGTATGTATTAGTAGAAATGATTATGAGTGATGAAGCGTGGTACATTGTTCGTAATACTCCTGGGGTTACAGGATTTATTGGTTCAAGTGGAAGAGGAGCTAAACCAACTCCGTTATTGCCACAGGAAATAGATCGTATTCTAGCTAATATGGGTATGACAAGATTAGATGCCGAAACTGAACTTGCTGTTGGAGACAAGGTTGCTATTACTGATGGGCCATTTAATGGAATGATGGGACAAATTGATGCAATTGATCAAGAAAATAATCGTTTAACTGTATTAATCGATTTATTTGGTCAAGAAACACCAGTTGAAGTTGAATTATATCAAGTATCAAAATAATATGTGCTTAAGTGTACATATTTTTTTGTGTTATAAATTACTATATGGCTTTGTTGACGATTATGTATGTGTTTGTTATAATTTTTATATAGAATTGAGGTTGCTTTTATGAAAAGAAAATTAATTTTGTTAGCTTTTATGATTTGTTCGATGCCTTTTTTAGTAGATGCTGAAACTAATTATGATGATATTTTTAATAGTATTTCTGCGGATGGGAAAATAACTGTTAATTCGATACCAATTGATAAGTATAAAAGTACAAAATATTTTAATACTTGTATTAGTAGAGATTACGGAGAAACAGAAGAAGAAAAGGTTGATAATTGTCTTTCTCAAATATACAGTGAAATTGTTTCTGCTCAAATAAAGAAAACCATAAATATTCCTGAAGATATTTGGGTGTATTCATCAAGTTGTAATATTGAAAAAAATCAGTGTGATATATATGTAGATGCTACGCGAAAAACTTTTGAAATAGATTTTGTGGAAAATGTAGATGATACTTATTTCCAAAAAATCGAAAATATGTTTTTGAAAATAAAAGGTTCTTATCGTTTGTATGATATGGCTTATATTAACCAATTAATTAATTATAGTGATTTATCTGGTTTTTTTGATAAATTACAAAATAGTTCTGAAGTGTTTAATATCTATCCAGAATTAAAGAAAGAGTTGGAGAAAACTACTGATATAGAATATGTATCTACATTTGGTGGCGGAGGAGGAGGTCCTTCAAGTTATGGTGCTGGTGGAAGTGTTATTGCATTTCATGATAATGTAGCTGTTGGCATTACAGAGATTGGATATATTACTTATAGAACGATTTTTATTCCTGATACAACAAAACAGACCCGTGAAGATTATATGAAAGCAGCTTTAGAAAGAATAAAAACTTATATTAATGACGACTCGTATAAAGTTGAAATCATGTTTGATGAAGAATTAAATGGTGATTTTTGTAATGTTGAGTGGGAAGAATGTGTAATTAACGATGTATTTAAAACTGGAGATAAATATAATTTCGACATATATAAGATTAAAATTAATGAAAAAGAAAGTTATTTAGGTATTGTTCCTGTAAGGGAAAAAGATATTAAAGATTTAGAGATTAAATCTACTAATTATAATACTGGAATAAAAGTTGAAACTAGCTCCTCTGACGTTCCAATGGATGCTAAAGTTGAAGCGGAAGATAAAACGTTTGAATATAATGATGAGTATTATAAAGCTTATGATATAAATTTATTTTCAAGCTTAATAGATAAATATATTACTTCAATAAAAAAAGGGATTATTGTAAAAATACCTTTGGAAGACGATTTTGATAAAGCGGCAGTAACAATTTATCATATTAAAGATGATGGAACTAAAGGGGATAAATTTAATGCTAGTGTTGGGATAATAGATGGCAAAAAATATGCAATTTTTAACACTAATCATTTTTCTACTTATGCGATAGCTAAAGAAGATATTAATATTTCTAACGATAGTTCACAATTACCTAAAGAAGAAAATAATGAAATCGAAAAGGAAAATATCAAAACTGAGAATAATATCCCTCCCAATCCAACTACTAGTGATAATATTAATAGTAAAATATTGTTATTAATAGTTAGTTCAATTTGTTTAATTGGTTGTCGTAAATTAAATAGAAAAAAAATATGTTCTTAAATGAACATGTTTTTTTATGCTAATTAATTAACTTATGGATATCTATTATCATATAATAAAATGAAATCTTAAAGGGGGATGTATTTTGAAAAGAAGATTTTTATTGTTTGGGATAATTTTATTGGTATTTATAATTGGGGTGGTTACTTATACAAAAATAACATCATATGAAAATGAAACTGGAAATACAAAAGTTAGTGTAGCAGAAGTTACTCATTCGGCATTTTATGCGCCTTTATATGTAGCAATAGAAAATGGCTATTTTTCTGAAGGTGGTTTGGATGTGGAATTGGTGTTAACGCCAGGAGCCGATAAAGTTTCAGCAGCAGTATTATCAAATGATGTCCAAATTGGTTTTGCCGGAGCGGAATCAGCCATTTATGTTTATACAGGGGGAGAAAAAGATTATTTACAATTATTTAGTGGGCTTACAAAAAGAGACGGACAATTTATTGTAGCTCGTGAAGAAAATGAAAATTTTACTTTAGATGATTTAAAAGGAAAAGAAATTTTAGTGGGTAGAAAAGGCGGAATGCCAGCATTAAACTTCTTAAATGCTTTAAAAAAGGCTGGAATTGATGAAAAGGATATTAATATAAATTATTCTGTAGACTTTGCAGCTTTAGGGGGAACTTTTATGGGTAATGTTGGGGATTATGTTAATTTATTTGAACCAACTGCAACAGCTTTGGAAAATGAAGGTTCTGGATATATAGTAGCTAGTATAGGAGAGTTATCTGGAGAAATGCCATATACTGCTTTTTATGCCAGAAAAAGTTATATAAATGAAAATGAAGAAGTAATAGAAGGATTTACGAATGCTATAAAAAAAGGAATTGATTTTACCTTAGATAATGATGCTAAAACAATAGCGAATGTTATCTTACCGCAGTTTCCTAGTTTATCATTAAATGATTTAGAAAAAATTGTAGATAACTATAAGAAAGCTGATTCGTGGTTAGAAAATCCTTATATTAGTGAAGATTATTTAGAAAATTTAGAAGATATAATGATAGATAATGACTTGTTAACGAGTTATGTTCCATACAAAAATTTAGTTAATAATTTCTATAATGAATAGTGATATTTTAAAAGTACGTGATTTGCAAAAAATATACCATACTAAAAAAGGCGAGATTAAAGCTATCGATAATATTTCTTTTGCCGTTCAAGATCAAGAATTTGTTTGTATAGTTGGGTCTTCTGGTTGTGGAAAATCAACACTTTTATCAATCTTAGCAGGATTAGAAGAAAAAACATCAGGAGAAATAAGTTGGCATAAGAGAAATGTAAGAATCGGTTATATGCTGCAAAATGATGCTTTATTTCCTTGGTTAACGGTTTTAGATAATGCTTTGTTAGGTTTAAAAATTAAAAATGAAGATACACCAGAAAATAAAGAGTATGTAATTTCTTTATTACAAACTTATGGTTTAGGAGACTTTATAAACAAATATCCTGGGGAACTTTCCGGAGGAATGCGTCAGCGCGTAGCACTTATAAGAACGATGGCGATAAAACCAGATATTTTATTTTTGGATGAACCTTTTAGTGCTTTAGATTATCAAACTAGATTAGCGGTTAGTGATGATGTTTATAAAATTATAAAAAAAGAGAAAAAAACAGTTATCATGATTACCCATGATATTGCTGAGGCAATATCTTTAGCAGATCGCATTATTGTTTTGTCCAAAAGGCCAGGAACGATCAAGAAAATATATGATGTTAACTTAACTGAAGCTGAAAGTCCGATTACTAAAAGAAATGCCAAAGAATTTAGTGCTTATTATAGTACTATTTGGAAGGATTTAGATATCAATGTCAGTTGATCAACAAAGATATTTACAGAAGATAAAGAAAGAAAAAAGCTTAATTCTTTTTATTCAAATAATGATAGTTTTAGTATTAGTTTTCTTATGGGAATATTGTTCAAATCACCAAATAATTAACTCGTTTATTTATTCAAGTCCTACAAAAATAATAGCTACTTTAAAAGAATTAATAGTTACTAACAATTTATTGCCACATATCCTTTGTACTTTAAAAGAAGTTGTAATATCTTTTTTAGGAGGAATATTTTTAGGGTTAATAATATCTTTATTGCTCTATGAATTTAAATTCTTATCTAAAGTTTGTGAACCATTTTTAGTAACATTAAATTCTTTACCTAAAGTTGCCTTAGGCCCTGTAATTATAATTATTGCTGGAGCAAACTTAAAAAGCATTATTATAATGGCTTTATTAATCAATTTAATAGTTACGATTATGAATTTTTATAATGGTTTTATCAACATAGATGATAATAAACAATTGCTTATGAAAACATTTAATGCTAGTAAATTACAAACCTTAAAGTATTTAGTAATACCAGGTTCTTTAAATACAATAATATCATCTCTTAAAATAAATATTTCAATGACATTAATTGGAATGTAAGACATATAGAGAGAAAACTAAATATTTTTTATGCTAGCTTTCGCTAACATTCCAATATATTTTTAATGTTTTCCCATCTACAACTATCTTATCTAGTAATTGTTCTACGACATTTCGTTTTTCTTTAAACTCCATATCTTTCCAAACACTACAAAGATTTTTTATTTGATCATAAGTTTTTGTTTCTCTTTCTTTTTGTTTTATATCTTCTAATTGTTTTATTAT
>JAFQES010000030.1 GCA_017398945.1 Bacilli bacterium | reverse complement strand
CTCTTTCCAGTTCTTTATAACTCTTTTCAAGCTCACTCTTATTATCCTTTTCTTTAAAAGAACCAGTAGAATTATAATAACGAATCCACTTATATAAAGCAGAATTTGAAACATGATATTCAAGTTCTATTTCAGATGCGGATTTGCCGTTATTATAGAGCTCAACAAGTTGTTTTTTGAAAGAATCATCAAATTTTCCTTTACCTTTTTTCATAATCCACTTCCTTTCTTTTATTTTAGCATGTCCACATTTTTTCTGTCTAATTAATTGTAACCAATCCAAATGATGAAAGATTATCTGAAAAGAATAAAGAAATTAACCCAATGGAATGGACAAAACTTATGAATAATTATAAAAATATGGCTGAAGAACTAGTATTAAAAGAATATGTTTTTGCATAAATAATCTTAAAAAAGAGGAAAAAATTATAAAAATAATTTAATCCTCTTTTTATTTTAGTTTTTTTGGGGGAGTATAAATTGTGTCTAGCAAGCAATGAATTTGTACTCCTGTACAAATTCTATTATGGGAATTCCCATACCCTTTATTCTAGTTAATTAAATAATCGTATATTTTCTTTCCAATATTGCCAATTAATTTTTTGTTTCCTTTCTTATTATTTGAATTGTATATAGAAATTCCAATATAAACCAATTTGTTATTAATATTCATTACCCCAACATCGTGATTTAAGTAATCAAGTGATCCAGTTTTATGAGCAAATTTTATAGGTTCAAAAATATATCTCATTATTTGGTCTTGGCAACGCTGATTATATAATATGTTTATCGCAATATCACATAATTCTTCATTTAAAATCTCTTTATTAAATAATAGTGTAAAAATATCTAACATATCTTTTTGACTCGTATAATTATTTAAGCCATTTTCTATAGCTTTTTCATCTAGCATATATCTTTGTATATATGTAGATTTTACTTTTAAAACATTAGCAATATAATGATTAATATTTTCTATACCAAAATGCTTTAACAATACATTCGTTGCAGTATTATCCGATTCAATTATCATCCAATTAATTAATTCGTTTATTGAATAATTTTTTTCTCCATTGTCAAATATTTCAGTATCATATAGAATATCATTTTTTGTAACTAAAATCATATCATTTAAATTTGCTTTTCCATTTTTAATTTCATTAAAAATCGCTAACATTATTGGTACTTTAATTATTGAAGCAGATACTAACTTTTCAGTACTATTAAAGTTATATATATCACAGTCTGAATTTAATTCTTTAATTAAAATCGAAATATTTTCATTTGAACATTCTACTAATTTTTCTATTTCTTTAACTAAATTATTCATTTTTACTCTTCTTAAAATTATAAATATTATATGCTGAGTCATACTCAAAACCTAATTTTTCTGCTAAACTAACTGAATTAAGATTAGCAGCGTCCCAACTTATTTTTTTATTTTGATTTAAACATTCTATAATAAGCTTAGATGCCATTGCTGTAGCAATTCCTTTTCTACGATATTCTTCTTTTACTTTTATATTAACTTCAATTCCTTCTTTATAAAAAATATTAGATGAGGCTACACCAATTATTTCATTATTATGCACACAGCAAAAGCCTATACCATTCTTTTTATAATTATCTGTTATATTTATAAATTCTAATTTTTTAATATTATCAGCAAGAACTTCATCAATTTGAATAAGTTTAAAATCTTTTTCCAGACGATTTGACATACGATATAATTTGTCTATATCAAATGACACCTCTTTTTTTATTGAATATCTTTGTGATTTTTGTACATTATTAGAATATATTTTTTCAATTTTGTTAGCGATAATATCACTTGGTATCAAAGTATAATTCTTAAAGTTTTCATCAATAATATCTTTTAATTTTTTATCATTTATATTTCCACTAATAAAGCAATACTTTCTAACTACTAAAAATGCAATATTAGGATTTTCAATGTTATCTACAAAAGCTTTTCCCATAACACCATCTAAAACACTATTTCCCATATAAAACCTTATATCAGTAAAAAGTGGTTTGATTTCTTTTAGTTTTTCAAAATTATTTATTTCAAATATCATTATTACCACCACACAAGTATAAACTAATAAAATTATACAATAAAATACAAAAAATTCCCATACTTCCTTGAAAAAATATGGGAATTACTATATAATGTTTTTAGAAAGAGAGCGTTGTAGTTCGTAAGCTGTAGCTTAACCGCTCCATTTGTAAAAATCGTCGAACCATCGACGTTGAGATAGAACTCAATTCGAAAGAATTGAGTTTTTTTGTCGTTTAAGAAAGGTTGTGATGATATATTTATATTATTAAAGTAAAAGATTGATTGGGTAAAGAATTACACTTCTACTCCTATTACTATCGAGAAAGGACAAATAATTAAGCTTTTACCAACTAATATAGCATATATCAAACCACAAAAAGTATTAATTAATAATTACACTTTCTTTTTCTTCAATGGTATTAATGTTTTTTATATTAACACTCTTCTTATAGAATATTAAGCAAGGAAACAATCGAAAGAAAACTAAAAAATTGGATGAAGAAAAAAAGGTTACTGAACTTTATATCCAACTTTTAAAATCATTTCATAAAAACTCATACTATAAAAGTTCGAGTTTTAATATTCAAAAATATAATTATAATTTATTTATACAAAGAAAAAAAACAAAAAATATTATAATTATACTCCCTACGATTGCTATCATAACCCATGGAGCTAAAAGCACAAACTTTAACAACTTTTTTTCTTTTAACGCCAAAGAATTCCATTGTTCTTTCCAAGTTTTCATCGGATTTTTAAACTTTTGTTTTACAAAATTAACATCGTTATTTACTTTTTTATAAAATTCGTATCCAAAATTCTTTATTACCCATTCTTGATCATAAAACTTATTATTTTTATTATAAGAAGATTTTTTAGATAAATTATATGATTTAGTAACTAAATACGATGAACTATATTCACTTCTATCTAAATATAATAATAATGACACTATTCCATAGCTTAAAAATTCATATCCTTTTTTTAAATAACACCAATATTCATCTTTAGCATCAGTTAAAACATTTGACTTTAAGGCTTCACCAACTTGCAACTCCCCATCATATATAGGAAAATGCCTAACATATCCATCCTCAATAGAATAACAAAAATATTTTTTGTCGTTGATTTCTATAACATATCTACTATCGAATATTCCTTTAACCTCATAATATATTTTAATTATATTACTTTCCGAAGTAAATAATAGTTGATTAAATTTTTGACTACCTGTAACTAAATATTTTAATGGAATAAACTCTTCTTGTAAGTTCTCTACATATTTATAATCTGTTGTATATATTTCTTCACCTTTTAAATTTATTATTTTAATCTTACGAAGTTTTTCTAAATTAAACGGTTCTCTTATAGATATAAATGGCAATTTTGCCCTATATTGTAAATTACCATTATATCTTATCTCAAACTCATTTTTTTCTTCATTATCTATCTGTATTACCTCTATTTTCATATAATACCTCCAATTATATTAAATAAATTATAACACAACCTTTTCTAAGGATAAATAGAATTGAAAAAATATTAAAATCTAGGTACTAAAAAACTTATAATAGGCTCCTTACCATCTAAAACAATTATTTTAACAGATATATGACTATAATTGTTTACACTATATCCCCATTTTACTAATGTAATATTTCCCTTTTCTATTTCTAAACAAGTAATTCCATTGGGAATAATCCAGCTTCTTAATTTTTTTCAGTTCTTTTAGAAACTTGATAATTTTTAGCTGCACTAGTTGGATCTTTAATCCCTAAAAATTTTAATAGTTTCCACAAATAACGAACAAAAAACTTAGAAAGACGCCATAAAGAACCATTTAGAAAATCGCCCTGATATCCATGAATTAAAAATATATCGGCATCATGGTTCTAAAGTATAACAATAGATCAGGTAACTGGCATAGCGAATTTAAAAAATATTAATATAGAAAAAATTACGACACTAAAAATCGCAATTTTTTTAAATATTTTCACATTGAATTATTTCTATTGTATCAATCTCCCTTTTTATAGAAATATCATAAAACTTTTTAAATGCTTTATATAAATAAAATGTATCATCTGATCCCATAACTTCATTAGCTGAATGCATTGCTAATTGTGCAAGTCCAACATCAATAGAATCAACACTAACATGTTTAATACTTAGTCCAGATAGTGTTGATCCTGTAGTCATATCATTACGTGATGTATAGTCTTGAAAAGGAACTTTGGCTTTACGACATACTTCTTTAAAGATAGTAGCCGAAACACTATCAGTCATTGTATCTTTTTCTCGTATAATTAAAATTCCTTTATTTAAAAAGCCTTGATTACTAACATCACTTTTAGTAGGATGATTAGGATGAACTGCATGAGAATTATCTGCACTAACAATTAAAGAATTTTGTAATGCTACCGAAACATCTAAATTAACCTGTGCACTAACTCTTTTTAAAATGTCCATTAAAAAACTAGAATCAGCCCCTTCTTTAGTCATACTTCCAATTTCTTCGCTATTAAAAATACACATAATATTAATATTGTTTTCATTATTATTTTCGATAAAACTTTTCAATGTTGCAAATGTACAAGATAAATCATCAATCCTTGGAGATAATATTAATTCTTCATTCGTCCCAATATACATCGGCTTATCTTTACAATATAAAAACAAATCATAGTCACATATTTTTGTATTAGAATCTAACTTTAAATATTGTCTTAATAAATTCTTAACTATATCTTTATCATTATTTAAACTAATTATTGGAATTAAATCCACTTGCGTATTCAAATCTAAGTTAGAATTAGCACTATCGTTTTGATGAATAGCTTCACTAGGAATTACACATAAAGTATCGTTTAAATCAATAATCTTTTTTTGAAATTTATCTAATTTTTTACAAATAATTCTACCAGCAATTGATAAAGGACGATCCATCCAACCATAATTTAAAATACCACCATAAGGTACCACATTTAATTTCATATAATTATATTCATATATTTCACTTCTTGGTTTTAAATTAAATCCAGGAGTATCACTATGAGCACAAACTATGTTAAATCCGTTTTTATAATTGTTTCCTATTTTAAAAGCAATTATAGATGCATCATTTCTAATAACAAAATATTTACCTGCTTTAAAATCCCACTTTTCATTTTCATAAAGTTCTATAAAATCATTTTTTAAAAGTTGCATTCTTATTTCTCTTATACAAGTAAACGAACAACTAGATGTTTTAATAAAATCAAATAATTCTTTATTTAAGCTTTTCTTTTTCATATATATTCCTCTTTTTTATTATGGAATATATATTTAAATTTATAATTATTAAAATAAAAAAAGAATATGTTAAAATATTCTAATTTTTACAAAATATCTTTATTTTTTAAGTATTCCATTTTTATCAAGAATTCTTTTTAAAACTTCCTGATTTTCAGGCATATCCCACCCATTGTAACTATATTGTTCTAAAATTTTACAACTTTGCGTGCCATCACTTTTAAGATCAGGCACAATAAATAAACCTCCACCTGGTCTTTGGTCTTCAGTTAAAAGACATCCACCCCAAGCCCTTTCTTTTCTAGCTGCTAAATATTCTTCTATACAAACTTTAACAGATTTAATTGTTTTTTCCCGTTCTAATTTACTTCTAAATAACTTTAATAATTCAAGTTCAGATAAAGATAAAAGCATTTTTCCATCATATTTAGCATATTCTATTCCATAATAATATTTTTCAGATGCTTTATAATATAAACAAGCACCTTTTCTACCTTCTTTAGAAAGATATATATCATTTTTATTACTTATATCCATACTATTTAGATTTTCTCGATTTGTTCTCATTCGCAAATAATAAAACATTTTACTTTTATCACTGCTTAAATAACCTTCATCTATAATAGCCAAATTATTTATTATTAATTGTTCAACATTATCAATTGTAAGATCATCAAAATCACTTGGTAAATACTCGCAAGGTGTATGACCACAACAAGGACTGGTACAACTTTTACACATTTCATAATTTATAACATTACTTGGTATTTCTCTTTTTGCTAACATAAGCATCTTTCCTTTGGATAATATAATAAGATTATTAGCTTTAAAAAGCAATAAAAAAAGAACTCTAAATTAGTCCTTAAATTCATTTTCGTGTTCTTTAAAAAAGTCATAATAAACTTTAACATTGGCTAATTTTGTCCATTTTTTTACTTTAACTGGTACATCATCTAAATCATAGATTTTAGCACCCTTTAAATTAAGTAAAAATGGTGAATGGGTAGAAATTATAAATTGACAGTTGTAAAAACGAGCAGACTCTTCAATAAATTGTTTTAACTTAAGTTGATTTTCTGCCGATAAACTATTTTCTGGTTCATCAAGTAAATATATACTATTTTCTTGTATTTCCTTTTCCCAAAACATTAAAGCTGACTCACCATTCGATTGTTCTATAAGATTGTTATTACCTAATCTTTGTCTAACAAATTTTGACATTGTCATATGTTTTGATTCATAACTATTTTTTAACTCTTCATATGTATCGAAGTTAGTACCACTAGTATTATATTTAAACTCCATATATGATTTACTTAATCTTTCTTTATTCTTATTAACTCCACTATTTATAGCTCTTATATCAAGTAGATATTCAAACACATCGTCACTCGCTATTACCTTCACTTCAATAGGTTCTTCTGAAGACATTTCAAACTGACATTCATCTACATATAATTTAAAGTAAGATCCTTTATCAATAACACTTTTACGTTCCGCTAACAATTTATCAGCTATAATATTTAATAACGTTGTTTTACCTGAACCATTTCCACCATAAAATATTGTAATATTATCAAATTCAATATATTGAAATTCTTTAACATAAAAAAGTTGTAAGGGATACTGATTATTAAATATTCTTCTTCGCTCTCTAAATCTTGCTAAATTATATTCTTGTTCTTCATCTAATAAAGTGAATTTTTTTAAATATATCATAACCTCACCAACCTACAACTTTATTTTATCATAGTTATAGTTTACTTTTCAAAAATTCTTCAAATACTTTCAATCCATAATTTGGATTATAGTAATTTGGATACTCATTCAAATGAGCTAACGCTATTTTAGCTGTCATTAATAAATCATTATTAGTAACATTTGTACTAGGATTTATTTTACCATGTTCAACTTCAATATTTATACCCTCTAAAGAATAAATTTATCAAAAGTAATTTTTAAAATTGACGCTGCATACAAATCATCATGCATATTAAACAAATTAATCACCTATATATTTTATGTTAAATAATTAAATTTTGTTTATCTACTTTTTTCATTTACTATATTTTGCTTTTTTATTTAAATTATCTATTTAAAATCTTCTATTTTGTAGTAATAATTCTTCTCATTATTTGGATCTACATATAAAGTAATATGATGAAAATTTTTTTCTACTTTACGATTAAATAATGGATTATAATAAGGATTTTTTAAATAATCTTCACTTATAAAAGCACATTTTTTTCCACTAGTATTTTTATAAGTTCCTTTATAATAACCTAGATAATAATTTCTTAATGGTTTATATATTTCCAACTTCAAATTATCTATTTCTATTTTTGTCCCAGTTAACAATAATTTTTTCTTTAATCTTAATTTAATTCCTTTTATGACAGATTTAGCTATTTTAAGTAGCATTATTGGCATTGAAATCATACAAAAAGCACCTAACACCAGAATTATTTTATTATTACTTATAAAATAATCTAAATTAGCTAATAATGCCCCAACTAGTACAGACAAGAAAAATAAATATGACAATAGCAAGCAACAATTCATATATATGGCAGGTACCAATTTATATTTTATATAATATACTATACTAATAATAATTGGAATAATTAACACTGCTATCATTATTATCAATAACCAATAATTCATAATAAACATCCTAATTTATGCATGAGTTTTTTCATTACAATTAACCAACTCATTTTTTATAATCCATTTAATATCTTCTATTGCTTTGTCTATATTAAATCTTCCATTACCTACGGGATAATAAACAGCATAAAATTTATAATCTTTTCCTTTTATTTTTTTAGTAAAGAGCTTTCTTCTTACTGTCCCAACTGTTATCTTTTCATCTAAAACTATCGAACTAACTTGATTACCAAATAATATAACTACTTTCGGATTTATAATTGTAATTTCTTCTTTTAAATATTTTAAATACTTTGCTAAAACATCATCTGGTAATTCTCTAGCATCAAGTTGGGTACATTTTCCTAAGTTAGTAATAAAGTATTTATGTTTTTTAACATCTTCATAAACTTTTTCGGCAAACTCTGGTGTCCAATCTTTTCCTCTTTTAGCTTTTATTTCTTCATGTAATTCTTCATCTAAAAGATCTAATTTATAAAACAAATCCCAAATATTTTTTGTTCCAATCCAAGGCGCTTTAAGACCTCGCCAATCTTTATTTGTTGCAATATTTCTTCCGGTTGGATTCATAAAAACAAAACATACATCAGGATTATCTTCTAATCCACCATTATATATAGAATCTAATTCCTTAGCTCCATACTTTTTTTGCAATTTGTCATATTCTTTATATAACTCTTTTAAATTCATAATTACACCTAATATAATTATACCACAAAAAAAGTTCAAATTTATTTGAACTTTATTAAATTTCTTTCAATGCAATTATTAAATATTTTTTATCATAGTTAACATAATCTTTATGAGTACTACAAGTTTGTAAAATCAAAATATTATCATTACTATCTAATTCTAAATCTATATCATAAAAAGAATATTTTTTTAAATTATTTAAATGATTTAAGTATTCATCTTTTTCATAATTAATTTTCATGTAAGAATAATCCGTAGTAGCAACATAAACAGAAAATACTTCATATTTTCTTATTTTAGTTTTTGTTTTTATTTCTACATATTTATGTTCTTTTAAATATTCTTCATCATAATAATTTTCTAAAATAGCAAACGGCATTTCATATTTAGATGAGTTATGACCATAAATTAATAACTTTTGACTATTATCAATATCAACTCGATAATCCAAAAAAATTGATCCCATAAAACTTTTAGTTTTATCTGGCAGATGTTCTAAATAATAATCATTATCTTCAGCTTGCATTATTGGCACTTTATAATCAGTATTTAATATTTCTAATGTTCCAACTACTTCATCATTATTATATTCTTCTTTTAAACTGGTTATCTCTTCTTTATAAACCTTTATATTTTCTTTATCTCCATCATTTGTTTTTAATAAATAATTATCATTAAATTCATGAATCTTTTTATCATAGTAAAAATATCCTATAACAATTAATGATACAACCAAAAGAAAAATTATTATAAATTTAAAATACTTCATATATCATCTTCCTAACCAATAAAAAGGATCATATGACCCTTTTAATTAATTCTTTTTCTAATTAATAAATAACAAGCACAAATAAATAACAGATAACTCATAATGCTATAATTATTTTCATAACCTGTTTGAGGGGGCAAAATTATATCTTCAGAGCCATCACCTTCACCCAAGATAATTTCATATACGTAAGTATATTCTTTAGTATCGGGTTCTAATCTATCTTTTATAGTTGTTAATTCTAATAGAGTAACATTATCATGAGTTAAAATATTTCCTAGATAAACTGCTGATAAATAATAATCCGGAACAATTCTTTTATTAGCTTCAAATAACATTCCAATTTTTCCTTTAAAAATATCATCCTCTAAATTAACATTTTCAAAAGATAATAAATTATCATCCTGTGTACCAAAATCTTTAAATGAGTAATAATAGTCGCCTTGTTTTACGACATGATGGACTATAGCTTTACTTTCATTTAAATCATAATACAAACGAATCACTAAATCATTATTAGCTGGAACTTTTAAAGTTATATTTTCTGTTTTATTTTCATTATATGTATATCCTTCATAATCATTTATATCAAAAGTTACATCACTTTCATATAAAGCACTATAAATAACCGTATCTTCTTCAACTAAATTATATTTTCCCTCTAAATTTTCTTTATAATGCTCTACCTTATAAGAATACATATTTCTTTTATAACAAATATTAGCTACATTATTTTCGGTATTTATTAAAATTTGTTCCCAATCTTGACTATCATAAGTAAAACCTGCAAAATCCTTTTTATTTACATCAACAAGAGAATTATATTTAGCTTCACCTTGTTCAATTTCAAAAATATTTTCAATATTTCCTTTTTCAAAATGATTAATAATATAATTATAGTTATTACTTTCATAATAAACTTTAATAACATTTTCTTTTTCATTAGCTGCTACTTTTAAAGGAGCATTTTTAGTTTCAACATAGCTAAAACCTTTCTTTTCATTTAAAGGATAACTTGTTATAACATCATTATAATAAGCACTATTTTTATAAGTTAAGTCATTATCAATTTTTCCATCATAATAATATTCTACTCTATAATTAAATTTATCTTTAATATAATAAACATTTATAACATTCTTATTATTATCTTCACTTATAGTTAAAGGAATACTTTTGTCATCATCATTTGTTGTTACTTTTTCCAATTTATAGCCGGTAATATTTTTATCCGGATAATTTGTAATTTCTGTATTATATAAAGCACTTTTAGTTTCTGTTTTTCCTTCGTCAATAACTCCATCATAATAATAATTAATTTTATAATTATACGCTTTTTTAGTATAATAAACATACGCTACATTTCCAGAATCTTTTAATATTACCTTTTCTTTACTTTTACTATCGTAATTATATCCTGTAAATGTTTTTTCATTTACACTTACTGAAGTATTATATTCACCACTACCATTTTCTATTTTTAAAACATTATTAATATTATCTTTTTCAACATGATAAATTGTATATGGGACTGGTTGTGCCCAAAAAACTTCAGGATTTTCCGAAATAGTTATAGTTTGCACACCTTTTGTGGCATGAGTATAACTGAAAGTAAAACTATTGTTAGTTTTATACCATCCAGTCGGCGAATCAGAGTTTATCTGAATACTAAATTTTCCAAGACTCGTTGGTAAAGAAGTAACCCCAAAATTGTTCTTTTTTAATTCTTTAGAGCCACCATAAGTATTTGTTCCACTTAATTTAAAACTATTCCCAATTCCATCGGTTATAACAGGATTATTAGCAATTGAAACTGTTGAGATATCGTCTTTTATATTATTAAACTCAATACTAAGATTTGTTTCTTCATATGAATTAACAATATGATAATTACTACTAGAACTAGCAACATTTGATAAAGTATCTTGGGCTAAAGCACGTTCGTTTAAAGAACTATTACTAGAATGTACATAGGTTAATTTATCAAAATGATAACCTATTGTATGGATTGTAATTCCATCTTTTTCAACCGCTTTAGCTATTTCTTTAGTTTTTTCTACTACATTTGGAACTTGAACTATTCTTTCATCTGAATTTGAATTACCTGCTCCTTTTGAATACCCATTTTCATCATAATAAAAGGTTGGAACTCCATCTGTTAATAAAATAATATGTTTAAGGCCAGTTTTATCTTTAAGTAACTCTTGCGCTCTTTTTAATCCAGCATACATATTAGTCCCACCACCAGTGTTATGATTAGTATCATAATCACCAAAATTAGTAATAGGCGCTGTACTAAATACGTCTCTTATATCTACGGTATCATTGTAAGCAATATTATCTCCGCCATTAGCTTCTGATCTATTTCTACCTCCAGAAAAACCAACAGCAGCCATATTTACTCCTAATAAATTAAATTTAGCAGAAATATCAATTGCCGCTTCCTCAGCATTTGCCCAACGACTTTTACCGTTATCACTTTCTAAACGCATAGAATATGATCTATCGATTACAAAAACAACATAAACAGGTATTTTTATTTGAGTTGTTACCGTTGTTGTTGGTCCTGATACAAAAAATTCAACATCGTAGTTACCAGCACTATTTTTAGTAACTTCCTTTTTTACGGTAACTCCATTATCATCAGTTTTAACTACAGAAACCTTGTTTTTATTAGCAGCTATATAAGTCCCTAAACGTAAATCACCTTTATTAGCTCCTTGAGAAATATCTGTTGATGCTTGAACATAAGGGATGCAAGATAAAAACATCAAAATTGTTAAAAAAAGATTTACTATTTTTTTCATAATATCCTCCAAAAATAATTTTTAGCTTTTTTATTTTATTAAAAAGTAGTAACTTTGTCAATACACTCTTATTATAGCCAAATAATTCCAGTATAATACTATTTATCTTATGACAAAAAAAATATTGTGTTAAAACAATACTTATAAATTTATATAGTCATTTAATAATTTTTTTATTTCTTTTAAACTATTTTTTTCTAAAACTTCTTGAACTATTTTATTTTTACAATTTAATTTTAAAATGTTTTCATAATATTCTAACTTTTCTTCTACTTTATTAACTGTTTTAGATACAGCACTTTTAGAAACATTATTATTATCTGCTATTTCACTTAAAGATAAATCATCTGCATAATAATCTAAAAAAGTTTCTTTTTCATTTTCCGTTAATAAATCTTGATAACATAAAAATAACTCATTATATAAAACAACTTTATCCATTATATCACATCCTTAAATAATCCATAAATATAATTTTCGATATCAAATGTTTGTAAATCAGTCATTTTTTCTCCTAAACCGATAAATTTAACAGGAATATCTACTTCTTCTTTAATAGCTAAGACAATTCCACCCTTAGCTGTTCCATCTAATTTGGTTAATACAAGTCCTGTAATATTCGTAATTTCTTTAAATGATTTAGCTTGCATGATTCCATTTTGACCAGTTGCTGCATCAATTACTAGTAATGTTTCATGCGGAGCATTTTCTACTTTAGTAGCAATTACTTTATTAATTTTTTCTAATTCTTTCATTAAATTAACTTTATTTTGTAACCTACCAGCTGTATCAATTAAAACAATATCAACATTTTCTTTCTTGGCCATATCAAGTCCATCAAAGATTACTCCAGCAGGATCTGTATTATCCTTTCCAAAGAACAAACTTCCTGTTCTTTCTGCCCATAATTTTAATTGATCTACTGCTCCCGCTCTAAACGTATCTCCCGCAATCATCATTACTTTTTTGCCTTCATTTAAATACTTGTGAGCTAGTTTAGCAATTGTTGTCGTTTTTCCTACACCATTTACTCCTACCATTAAAATAACAGTTGGTCCATCTTTTTGAATATTAATTTTATCACTTAAAGATTCATTATTAACATAAATAATAAATAATTCATCAACAATAACTTCTTTTAAATAATCAGTATCAATAATATTTTCTTTTTTAACACGACTTCTTAATCTTTCCATAAAAGAAAATACTGTTTTAACTCCAATATCTGCACTAATAAGTAAATCTTCTAATTCTTCAAAATATTCTTCATTTACTTTAGTATACTTAATACCTAAGACATTTAATTTAGATATAACTTCATTACGAGTTTTTTCAAGTCCCTTGTCATATACTTGAACTACTTCTTCTGTACTTTCTTCTTTTTTCTTACTAACTAATTGTTTAAATTTATCAAATAATCCCATAATACCCTCCAGCGTCAATCAATTTAAAGTATAACACAAAAAACTGGACAAATAAACCACAATAAGCTATAATGTAATCAAGAACAAAACTTTATTTTTTTATTTGAAAGGAAGAATTATATGCAAAATAGCAAAGATATTACGCAAGTAATAGCTCTTGGAGGATTAGGAGAAGTCGGTAAAAATATGTATGTAATTTCTCATAATGAGGAATTATTAATTATAGATGCTGGAGTAATGTTTCCCGAAGATGAATTATTAGGAATTGATTATGTTATCCAAGATGTTACATATTTAAAACAAAATGAAAATCGTATAAAAGCTTTATTTATAACTCATGGACATGAAGATCATATCGGAGGAATTTCTTTTTTACTTCAAAGCGTTAATATTCCTGTTATCTATGCCCCTAAAATTGCCGCTGATTTAATAAACAAAAAACTTCAAGAAAAGAATATTAAATATGAAAATATGGAAATCATCACAAAAGATTTAGTAGTTAATTTCAAAAATTTTAAAATTGAATTTGTTAATACTACTCACTCTATTCCTGATTCATTTGCCCTAGCTATTCATACTCCAAATGGTATAATCTTTGAAACAGGAGACTTTAAATTTGATTTAACCCCAATTGGACCAATGGCTGATATCCATAAGATGGCAGAAATTGGAAAAAAAGGTGTTAGATTATTACTTAGTGATAGTACTAATGCTTTATCAAGTGGATTTTCCAAAAGTGAAAGTTGTGTCGATGAAACATTAAATGACATTATATCTAGTCATCATGGACGCGTAATCATTGCCACATTTGCTTCTAATATTTATCGTATTAAACATATTGTTGAAACTTGCCGCAATAATAATCGTAAAATAGTTACCTTTGGGCGTAGCATGGAAACAAGTATTGACTTAGCAGTCAATAATGGCCTTATCAAAGACAAATCAGTATTTGTTGAAAATAATGTAGCTAAAGACTTAAAGAAAAATGAAGTATGTATTTTATGTACTGGTTCCCAAGGAGAACCTCTAGCAGCTTTATCAAGAATAGCTAATGGAGTTCATAAACAAATTAGCTTACTACCTGATGACTTAGTTGTTTTCTCATCTAGTCCTATTCCTGGAAACGCCGCTAGTATCAATCGCATTATTAACAAATTATATTTAAAAGGTGTTAAAGTTTTTACAAATAGCGAATTTAGTGATATTCATACTTCAGGGCACGCTAAACAAGAAGAATTAAAATGGATGCTTCGAATCATTAAACCAGAATACTTTATGCCAATGCATGGTGAATATCGTATGTTAAAGGAACATGGAGATATTGCTGTTAGTTGTGACATTGATGAAAATAACATCTTAATCTGTAAAAATGGTGATGTTGTTGAATTATCTAAAGATGGCGTAAGAAAAAATGGTACTATCCAAGCAGGAGATGTATATGTTGATGGTTCAAGAATTGGTGATGTAGGTAGCGTTGTAATTAAAGATCGTAAATTAATGAGTAAAGATGGTATTTTAGTTACAATCTTAAACATAAATCCAATGACTAGAAAATTATTAATAAAACCAAATATTACCACAAGAGGGTTTATCATGGTAAATGAAAATCCTGATCTAATTAATAAAATTGAACATAAAGTTAATGACATTGTAGTTAATTATTTACAAAAAAATACATATAGTTTTACTGATTTAAAAAATCAAATAATTTTAGAATTACATCCATATATAAATGAACTTACTGGAAGAAGACCTATCATCTTACCAGTAATTATGGAAGTACGCGAAGGCATATAAAAATCATCAATTTTTGATGATTTTTTTATTAATTACCTTGATATCATAAGTTTACTTATTGTATAATTGTTTTAGGAAATAATCAGTTGTTTGAGTGTCTACCTCCATTCTATTTTAGGAAGGAGGTGCTATGGTGAAAAAACGTGAATACGTTTGTAAAGTATTATTTTTGCTAGCCATAATTTTATTCCTTCTATTAATGATAATAGTTGTAATAAAAAAATGACACTTAAGTCCATGACTTTGATATGAACCCCATTTCTTGGACAAGGAAATGAGGTTCATATCACTATGACTTAAATGTCTATCCATATTATTTGAGGTAGACATTCAACTTCCAAACTGAATGTTTCCTCTTTTTTATTTTATGCAAGTTTCCTTGCTTACATACTAATATTATCATAGAACTAACATTTTTACAATATGTAAAGTTATTTACTATATTTTTCTAAAACTTTTCTAATTCCGATATAAGGAAGCAAGGCACAATGTTTGCGATTATTTTGTTTATAAATATCTTCATAAACTATCGCTTCATTTAATAACTCTCTATCATAATCTTTTTCATTAACCATATTATCGAAATTATCAATATATTTAATGGCTTCACTTATATTTAGTCCAATTAAGTTATTTATCATAATCGATGTTGAAGAAGTACTAATCGCACAAGCTTCCCCATCAAATTTTATATCTTCAATAATATCATCAGTCACTTTAACAAAGATATCAATATTATCAATGCAAGATTCATTATTAGAATTTACTTTATCATAACTACTATCTTCAATCCTTATTTTGTTTTTGGGATTCAAATAGTTATCCATTATAATTTCTCTTTTTACTTCTGGATCCATTATAACATCTCCTTTAATATTTTATCTTTATTAGAAAGTAATTCTACTAACTCATCAACTTCTGATTCAGTATTATAAAAATATAAACTAATACGTATTGAATTTGCTACTCCGGTTGTTTTCTTAATAATCTTAGCACAATGATTACCTGCTCTAACACAAATATTATATTTATTTAAATAATAAGCAACATCTTGACTAAAAATGCCATCAACATTAATACTAACAATACCACTATCTGATTCTAAATTTATAATATCAATATGAGAAATTTTTATTAATTTATCAATCAAATATTCTCGTAAATTATGTTCTGTTTCACTAATTTTATCCATCCCGATATTGGTTAAATATTTAATAGCTTCTCCAAATCCAATTACACCTGCAATATTAGGAGTTCCAGCTTCTAATCTAGTTGGCAAGCTCTTTAAAAAGACTTCGTTTTCCGAATCAAACGACTCATTCATTCCTCCACCCATATTGACTGGCTCTAATTGTTCTAATAAAGCTTTTTTTCCATAAAGAACACCTACTCCTGTTGGTCCACACATTTTATGAGCTGAAAAAGCTAAAAAATCCACATCTAAATCTTGAACATCAGTTTTTTTATGAGGTATGCTTTGAGCTCCATCCACAACAACAAAGATATTTCTTTCATGAGCTATCTTGGCTATTTCTTTAATTGGACGCTTATCCCCTATAACATTTGTAATTTCCGCTAAAGCTATTACTTTAGTTTGAGGAGTGATTGATTTTAAAACATTCTCTATTGTTATATAATAATTATCATCTACCGGAATATATCCAATTTTACAGCCGATTTTTTTAGCTAATCTAAACCATGGAAGTACGTTAGAAGCATGCTCACTAGTTGTGATTAATATTTCATCACCAGCTTCTAAATAATTAGCAAAAAATCCATTAGCAATCATATTTAAGCTTTCAGTTGTACCAGAAGTAAATACTATTTCTTCTAAATATTTCGCATTAATAAATTCCTTTACTAAATTACGCGTGTTTTCATACTCTAAATCAACCTTATAAGAAATATCATAATCTCCTCTATGCGCGTTAGCAGAATAATTTTCATAATAATCATTCATTTTATCTAAAACACATTTAGGTTTTAAAGTAGTGGCTCCATTATCTAAATAAATAATATCTTTATCTAACATCGGAAAATCTTCTCTATTCATTAAATCACCTCCATTATTCTATAATTTTTTTAATTTCTTCTTTTATCTCTAATGGAAATATTCCTAAAATAAATCCATTTTTAAGTAATTTGATCGCTTCTAAATCACTTATGCCTTTACTATTTAAATAAAACAAATCATCTTTATTAACATTACTAATTGTTACATTATGATTAGCTTCTACACTATTACTTAATATTTGCATATTAGGTTCTATTATTAATTTATTATCATTAAAATTAAGTCCTCTTAAATCTTCTAATAAAATATTATTTTTTGTATCTTTACTTACATTGCCATTAGCAATAATGTGTAGATACCCAAATTCATTTACTACTCTTAAATAAACATTATTACTGCTATTATCAGCATCCATATTAACATTAATATTGTAATTAAAATTATTATCTTTATTTAATATTGCTTCTTTAAAAATACATTGACTATTTTTGTTATGATTAATTATTGTTTTAGTATTTAAAGGATTATTTCTTAATCTATAATAATTTAAAGAACTATTAGCTTCCAAATTAATAACTAAATCACTAGCTGAATTATAATCACATAATATACAATGTCCTTTTATATTTAAAATACTTTCCTTGTTATTATAAGTAACTTGTCCAATAAAATTTTCTATTAATAATTCTTTATCTACTATCAATTTATTCATTTTTATCTTGCCCACTAACTAAATTAGCCTTATTAATATTACTATATCCATTTCTTTCGACTTCTAAAGCTAAATTTAAATCGCCTGTTTTAACAATTTTTCCTTCATCTAAAATGTGTACAAAATCGGGAGTTAAAGAACTTAATATTTTTGGATGATGCGTTATAATTAAAATACTTGGTTTATACATTTCATAATATTCTTTTAAAGATTCACTAACTAATTTTAAAGCATCAACATCTAATCCTGAATCTAATTCATCTAAAATAATAAATTTAGGTTTTAGCATCCACAGATGAATAAGTTCTAATTTTTTACGTTCTCCACCACTCATTCCAACATTAATATCTCGATGAACATATTCTTTAGGTAAATGAAGCTTTTCACAGACGCTTGCTAAACTTTTACTAAATTCTAAAATATTTGTTTTATCTCCCTTGGCCAAAAGACTTGCTCTTAACATCTCTGCCGTTGTAACTCCTTCAATAGCTAAAGGACTTTGATTAACTAAATAAAAACCTAAATTAGCCATCTCATATGTATTTAATAAAGTTACATCTTCACCATTATATAAAATATTACCATTTTTAATTTCATAATTTTCGTCTTTTAATAAAACTTTACAAATGGTACTTTTACCAATTCCATTTCTTCCCATTAAAACATGAATTTCACTATCGTTTATTATCAAATTAAAATCTCTTAAAATTTCTTTATTTTCAGCTACAACATTTAAATTTTTAATTTCTAACATAGAAAATCACCAGTGTTATTGTATCATAGATAAAAAATTTTTAAAATCTTTAATTATCTAAAAAAAGAGATTAAATCTCTTCTAAATAATTATTTTTTATTTTTAATATATAATTTTACAAGTTTCTAATCAAAATTATTTAAATTTGTCATAACTTTAGGTAACTTAGCTTCAAATATAAATTTCTTCTTTGATATAGGATGAGTTATTTCTAACTTATTAGCATGAAGTCCTAATCTATTTAAAATATTGGTTTTAGCATTATACTTTTTATCCCCTACAATTGGATACCCTAAATCACTTAAATGAACTCTAATTTGATTTTTTCTTCCTGTTTCAATGTTAATCTTTACAACAGAATAATTTTTATTACTTTTTAAACTTTCATAATTAGTAATAGCTAACTTTCCAAATTTACTATCATTAGTACTATAAACTTGTAAGGTTTTAGATTCCTTTAAATAAGATTTAATCGTTCCTATACCAGTTAACTTTCCTTCTACAATAGCAATATATTCCCGATAATAATTTTGCCAATTTTTTTGTAATAAATATTTTAACTTTTCATTTTTGGCAAATAAAACAATTCCTGAAGTTTGCTCGTCTAAACGATGAACAATAAATATTTTATTTTTAGGATTTTGTTTTTTGATGTATTGCCTAACTTCATGATATAAAGTATTAAATTTATTTTTTTCTGTGGCAATAGTTAACTTTTTAGTGGGTTTGTTAACAACTAATAATTCTTTATCTTCATAAATAATATCTAACTTTTTCATAATTAACTCACTGCACACATAGCTTTATACTCTTTTAAAGCTATTAACATTTCTTCTGTTACATATTTATTAATAGGATTTTTATCTATATTTTTTAACAATAGAGATTCTACATTATCTAACTTTACTATTTGCAACGTAAAATTATGTTTTAATTCTAATTCATCGTAATGAGTATTTTTTAAATCATAATTCAAATCACTCTTTATTAAATAATAATATAAATCATTTCTTCTATTCTCATTTTGATGATTATAATTTCTATGAAAATGAGATATTTTTAAAAAAGGATTTAAAGTATAAGAATTTATATCTAACCCCGTTTCTTCTTTTACTTCTCTTTTAATACATTCTTCTAAAGATTCTCCCTCTTCTAAATGTCCCCCAGGAAATTGATAAGTATTATCACTAAAACCTAATAATATCTCATTTTTATCATTTATTAATAAAGCTTTGGTTCTAACAACAACTTTGTCAATATTGTTTTCAATAATATTATCATCATTAAACTTAACTTCTTTCATTGTATCCCTACTTTAAGTATTTTTTTATTAGCTCATCTAATTCTCTCAATTTAACCGGTTTTAATAATACCCCTTTAAATCCTAATTGTAATAATTTACTTATCTCTTTATTATCTTTAACTTCTCCAACATAAATCACTGGAATATTAAAACCATCTATTATTTTTAGTTTAGTAAACGTGGTAATAGTATCTAGTTTTTCTAAAGTATCATCAATAAATATTAATGAAACATCTTCTTTATTTCTAATTATTTCTAACCCTTCTTGACCACCGTTTGCAATCACTACATCATAATTATATTTATCAATATTTTTTTCTAGTTCTTTAACACTATTTTTATCATCATCAATTATTAATATTTTTTGGTTTTTTTGAATCATTTTTTCATACTCATTAATATATTCTAGCTCTTTTTCATTTTCAATAAACGTTTTCTTTTGTTCTATTGTTATAATTATCTCTGTTTTATTGTCTTCTTCATTTTTTACTTCTAAATAACCAGACAATAAATTTATCATCTTTTTTAAATGAGCTAGATTCGCTTCATCTAAATCAATATTTTCAAAATCATCTATTTCCACATTTTTATTTAAATCATCTAACGATATATTTATTTTTGACATTGAATATCTAAAAATAACATTGCAAGCTTCTTCTTTTTCTTTAGTAGTTATATTTAAACTCAAATGTTTATTTTCCAACTTACTAAATAAATTACTAGTAAATGCAATCATAACTTGTTTTATTTTAAGTGAGTCTCCAACCAACAACCTTGGTTTATTATCAACATAAAAGTTAAAAGTTACATTTTTTACTTTAGATTTATTCTTAGAAAATAAAGTTATTTCCTTTAAAAGATTGTCTAATTTATATTGTTTTTCAACAACTTTAAATTTACTATTTGATGTTGATATATTTAATGAATCATTAACTAAATATGTTACTTTTTGAGTAGACAATTTGATACTTTCTAATCCACTTCTTATTTTTTCTATATTATCTTCATTGATAATCTTATCACAAACTTTTTCAATATTATTAACAGGTTCCTTTATTTTTTGCGACATATTAAAAGTAAATATTTCTTTATCATTAGCATACTTTTCTGCTTTTTTCTTTGCTTCACTTAAAAGCGCTATAATTTTAATATCCGGATTTTCTATTGTTAAAAGTAAGATTAAGTTAATATAACAAATAACTGCTGGAATAATTATTGATCCTGGATTTATACCCCTGATAATTAAAGTCAAAATCATTAAAACAATTAATACATATACTGGCATATATTTTTTCGTAAATAAATTCTTATGACCATAAATTAAACAACTTATAATAACTATAATACTTATTAAACAGACTAGATATAAGACATTTACCGCTGCTCCATAAGCATACATAACCACGCCATCATTAAATAATTCAACAGGTAACAAAAACATAAAAATAAAGAAAACAACATCAGCATATTTAACAGACTTAGCAATTTTAGCAAAATTTATTTTTGGATGGCTTTTAAAAGTAATATAAAATATATAATATGCAAATGACGATACCCATGTAATTAACATTAAATAGTCAATTCGATTTAAAAATATAACTAAATCTGGAATATCTACATTAGTATATCCAATATACATTATAGATAGTGTCAAAATAATATCTAATAAACTAGCTACTAACATATAAGAAAATGTTTTTGTTTCTGTGGTTTCTAGATTTTCTCTTGAATAAAAAATAATAATCATTAATATTGAAATAAAAAACGCACAAGCGGGAATATACAAATTAGTCATTACAATCACCTACTATCATAAGTATACCATTTAAATAACAAAAAAAATAGAAAAATTACTTTCTATTTCTTAATCTTGACAATCTCATCTGTTTTTTCCTTCTTAACGCTTCTTGTCTTAACCCTTCTAAATAAGCATATTCTTCTTGTCTTTGATAGTAATCACCATATTTATCACGTAAACGGACCACTTTAGCTTCTTCCTTATAACTTAAACTAGGATATGCCATTATACATTTAATCAATGTTTCATCAAAGTCTTTTTGGGTATAACTTCCCCATTCACATCTTGAGTTATTTTCTTGAATTAAATATCTTGCACTTGCTATAGAACTTCTAACATCTTCATTTGCATCTATCTTGTTTGATAACTCATTAAAATATAAAGGCTCTTGAATACTTATAATCACCTTATTCTTTTCATATAAATATTCAACTGCAATTGGCACAATTGGAACTTTTCCAGCTATGGCTATATCAATATTGCCAAACTTAGTTGGTAACACTAATTCATTAGGACTCATACACCAAGTACCTTCAAAAAACATCATACAGTTTTTACCATTTAATAAAGCATTAATCATCTTTAACTTAGCAGTTTCCGGAGCTATTTTTGGATCAACTTTCACCTCGGCACATTTCATCTCTTCATCTGTATAATATCTTTTAACATAAAATACCCCGATTAAATTATTAAATAGATTAGTGGCAAATTCTTTTTTTTGATCAGCATCAGCCATAATATAAAATGGTCTTTGGATAGCATCATAAACACAAGATACATCACTCATATTAGAATGATTTGCAATATATAAAGCTGGCCCATCAGGAAGATTTTCTAACCCAATTACTTCTCTTTCAAATACTCCATCTAAATATTTCTTTTCTGCCCCTTGCGCTACTCCTTTATTTAACTTTACAGCAAAAGGAGTCATCTTTTGGTGAAAGGCATCCATTTTTTCGCTAAATTCTATTTTTTTAGCTTTATTTCTTAAATTATTATAATATTCAATTTTTTCTTCTATTGTCATTTTTCTTTCCCCCAAATCTACATTAACTTAATATTAAAAAATATAATAATACAACAATTCCTAATATAATTCGATACCACCCAAATGGTTTAAAATCATTCTTCTTAATATAGCGCATTAAGAATTTTATCGCAATTATTGAAACTGTAAATGCTACTAACATCCCAATTAATAAAATAACTATTTCATCTTTAGTAAAAGCAAATCCAAATTTAACTAACTTTAACAGGCTTGCTCCAAGCATTACTGGTATTGCTAAAAAGAAAGTAAATTCAGCAGATACTTCTCTTGAAGCTCCAACTAATAATCCCGCTAATATTGTTGCTCCTGAACGACTAGTTCCTGGAATTAAAGCAAGAATTTGAGCGACACCAATAATTAACGCCATTTTATAAGTTAATTTTTTAGTTGTATCAAATTTAACTTTCTTATTTTTATTTCTATTTTCAAATATGATAAATAATATTCCATATAAAATCAACGTAATTGCAACTGTTTGATAATTATAAAATAAAGCATCTATTTTATCATCAAATAAAATTCCAATTATTCCAGCAGGAACACATGCTACTAATATTTTAAATAATAAATCCCAAGTATCCTTCTTTTCCTCTGTTGATTTTTTTAAACTAAATGGATTTAACTTATTAAAATATAAAAATATAACAGCTAAAATAGCTCCAAGTTGAATAACCACTAAAAACATTTCCATAAAAGCTTCACTAACATTTAATTTAATAAACTCATTTATTAAAATCATATGTCCTGTACTACTAATCGGTAACCATTCCGTTATTCCTTCAACTATTCCTAATAAGATTACTTTTAATAATTCAATTATGTGCATATATCTCACCTCTTTAATTATAACACTTAAAATAATCATAAATCTATAAAATTACATTATTTGACAAAAAAATCTACCAAAGTAGATTATTTTATATTTGTATCATATTCAACATCAGTTACATCATATTTTCTTTTTGCTGAAATAGCACCTAACACTTTAGTTGATGCCCAACCTATAAACGCTAAAATAAAGAAATATGCTATTCCAAATACTGAGAACGTTGGAGCAGATCCTGTAAATAAATCTAATATTGCTGCACCAGCACTCATCGATGTAACAATTGTTAAACTATCCACAGATTTACTTGTAATATCACCTTTTATTCCATCAAATAAACTTTGAGCTGATTTAACATAATTTTTAGTCATATCCCATAAATATTTAATATATGTTAAAGTATCGCGTAAAGTCTCATAACGATATCCTGAAATAGCTAAGAATTCTGCTAAATCTTTATCATCTTTAGCAATTTTTTCTCTGGTTGAAATGTAACTTCCCATTTGATTAATACGACCTTCAATTAAGTTAATTGTTTTAGCATATCCTTCTAACTTAGTTGTAAATTTAATTATTTCGGAACCTTTAACATTAACCTGTTCTTTAACACGGTCAATCTTTTCCCAAATAATACGATGTAAATTTAAATAACGATGTAATTGACCTTTAAATTCTCTAATAAATACTTGTTCTTCAATATATCTTTCAATATTATCTAAAGATTGTTTCTTATTGTTAATAAAGTAATATTTATCACCTCTAATTACGTCGTAATTATTATTTTTAAATTCAAAATATTTTTGTCTTTCTGTTCTTGATAACAAATCATTAATATCATCTTTTGTAGCATTATCGCAAATAATAAAAAATGGATAAATAGTTTCTATTTTAGCTAGTTCTTTTGGAACTGGAGCCCCTAGACTAAATAAATAACTTAATGCTGGAGATAATCTTTTTTCATAATAATCTTTCGCTTTTTCAATATCTGCAAATAAAGTATCTTCAGACACTTGACTATTATTTAAAATTATTAAACCATCTTCAAAGATTTTGATACTTATATTTAATGGTGTTGTAAATTCTAAATACTCTTGACCTGCAACACCATAATCTAACTTACCAATTTCTAAATTTTTACGAAATTCAGCCAATTTTTGTGGTTTTAAATCTAACCTAGAAGTTCCTTCTCTTAAAAAGTCATAAACTTCTGATAATTGTAACATGGTTCTTTGAAACCAACCACCTATATAAACATTAGTAATTTTCATAATTAATTCTCCTATCTTAAACTTTTTGAAAAGAATGCGGCATCAACAATTTCAAAACCATACTTTTTGTAGCAAGAATGAGCCGCTTGCCGGAAATTTTTTGACCATAGCTCAATAGCTACACACCCTTTTTCCTTACAAATTCTTTCACATTCTATTAACATATCTGTTGCAATATTATGTCTTCTATATTCTGGTTTTACACATACATGATTTAATATTGCATAAGCATTCATATTTTCATAAATTGTAGGAATAATAGTTATTTTTGTATGAGCAACTATTTTCCCCTCCACTAAACCTACTAAATAAATTTGATTTTTATCAACTTCCTCAATAAATACCTTCTTAGCAAATGCTACATCCGTATTTTCTTCAAACACTTCATTACATAAAGATATAATCTCTTCAATATCTTCGATTGTTGCTAATCTAAATTCAGCTTTCATTTTATATCCTCCTACTATACATAATTAGTATACAATGATTTGCCTAGAAAAAGTCAATATTTACACAATCATTTTACACATCAATTATACACTTAATTTTTTTTGCTTATTAAACATTATTTGATATAATATAATGTATAGAAAAGAGATGTATATGAAAAAAGTTATTATTTTAATTCTTGTAATTGCACTTGGCTTTGGTGGGTTCAAAATATATCAAAGTATTCAAGAAAATTCAACAGCTTGGAAAGTAAAAATATTAGAAGATTTTATTAATATTCGTGAAGAACACACTGCTTATAGCAATAAATTAGGGGAAGCTAAAAAAGGCGAAACATACAAAGTAAAAGAAATCTATTTAGAAGATAAAAAATATGTATGGTATAAAATTGAATTTGATAAAGAAAAATTTGGGTGGATAAGTAGCGGAAGAAAAAATCCTTATGTTGAAGAGATTAACAATCCTAATAAAGAAACAGATAAAGAATATGTAACGGACTATGCATCACCAATTATTAAATATGATGAAGAAAAATATTATACAAGAAATATTGATACAATTACTTATGATCATTTAAATATTACTGATGATTCAGAATATAAAGTAACTAGCAAAATTTATAAAGAGTATTGTCCAGATTATCACCAATATTGGATAATCTATACGGTAACCGACAAATATGATAATAAATCTAGTAAAACCCAAGCCATCATTTTTGAAGAAGAACCAAGTGATGATAAAGTACTTAATTTAGCTGATATTAGAAGTACTATTTGTGAATCAAAACAATAAAAGGTCTACAAGATCTTTTTTCATGATATAATTTAAAAGGAGGTCACATGAAAAAATTAAAAATAATTATAGCAACTATATCGTTTATTATATTTACAATACTAGCTTATTTAGCTTTAACAAATAAATTAATCACTATCGATTTTGCTATTATTAATTACATAGATACAATAAGAAATGATACCTTAACAACTATTATAAAAGCTATAACCTTTCTAGGAGGAACAATTTTTTTAATCTCATTTACTATTTTTCTACTTTTTATATTAAAAAATAACATTACCAAATTAAAACTAACAAAAAATTTATTAATTATAACTCTTTTAAATGTTATTTTAAAAAATATTATAAAACGAAATCGGCCTTTAGGAATTGCCTTAATATTAGAAGATAGTTATAGTTTTCCTTCTGGCCACGCTATGATATCATCAGCTTTTTACTTTCATTTAATTAATATAATTAAAGATTATATTAAAAATAAAACTTTAAAAAGGATACTATCACTAGCTGTATATATTTTAATTTTATTAATCTGCTTTAGTCGAGTTTACTTAGGCGTACACTATTTTAGTGATGTAATATGTGGCTTATTATTTGCAATTTCCTACACTAATATATTTGATTTAATTACCAAAAAGACAAACTAATTTTTCAGTTTGTCTCTTTTTTATAAAATATCTTCTATGGCTACAATATCATTATTAATTAATTCTACCATTTCCTTTTGATTACAATTATTAAAAGCACTTCTTATATCTTCAAAATCCATATATAATATTCTTAGTTCATTAATAATTAATTCATCTAGATTATTAATTCCTATATTTTTTAAATATAAAATTATTTCCGTTATTTTCTTTTCATTAATTTTCATATTATAACAAGTAGCATCATCCAATAAATCTACTATATCTTTACTTATACCTAAATCTACTAAATATTTCATAATTTACCTCTTTAAACCTGATAAATTTAAACCAGCTACTGTTAAATCAATCACTCTATAATCATTTTATGTTAATAAAGAATCTTTTATTAAACAAAACTCAACAATTTCACTTAAATCCAAATCTTTTCGTACATCAACAATTGCCATGAAATTGCGTAAAAACTTATGTCGAGAAATTAAAATGCCATTAATGTTATAAATTAATTCATTAGATGTTTTAAAATTATCATCTATTCTTTGAACAACTGGATGCATTAATATTCGTGAATCTATCTCCACTACCTTTTTATCATATCGATCAACAATTAAATCATCTAACTTTTTCTCTACAACTTCATTTATAATAACTGGACGGTTTATAATCGGAAGACTGGTTGCAAAACCGCTTATTTTATTTTCTTCATTAATACCCAATTCTTTATTGGTTGAATTAGATATATATCCTTTGTATCTCGTTTTATTTTTATCATAATAAATTTCTATTTGTTGATTAGGAAAGCTATTATTATGTTTTTTGACATGAAATAATCTATAAAAAACTATTGAATTTGGCTCTAAATAAAAACGCGAAAGATTATTCATTAAATAATCATATTCTCCCAATTCTATAAACTTATCCATAGTTAATAGCAATGATGTGGATTTTAGGGCTGATAATTTAAAATCTTTCTTTTTATCAGTTTTTAAATCAATTCCTAATAATTTTAATTGATCAACATTCCTTTTAATTCTTTCGTGAGGAATAGTCAAAATATCCGCATTTTTAACAAATACCTCTTTTATGTCATAGCCTAAATATTTAAATAATTCAATATTTAAAATAAAATCCTCATAACTTCCGGAAGGAGTTTTGTCATTTTGTTCTGATACTGTAGCCTTCTTTTTCTTTTCGCTATTTTGAGTTATAGATGTTCCCTTATGTATAAAAACACTTGGCATAGTTTCTAAGATTTTTGCTAAACTAATATTACCTTCAGCTAACTCTATAATATTATCGAAGATATCTGGCTTACTTTTATATAATAAAGTAACCATTTTATTATCTTTCTCATTAAAATTGATTTTATGTTCTTTTTTTATATCTTCAAAATAACTAAACATTTCATTAATACTATCGACATTTCCTAAAACTAACAATTCTTCTTGAATTTTACTATCAACCAAGTTAAAATCATAACCATATTGAGCAAAAATTTCAACAGCTTGATCTTTTGTCATATTAAATTTATTAATACTCTCAACCAATTCATATTTGTTTGATAACTCTAAATTAGGATTTGCCATTAAATTAAATTGAAATAATAATAAATTAATTTCAATAAGCTTTTCTTGAGGTAAATTAATGCTATTTATAAAGTTATAAAAAGTATGTAATTGTTGTTCGTTAATAAGTTTTGAACAATCGTGTTTTTGAAGAAAATTTAATATTTTTAAACATATTTGTTTTTTCTTTAAACAATCTTCTTTGGCTTTTTTGGCATCACTTAACAAAATAATTTGTCGAACTAATGCTGATTTAATGTAACTATAAATATTTGTCTTTCGATATTTATCTAGTTCATCTAAAGAAAAAATATTATTAGTCTCATTAAAAGCTATTGTCGTTTTAAAAGCCTCCAAAACACGCTTTTGATCTTCACTTATAGAAACATTTAACAAATATTTATCGATATCTTTTATTGCATATAAATCATCTTCTAACAATCGAATATAATCTTTAATATCCTGAATACTATAAGAACGATTATATTTATTTTCATCAAAGTTTTCATTTAAGATAATCTTAAATATATTAATTAGTTTACTAATTAATTCTTGCATTTTTTCACCTCTATCCTATATTTAAATTACCATTTTTTCTATGGCCATTATTTACATAGCTTGTTAAATTACTTAACATTTGTTGTTCTAACGATAGAAATTCCCTTTTTATATCTTCTAACCTTCTACCATCAAATATTGTAGGTAAAACAGTACTTTCAAAGTTATCTAATGTTGTTAAAGTAGTTGATTCATTTATATAATCAAAAAATCTCTTATCATCACCTAATTTAATTCCTGCAGATATAATTGTTATAATTGGTACAACATCTCCATTATAAATTTTACTAAAATATTTAAATGCTAAATAAACACTTCCAGAATGAATAATTCTTAATTCACCATCAGTTAAATTATCGCCCTTAGCTTTAGTAGAATTTTTTTGAATAGCATCTATACCACTATCTTTTAATATTTTAATTAAATAAGATATCCCATTTATATGACTTAAATTAATATTTTTTGAAGTAATTTTATCATTAAAAATAAAATCTTCTATCAAAGTTTGATTATTATCTTGTAAATAAACTACTAAATTATGACTATCTTTTTGTTCTTCAATTTTTGGGACTTCTACCCTTAAATTTTCTTCATAATTGCGAACTACTTGTTTTAAATCAGAAATAACTATGGTTAAATTATGACTATCTTCAATCTCATCTAAACTAGATTTTAAATCTAATATTTGTTTTAAACTATAATATTTTAAATAATTATCTTCAGTTAAATTATCACTTATTTTAATTAATTGTAAACATTGACCATATACAACAGAATTAGATTCAGTTGTAATATGATAAGCAGCATTTAAAGCATCTAAAGATTCAATATAGTTCCAATCATTACTACTAAAATTAGCAATATTTTCATTATAGGATTTTTCGTAATCATTTAAAGATTCTAAAAAATCTTGTTCTTCAATTAATATTTTTTCAATTTTATCTGATTCTAAGTCTTCCAATTTTTTCTTTTCTTGCTTAAACTTATCTTCTAATGCTTTTTGTTTAAGGCTTTCCTCTTCCTCTTTTTTTACAACTTCTTTTAGCGACTTATATGAATCTATAACATCGGCTATTAAATTTTCTAACTCATTTGTTAAACCAATTGAAATAGCTTTATTTACTAAATTAGTTAATACCATTATAGATACTTTTAAATTAGAAATATTATTAACAGCCAAATTAAATATATATTCTTCCTCTTCTACTATTAATTCATAGCAATCTTTTTCTTCTTCATTTATTACCATTACAAATTCTTGATTAGCAGAAATTATATTTTGAGCTTCAGTAATCGTCTTATTACCTGAAACATCAATAACTTTTTTTCCAATTTTAGGTATAATTACTTTTTCTTCGACTGTTTTATCAGCTCCAACAACTTTTTGTAAAGATGATGTTTTTTGTTCTTCTATAACATCTTCCAAAGATTTTTGCATTAATCTTGTATTATATATCGTTAAATATTGTAATGTTTTAGCTACATCTTTTATATTCATTAATCCTAAAACTTCTTGAACTATTTTGAAACAATTAGAATCTAATTGACTCACTAAAAATGCATTTTCATTAAAACAAACTTTTAGTTTAGAAATATCAGCTAGTGAGCCCTTTATACTTTTTCTTTGTCTTTTAAAATCTTTTAATACTAAAGATAATTCCATATTCAAAGGTTTAAATGCTCGTGTTTCATAGTTAAAACCAACTGTATTTTTTATTTCATGTTCAATATAATCCTGATCAAAATTTTTAATATCATAATCATAAATAAGCGCTCTCATATTTCTTATAAACTTTGAAGGATTAGATAAATTATTTTCAAAATTAACTATATCACTTTTTAATTTATCTATTTTATTATCTATGTCTTTTAATTGAGTCGTATATGTTTTCTCTAATTGATTTAAAAATATAAAAAAGTTTTTTAAATTACTCATTAACATCACCTTTTTTCTTCCTAGCAAGTTTCATATTATTTAACACTTTTGCTATATCTAAAAAAACACTATAAAAACTGGTTGTAAACCCTAAAACAACCTGTACTATAGTTAATATTTGTTTGGCGCCATTTAAATTATTGTCATTTATCATTTTTTTTATTTCTTCTAAACAACTTTTACAAAATCGAACTGATTCAATATCAAGCTCAATGTTATCATTTAAATATGTAATAATTTTTTGCGTTTCATAGTTTATTCGATTTAAATCATCTAATACCTTTCCATTTACCACATAACTATCTTGTTCCATTAAAACTAATTCTTCTTCATTAAATCTTTTTGTAGCAGAAAAAACACGATGATTTATTGTGTTTAAAACATTGGTTAATATTATTTTATAATCTTCTAAATATTGTTGTAATAAATTATCTGTCATCACAATCACCCACTATTTTAATTATATATTAAACAAAAATTTTAGTAAATTCAATTTGCACTTTTTTGTAAATTAATGTAAAAATATTAATTGTTTTTCCATTAATAATGTTATAATTTATAATGGTGATAATAAATGAACAAAAAAGCTAAGAAATTAACCAAATTAAGATACAATATTATTATAATTATTCTTTGTCTATTACTTTTAAGCTTATCAATATATATTGCATACGACAAATATTTTGGACCAATTCATAATTGGTTTAATTATCAAGAAAATCATATATTAAAATTAAATTGTGATGAAGATTTAAAAAAAGCTATTGAAGCAAAAGAATTAGAAAAGAAAACGGAATTTAGTAAAATATTAACCACTTACAATGAAGCAAATGAACTTATTAAAGGAGAAAATTTATTAAGTCCATATGTAGATGTTAAACTAAATGATTTAAAGCTATCTTGCCAAAAAATCCAAAAAGATTTATTAACTATTTATTTTTCTCCTGAAATAATTAATACCCTTTTAAACACCTCTACTTTAAATAATGAATTTGTAAATTGCATAATTAAAGATACTAATGAAAATTATGGCCCAAGAAATGTTTTTTCTAACTCCATTTTCTCATTAGATAGCCAAGAAGAATTAATTCCCCTAGCATATGAAAAAAACTATTATTTAACATCTTTAAATAACAACTTCATCATATTTGAGAAAACAAATGATGTATGGAAAATAAAACAATATTAAAAAGCGTTTTTTAAAACGCTTTTTAACTTGGGTCTTTTCTAACTAATTTTATTATTGATTCAAAATTAATTATTTCATTTAAATGAGTTATTGTAGAATTAATTAATTTAGCAGATTTTTTCAATGAATTTATAATTTCGCTTTCAATCATGTTAATTGTTTTTAAATTAGAAATTTCCTCAACAGTAAGTTTTTTGACATCTAATCCCCAATATAATACCCAAATAATACAATCTTTTTCAGGCAACAATTTAGCTAACTGTAAAAACAAGGGATTTTTGTATATATCTAACATAAACGCTGATATTTTTTCAGATTGATCTACTGCTTTTTCAGTTTCTTTATTTACAACTAACGCTGTCGCATTTTCATGATATAAATTCAACATTTTAAATATTTTTGGAACAATAGTTCTCACAAAAATATAATATTCATCACTTTTAATCTTGGAAATATCTAACTCGTCTTCTAGACTACTTCCATATAAATTAGTCAAAATATTTAAATTCTTTTTATCAAAATAATTTAAAATAGCTTTAACTTCTCTTTTGGTTTTTTCATCTCGCCCAAATATTTTAAAGAAATATTGATATTTATTATCAGGTTTTACATTTTTATAATTAAGCATTTTAGTTATGCTTTTTAAAATAGCTACTTTAAATAAACAATATTCTTCCTCAGAAATAAAATCACTGTTAAAATCACTATTTAAATCTTCACCATATATTTTTTTCAAAATAACTAAATAATCTTTTGATAACTTACTATCAAGCGTTGCTAGTAATTCTACTTTTTCAGTTTCATCAGTAATATTAAACATATAATAGAACTTTGAATATGTATAGAAAATTTGTTTTAGTTTAGGAATAATTGAACTATAAAACATATTTATTTCTTTTTGTGATAAATCTTTTAGATTTTGGGCCTGATCTAATTCAACACCATAAATCTTTTTTAATAAATCCCTGTTTTGTTTTGGAAGTAATTTTATTCTATCTTTTAAAACTTCCTTTGATTTATCATCAGTTATATTAAATGTTACAAATAAATATTGATAGCTATTTTGCTTAGCTTTTTCATTTTTACTTTCGTTTTTTTATATCCTCTTCAGATATGTTTATTTCACTTTTAAATAAACTATTTATTAAGTCTAAATCTATTACCTCTTTACTAAATTTTTTTAATTTTTTTAATACTATTTTGTTCATACAACACCCACCTAAATATAAATGTTATATCATGTTTATAAATTATTAAAACGATTTTTTTCTAATAAAGTACGGACAATAATATTTTTCTTACTTACTCTTTCAAAAACTTGATTCATACTTTCTAAAATTGTTCTTAAAGTAACACAAATTTGTGAATAAGACATATTTGATTTTTTAGCAACTAGCTTTAAACTTGTCTCATTTATTTGATCAAATTCCATAAATAAATTTAATATTTGAATTTGCTCCCTTGACAATTCACAAACCAAATCTTCATAAAAAGGTTCACAATAAATAAAAGAACAAATTTTAAAAATATTATTATATAAGATTTTATGTTCACATTCATCCTCTAAAAAGCAACTAATATTTGACTTTGTTTTATTAATAATTAATTCTAAAGTATGTTGTTCAGAAGTTGATAATGTCTTCAAACTAATACTTTCGGATAATCCCCCTTTAAATATTTTATTTACAAATTCTATTTCTTCTAATGTTAACTTAAAGAAAGCATCTTGTAATAATTTCATTTCATCCTTTGTAAAAAAACCATAAAAATTAGTCTTAGCTAAATGATTATTAACACATTGTTCTTCCTGTTCAGAAAAATTTAAAGTATTATTTCTATTTTTATTCAACATATTAAAAACCCTTATTAAATGTGGTGATAATCTCAATTTGACTATTATTTCATCATACATACTTTCTATTTTGGATTCAGATAAATTACACAACTTGCTTATTTCCGAAAAAGTATAAGTATGATTACTAGAAAATCCCAAGTGTAAATCCAATAAAGAAAATTCTTCTGAAGTTAATAATAATTCTAACAAAGCCTTTACCCCTCTTGTTAATGTTTTAATATCAAAATCCGCAGAACAAGTGCTAAAAATCTTATCAGTATTATCCACCGCCAACTTTAACACTTCAATATATCCTTGAGGTAACATAGAAATAATATAACCTTTATTCGAATTAATAAGTTCTTGATACAAAGCAAACCTTCTGTAATAAGTCACTTTAGTATTATAATTTCTTAAATATGGAATAACCAATTTTTTTAATTCTTGCTCATTTTCTTTACTTACACCATCAATAGGTAGTTCTAACTCTTTTCCATAGCAATCTAATAGCAATCTTTTATAATGATTATCTAAACTGTAAAAAGCCCCAAACATTTTATATGGATTTTTTTGATCCGCAAAAATTTGATCATAATAATAATACCCTGCATAGCGTTTAATCATTTTATCTATTTTAGGTATTATTTGTGTTTTTAAAATAGTTTCTTCCTTGGAGGATATTTCATTTTGGCTATCTAATTGCTTTCCAAATTTTTTTATAAGAATATTTAATTCATCAGTTAAAAGATGACTTTTTACATAGTTTATTTGAATACTAGTACAATTTCTTAATAATGTAATAGTATCCGTCGAATTAGAATCCATATAAGTTTTAGTGAAAGGCAATTCATTATTTTCACATGTTTTTTTTATCGTAATCTCAATATTTAAATTTTTGGCTAAACGATTAAAATATTCGTTATATTCTAAATCAGGATTTTCTAATAATAAATCTTCTAATGTTTTCTTTTCTTTTTCTAATTTATTTTTAGCATACATACAGTATAATTGAAAAAAAGTCTTATGTATTTTTACTTCATTAAAGATTTCATTTTGAACTAAATATAAAGCAATTTTTTGCTCTAATTCTTGCTGATTTTTTTCATCGATTAATAAAAACGAAAAATAATTAGCATAATTTTTCATAATTTTATCAATATCTATTTTAAATTCTAACATCTCTTTTAATAACTTAATATAATCCATAAAAATCCTCCTATTTTAACTTAATTATTTTCTTGCATCTATTTCTTTAATTATCTCAGTTTTAATATCATCTAACTTATCTTTAAGATTATTGTTTAATAACATTAATCAATTATTTAAAGTGGCTTCAAACTCAAAAGTTCTTAAGCAATCAGTTAGACGATAATAATTCATAAAAAACTCTTCTTCTGTACAATTTGTATCTACAATTTTTTCTTTGCCACTTAAAACATCCCTTTTTTTCCAATTGTCAACGATAATGATTGATCTTTATTAAAACTTAAAATTGCTAAATCTTGAGGAGCCACTTTCGATGTATAAATATCTTGATAATTAATTTGATTTAAAACATAATTAATTCCTCTAGTTTTATCATTAAAATTAACTAATACATCAACAAAAGATTCGTTTAAATTAATATCATTTTTTACAATTACTAAAGAATTTGTAACTGCTTTTGCTATCACCTCATTCTTGTTATAATATTTTTCAATAAATACTTTTTTTTCATTAGCACTGATTATCGCTTTAGAATGATTTAAAGTAGTTATTACTTGATTTAATAAGGTGTTTTTTTCTTCATAATAAAGTCCACTAGCTTCGCCACCAATAAATAATATTAAATTTTCAATAAAATCCCTAAACCAATTATTATTAAGAGAACAATAGTGAAAAGCTTGTGAAATATCAGCAGTTAAAAACACTTTATTTATTCTATCATTTAGAAAATCTAATGGCATATTCTCACTCAGCCTAACTTTTCCTTGAGTATATTTTAAAGTATTTAATGAAATTTGTTTACATAACAAATTTATTTTGATTACATCATCTAACAATTCTTGGCCATATCTAAAAGATAACGGAATTAAACCTTGTTCTAAAATACTATTGTTATGTACATTAGAAGTACCATGATATAAAAATCCATCTCTTAAATAATTCCTTTTAAATATTGTTTGAATATCTCTTTCTAAAATCTCCTTGTTATTCATATACCCCACTGGAAAAGTCAAATCATTACTATTTAATAAATATAAAAATACTTCATCATAATCTCTAGTAGAAATTAAAAAATATAAAGCTTTTTGAAGCCAATTTAATCTTTCTGCATCAGATGAAAGACTTCTTAAATAAGTAGTCATTGTTGAACTTTCTAATACACCTTTTAGTTTATTTATAGTATTATTTTTTTCCATATAAACAAAACCCCTTTAATCGGAAAATTATAATACCATAAAATATAAAAAAAGTGAAGAAAAACTTCATTTCTTCACTTTTTAGATTAACTAACTTTTAAACTACCATCTTTTGGATAAATTTGAATAAACGTATTACCATCAGATACATCTATTTCTGTTCCATCCATATATGTATATTTAGTTTGTCCTTCTCTACTATCTTTAGTCCATTTAATAGGTATGCTATAGCCATTAGTGATATATACTCCTGTACCAGAACCAATATTTTGTAAATCTCTTAGTTTAGTACCTTCATAACTATTATATTGAACATCATAAGCAATTATATTTTTAAAATGATATTGTTCACCAGTAACTAGATCAATATGCTTTTCACCACTCATATTTCTATAATAAACTTTTTCTTCAGCATTATATTTATAAGAAACAGTTTGATAACTAGAATATTTAATTGTAACATTATTAGCAACTGTAGCATCTTCCTTTTTAGATAAATCTACTTCTTCCGCTGTATAGTTAAGTAAATACCCTTTATCTGTTGTAGTTCTAAATTTTTTATCTTTAATAGCCTTCTTAATTAGATCACTTGATGAAAATCTTGTATGTTCTATTGATCTATCCAAACCAGAATCAGTAGTAAAGTATTTATTACCATAAACCATTCCATCAATACGATCAATACCAAGTTTTTTCAAATGATCATAAGCTACATCAGACCCACCCCAGTGAATATAAATAGCATCATTTTCTAACACATAATCCAAGTAATTATGTCTTGAACTTCTAATAGACCCGATCTTTTCTTCATCAAAAGCTCGGTTGTATAAAGCCATCATTCTGGTAATTCCACCTTCTACCATAAGTTCATAGACAATGATCGCATCAGATAAACCAACTTGTGGTCTTGCTTCTTTATGAGTGTTTATCATAACTGCAATTGGCCTTTCATTACTATCTAAATCAACAATAGTAACTTTTTTAGTTTTAACTTCTTCTTTATTTTTTACTTCTTCTTGTTTATTTGTTTGCTTTTTTAGATTAGTATTTTCATTACCATTACCACACCCACAACAAAGTAATAATAATACTAATACAAATAATATTTTCTTTTTCATATTTTTCCACTCCTTACTATATACCCATTATATCTCATCTAAAAGCTATTGACTACTATAAATTTATTTTTATAATTACTACAAGTGAGGTAAAATAATGAAAAAAAATAAAAATATTATATTTGTTCCATTTGCTTTTTTAGAAAATTTAAATACCGGCGTAAATGTAGATAAAAAAATCAAGTAGATATTTATAGCAAAAATATTTGCGTCTTGCGTCGCTTTAATATCAGCAAAAAAATATAATAAAAATTGTGATGTCGCTTTAGTTACTAATACAAATTTAAGCGAAAATTATACAAATATATAAAAAAAGAACAATATTTTAATTTTTAAAGAAGATTTTGATTCTTTTAAATTCCCTGATAACCCTAAATGGGCATTAGCATTCTATAAATTATGTGCATTAGAAAAATTAGTAAAAAAATACAACTATGATAATTATATATATATGGATGCTGACGTTATTGTCCAAAATTCTTTTGATAATATTTGGTTAGAATGTATGAATAATATTATGCTCTACGATATAAATCATGGATTACAAGTTAATGATTATAAATCATTCGTATCTGAAACTCAAAAATTTTTAAATATTAGTTGTTATATTACCCACTTTGGAGGGGAATTTTTTGCAGCTAACAAACAAAATAGTACTATTTTTATCGAAGAATGTAAAATTTATAACAAAATGGTAAAAAACAAATTTGTTACAACTAAAGGCGATGAATTAATTTTATCAATAGCAGCTTATAATTTAAAAAAATCAGTAAAAAATGCAGGTGCTTATATATAAAGATTTTGGACTGAAGATTTTTATTTAATATCAACTAATTATAAATACAATCAAATTGATATTCTCCATTTACCTAGCGAGAAAAATTATGGAATTATTAAAATATATGATAAATATATAACTACAGAAAAATTTCCAAGCAAAGAAAAAATATATAAAATTTGCCATTTTTATCATAAGCCATATAAAATCATTATTAAATCTATTATAAAAAGTATTTTTACCAAAAAAAACAACTAAAGTTGTTTTTGGCTTTTAAAGTTAAATGTTAAACCACACATTACATGATAGAAAGAATCTCTGGTATCTTTAAAAATTAATGATGCAATAATGCCCGTCATAAATTGTGTTAATGCCGTCGCAATTGCAGCACCATTAATACCAAAATAAGGTATTAAAATTGCATTAATCACTATGTTCGTAACAACTCCAATAAGCGCAAACCATTTTGCATATTTTTGTTTATTTTCACATATTAACCAAAATTCTCTAACTACGCCTATAAAAGAAAAAGTTACACCAAATATACAAATTTTTAAAGCCGATAATCCAGCTAAATATTCTTTTCCATATAAAATTATAATAAGTAGTCTACCAAATATTAAAATAAATATAGTATATGCAATAGATAACCATATTATTATTGAATATAATTGTTTCATTTTATTTTGATAATCATTTTCATTTTTATTTTTGGCTTCTAAAATTACTGGTTGAAAAGAATGATTAACTGCAGTTGGCAAAAATGACCATAGTGAAACTATAGTAGTAGCTACTGAATAATAACCTACTGCAGATATATCATTGATCATACTTCCTATCATTATTTTATCTATTTGAGCATAAACAGCAACCATCAAACTAGAAATAATAAAATGATAGCTTTGTCTTAGCATTTTAAGGCCTTTTTTTAAAGAGAATTTAAACTTTGGCCCTTTATGATAGTTATATAATAAAAATAATAGAATACTTGTAACTAAACCAGATACACAGTGTGATACAGCAAACCATAACAGATTCTTTTTAGCAATTAATAAGTAAACTTTATACAAAGCCATACATATATAAGCAAAAAAAGTTATAATCGCAATAAATTTTGATTCTAATCTATGTTGATACCATAAACTTATTGTCGAAAAAGAATCAAATATTAACGATATAGATTGAAGGACAGTAGTATATATTATTAATTTATCATTTCCTTTTAAAATAAAAACTATTAAAAAGATTAATAACATAGATATTAAGCCAGCAAAGAATCTCAATAATATACATGTTCCCAAAATTTCGCCATGATTATTTTTTTCATCAATCAAATACTTTATTACAATTGTATTTAAACCCAAATTGCATATTGCCAAGAAAAAGTTTACAAATGATAATCCATAATTTAAAATTCCATAATTATTAACTCCTAAATACCTTGCTACAAAAATATTTATAAATAATGATATAACCATTTGTACTATAGTTGCCAAAATCATCCATATTGAGTTTTTAATTATTTTTGAATTTTTAAATCTTTCTATTATACTTTTAACCATTCTCATTACTCATAATCCAATCATACATTTTATTTTGACTAATATTTTTTGCTATTGAACAAGGACCATCTTTAAATTTATTTAATCGTTTAAAATCATTAATAATTTCTAATAACCTATTGGAGGCAACAGATGCATTCCAATCATCATTTATGGTATTGTAAGCTTTTTTTGCTATTTTAGTTCTTTTTTTTGAATTTGTAATTAACTCTTTAGTATAAGAAAACAATTCTTCCTTTGAACCATTTTTATATATTAATGCATTTTGATTATGTCTAACCATAAAAGGCACTGCTCCAATTGCATGGCAAGCTACTACAGCACAAGCACTATTCATAGCCTCATTTAAAACAGCTCCCCATCCCTCTTCATAGTCACTTGTAAATAAATATATATTTGCACTTTCCATATAAGATCTTACTAATTTATTATTAACAGCACCCAATAAATATACTTCATTTTCTAATTCATTATCTTTGATATATTCTCTTAATTTATTTTCTAAATTTCCTGTTCCAATAATATTCATTTTAAATCTTATATTATCATCTTTTAAACGTTTAGCAACCTCAATTGCATATTCTGGATGTTTATAGTTAACTAATCTTCCAACCCATAATATTTCTACAACTTTATTTTTTTCTTTTTTTGCAATTAATTTTTCTATATCATACTCATAACTTTTAGGAAAGTAACCCCATTTTAAAGTTCTATTTCTAAACGCAAAAGCACAATTATAATCATGAGCCGCATAAGCACTTGAACATAATAAATAAACATTTTTTCTTTCCTTAAAAGTATAGTTTTTTATTAAAGATAACCAAGTTCTGATATTAAAACCTCTTTTAAATATTCTTTCTGAATATCTAAAGGTTAGCTTTTTATATTTTAATCTTTTTTTTATATATTTTGAAGGAGCACTTCCAATTATTACAACATCACTTTCTAACCCCAAACGAAAAGCTTCTTTTTCATCTTCATAACTTCTTACAACAAAATCATAAGCATTATTCATATCATCGTAACCTAATTTAATTCTTTCTTCAGGAATCTTTTCAGTTACAACAAATTTAAAGTTAGAACCCAATTTACCCACCATTTCCATACAAAATGGCAATTGATGATGGTTTAAAAAATTTGAAAAAAACGTTATCTTCATTCTTCCTCCTTTTGTAACTTGTTATATATTTCTATAGTTTTATTAACATTAGTTATAATATTATGTGTTATCCTAGCATGCATTTGAGCATTTTTTCCTAATTTCAATGCATATTTATCGTCATTAAAAATATCCTTTATATATTTCGCCATCATTGCACAATCTCCAAAGGGATATAATAAACCTTCTTGTTTATCTAATAACATATCAGCAGTTCCACCAACATACGATGCTACAACAGGCATACCTAAAAGCATAGCTTCGCCTAATGAGTTTGGACTATTTTCTATTGAAGATGCTTGTAAAAAAACATGCGACTTCAACAAATAATTACACATATCTTGTTCATTTAATAAACCAACAAATTTAATATTATTTTGTAATTTATATTTTTTTACTAATTTGTTAATATATTTACTATATCCATTCATCTTAAGTTTCTCTTTAATACTATCATTTTTAATGATATTAGGACCAGCAACATAAATCAATATATCAGGATATTCGTCTTTTATAATATTTAACATTTCAATAACTTTATGAAATCCTTTTATAGGATAAGTAGCCTGACTTACAAAAATCGTATGTCTATTGATATTATTTATATCCCAATTATTTGTATAAAAAACTTCTCTTAAACTCTCATTACATAATTCATATTTGTTTTCTTTAGTAATTTTATAAGCATATGCTTTATCCCACGAAGTTCTTCCAATTATAATATTTGTCTTTTGTAAAGTACTTTTTTCAAAGAACCCCTTTTTTATAAAGTTTCTATATTGAAAAAATAATAGATCTTTTTTTAGAATATCCCTAATAGTAATGCTTTTTAACATATCTTTAGCATTAATCCCTGCATTATATGTATCTTTTACACCATATATAGAAACCAATCCTTGAATAGAGGTACAAGTTTTAACATTCAAATTACAATTTAAAAAAGCAGAAACATGAGGATATTCAGTACCGTGAATATGAACTACATCTGGAAAAAATTCTTTTGTTACCTTATACCACATAGTTTCTAATTTCTTATCATATTTATTTATGTTATTAACTGGTAACAAATAATATACAACGTTACCATCTTCAAATTTTTTTAATTCCCTACCATTATAAACTGTAGCAATAGCTAACTTTTCAATCTCTTTTCTATTTTTTAAATTATTAAATAATGAATTTAACCAACCTCCAAAAACGGTTGGTTTTAATTTCATTTTTTTTGCAGGGTAATTAAAAATTGTATTAACTATCCATAAAACTCTCATTTTATTTTCCTTTCTTTAAGAATACTAAAATTTTCAAACAATATCATTAATATTATTAAAAATGTCATATTACCGGCTTGATAATTCCATTTTAAAATCCCCATAAACAAATTAATAGATACCAAAACAATTAAAACTTTAGATATGATTGTTTCACGATTATTATATAATTTAAATATATAATTTATAAATAAACCATGTAAATAGGAGAACAAACAAACTCCTAAAAATCCAAAATCTAAATAATAATTCATAATTGATGTATAAAAGGCATTATAATATGGTGTATTATAACCCACCGCTATTCCCTCTTGAGTTAAAGGTGAAACAATTTGATTAAAGCTTAACACTTCACCTCCAAAGAATTTTATTGGATATAAAACTATTTCATCAATGCCCGCAAAAGTTGCGCGACCAAAAGAATATCTAGAAATCCCATTAAAACCATTACTTATAAATACATCCAATGCTCTAAAAGAGCCTAAAAAATATTCAAAAATTTGTTTTGTTTGATAATTAATTAAACTAAATAAACCATTAGATTGATTAGAACTAAAAACTCTAATATAAATAAATAGCATCGATACAATAAAAATCAATAAAATACCAGCTATAAAATACAATAGATTTTTCTTTTTAAAAATATTTTCAAATTTTACAAAATATAAACCTACAAAAAGAAAAGCTAATATTATATTCAAAAAATTTAATCTACCAAATCCAATTAAACTAAACAAAATAAAAGAAATAATCATTACACATAAATTAAATTTTATATGTTTATGTTTTAAAGAATTATCAAAAATTAATAATGGAATTAATATCGTAAATAAAACATTTATATTATTAACAACATATAAGTAAAATACAGCATCATATGCATTACTATATAATTTATCAAAAGCTGCCATTCTAATTTCCGAAGCCGGTAAATCTTTTATAATAAATAAATATTTAAGAAAGTATCCCATTATTATAAACATACAACACAATATAATTATTCTAAAAATTTCCGAATCAAACATTTTAATAGTTACATCTATAATACTTTTTTTATCTTTCTTATTAATTTGCTTTTCTTTTAATTTAATTTTTAACCCCAAAATCAAGAAAATTATGCTAACAATATAAATAAAATAAGTTTTTAAAGATACTTTATATAATCCATAAACATTTGCCATAGAAAGAAACAAAAAAATAATACTAACAGCTATATAAAAAAACACTAATTTATCTTTTGCAGTTCTCTTTTTTATTTTAACTTTTTTTATTTTATCTATAATTTTTTTTGCTTGAATTATATTATTTTTTTCTTTTAAAACGAAAGCTTGGCTCTTTTTTCCAAATGCTTGCAATTCTTTTGTTGTTTTTTTTGTTATTTCCTTAAATTTACTAATAAATCCATTTTTAGTTTCTTCTTCTATCAAATAAACATAATCATAGTATTCTTTTTTCATTCCCGGAAGCTTAGTTGTTAAAACAGGTGTCCCAGATGTCATATACTCCATATTTTTTGAAGGAAATGAATATTTAGTATATTCCTCATTACTAAATCTAGGATTAACTAACAAAGTAGAAGCTTGCTCCATTTCTACAATTTTATCATTTGGTAAAGCTCCATAATATACAATATTTTTATAATTTAAACTATTTATATAGTCAATTAAATCTCCATTACCACCACATAACCATAATTCATATTCAGAATTGTTCCATTCGATAAATGAATCAATTAATAATTTTACACCATATTTTTCATATAATCCACCAGCATACATAATTGCTTTTTTCTTTTCAACATTTTTTTGAGGGTTAAACTTACTATCCACAAAACCTTCTATAACAATAAAAGGTTTATTATTTTTATTAATTATTTCATTCATTTGCAACGTTAATAATATGAACATATCAGTAAACTTTAAATTAATAACATCTCCTATATTAATTACCTTTTTAATAAAATTTCGCACAAAATTTTTTTTAACAAACGTATCATTTGCATCAAACTTAACAATATCAGTATAAAGAGATATAATCCTTATATTAAAAATTTTACCAATTATTACAGCAACTGTAGAAATTACTGGAACAAAACCATCCACTACAATAGTTCTGTTTTTATTGATGTATTTTACATTCCAAAATAATACATAAAAAATACTCATTATAAACAAACAGATTTGTTTTAATATTTTAATGTTTATAAAGGGAATATAACTATATTTAACATTTCCATCTTCTAAAGATTTACCTTTCCAGAAACATTTTTTAGATATTTTTCTATTAACTGGAGCATGAGATAATATATTTATACTTTCTACATCTTTATTTTTTCGTAAACCTTCAACAAATAATTCATTAAACTTTTGAATACTTTGAATTGGTTTTTCCAAAGCTTTATTAAAAATATCGTTAAAATAATTTTTATCTACAAAATTGCAAATATATAATATTTTCATTTATTGCCACCCCATAATCTAAAAAACATATAAGCAATAAAAAGATTAAAGTTTAACAATTTTGAAGATATTCTTATTATAAAGCTTGGAAAATCATACAATTTTTTTAAATTACTTTTATATTCTAATTTTAACATTAATTCTTTGTAATATTTATAACTCATATTTTTTGAAGAAAACCTTGCCGTTGCTAATATCCATCTAGGCATAGCAAATTTATTATATTCTTTACAATACTTACAATTACATTTTTTATATTTTATATTTGAATTAATTATTTCATTATAACCATTTAAAATTTTATCAACCGATGCGCCAGTGCTAACTGAACCAGATCTTAAACAATAATTATAAAGTTTTTGTTTTAAATGAACTACATTTTTAGCTTCATGTAATAAATGACAAATAAAAATATGTTCTTCACTGTATCTAGATTTTTCATTAAAAAAGAGAGAGATTTCTTTAATAAATTTATTACTTATCATCAAAGAACAAGGCCCAATCTCAATATAATGTTTTATAAAATCCACCATAAACTCTTTACCAGTTTTTAAATCATATTTTAAATCGTCATTGGATTCTTCAAAAATATTACTATCATCTACCCTGTTAAGATCACAAATTACTACACTACAATCGAACTTCAATGCCATTTGATACATATTTTCCAAATATTTCTTTTGAATTGTATCATCAGAGTCTAATAGAACTATATATTCTCCTTTTGCCTTTTTTATCCCTAAATTTCTAGCTGATGACTGTCCTCCATTTTTCTTATTAATTATTTTATATTTTAATTGACTTTTTTCCAATTCTTTATTTGCTATTTCATAAGTATTATCCGTAGAGCCATCGTTAATCAATAATAATTCAAAATCCGTAAATGTTTGATTTTTTAAAGATTTAATAAAATTTTTAATGTACTTCTGTCCATTATAAACTGGAGAAATTACACTTATCTTTGTCATTACTTATACACTCCTATTGCTATAAATAAATATTAAATATATAAACTTCATATATATTTATAGTATTAATTTTTCTTCCAAGTTCTTTCATTTATTATATTATAGTAGCTTTGAATTATATTAACTACTTTTAAAGACACATTAGTATCTTTATAATCTTTTACAGGATTTTCTCTTTCTTCAACATGAGAATTAACTGCTATTTCAATTGCATTTAATACATCTCTTTCATTAATTCCGCCTAGAACCATACTTCCTGCATCTAACGCTTCTGGTCTTTCTGTACTATTTCTTAAAGTAATACCTGGAAAATTTAAAACGGCACTTTCTTCAGGAATAGTCCCACTATCAGATAAAACACAGAAGGCATTTTTTTGTAAATTAACATAATCAAAGAATCCCATAGGTTCCATATTAATAATTAAATCATTAAACTTAACGCCTTTTTCTTTGATCCGTTTTGCTGTTCTTGGATGTGTCGAGAAAATAATTTTCTTACCATAAGTTTCAGCAACTTTGTTTAAACTATTAACCAACTTTTCAAAGTTTTTATCAATATCGATATTTTCTTCCCTATGTGCACTTACCACAAAATAATCATTTTCTTTTAAATTCAATTTTTCTAAGATTTTTGATTTATTAATATTTTCCATATTCTTCATAAGTACTTCAGCCATTGGCGATCCAGTAACATAAAGAAAATCATTTTTAATTCCTTCATTAATTAAATATCTTCTGGCATTTTCTGTATAAGCCAAATTAACATCACTTACATGGTCAACTACTCTTCTATTTATTTCTTCTGGAACATTAAAATCAAAGCATCTATTACCTGCTTCCATGTGAAAAATTGGTACTTTTAATCTTTTAGCGGAATAAGCTGCTAAACAACTATTAGTATCCCCTAATACAAGTAAAGCATCCGGTTTAACTTCTCTTATAACTTCATAACTTTTCGAAATAATATTTCCAACAGTTTCTCCTAAATGTTTACCAGGAGAATCTAAATAATAATCTGGTTCTTTTAATCCAAACTCTTCAAAAAACACTTGATTTAAAGTATAATCATAATTTTGTCCAGTATGAACTAAAATTAATTCAAAATATTTATCAACTGCTTTAATAACTTCTGATAATCTAATAATTTCTGGTCTAGTACCTACTACAACCATAACTTTTAATTTATTCATTATTACCACCTAACTATAAAAACATTCTAAAATAATTATATCATATAAATATTATAAAAAATATTATTTTTATAAAGAAACTGGCTTTTTTGTTAATAAAAATCAATAAAAAAGCAACTAATAGCAAATTTATTAGTTGCTTTATCTAAAAATTTATTCTTCCACCTTTTTAAAATAAGTATCTGGATGTTTTTTATCAAATAATTCATTACACCATATAGCTAGAATCATTTCATCATCACCAATATTTTCAATGTTATGTGTATAACCTACTGGAATTGTAACAATTTTTATTTCACTATCATCAACAATAAACGAATATTTATCATCATTAATTACACTACTAAAACTTATTTTAGCTTTTCCTTTAATTACAATAAATCTTTCCATTTTAGTATGATGATAGTGGTTTCCTCTTACAACTCCAGGTTTACTAAATGATACTGAAAATTGTCCACACTCATATGTACGCATTAATTCTATAAACGCTCCGCGTTCATCTACATTTTTTACAGCTTTAACAAATGTTTTATCAGTATCAACATAACTTACGTATGTTGCATATAGCTTTTTGATAAAATCATTTCCAGTATTAGGAACATATATTGAATTCATACTATCTTTAAATTCATATAATTTTTTTGTTATATAGTCTAATGTGACTTTATATCTTGGGTTTATATAACAATAATTATCTTGTTTTTCGTCTGGGTCAATTCCCTTTAAAACCCTAATAAATTCATAAATAATATCATCAATATATATAAGTTCTAATTCCGCACTTGGATCATTAACAGTAATATCTAAATCATGAGCAATATTATAACAAAAAGTTGCTATTACGGAGTTATAGTTTGGTTTACACCATTTTCCAAAAACATTATGTAATCTATATATATAATATTTTTTTAAATTGTCAATTATATAATCTTCAGCAATCTTTTTACTTTTACCGTAATCATTATCACGAACAGCTTGGATACTTGAAGTAACTAAAAAAGGTATGTTTTTATCTTTTATTAAATCAACTATTCTTTTTGTAAGATCGCTGTTTCCAGTATAAAATTCTTCTGGATTTTGCGGTCTATTTACACCAGCAAGATGAAAAATAAAATCAATTGAATCAATATTTTCTTCTATTTTTTCAAAATTATCTTCTACATCAAAAGAAATAATTTCAATATTTTCTTGCTCTTGTAAATGTGATACTAAATTTTTTCCTATAAAACCTTTACTTCCTGTTATTAATATTTTCATGTGCACCTCTATTATTTAAATAAATCTAGTTTTTTTAATAAAGTTTTCATTCCTTCAACATCTAATCTATTTGTATTATGTGAATTATATTCTTCAATATCATTTAGATCAGCATTACCTTCATTTGTATATTTTTGATAATTTAAATTTCTATTATCGGCTGGAACTCTATAATAATCACCCATATCAACAGCATTAACCATTTCTTCTTTAGTAACTAATACTTCATATAATTTTTCTCCATGTCTTGTTCCAATACAATTTATAGGTACATCACTATTTTTTAATTCTTTTACAGCTTGAGCTAAAACATCAATTGTAGCAGCTGGTGCTTTTTGAACAAATAAATCACCTTGTTCTCCGTGTTCAAATGCATAAACTACTAAATCCACAGCATCTTCTAGAGTCATCATAAATCTAGTCATTTCTGGATTTGTAATTGTAAGTGGTTTTCCTTCAGCAATTTGATCACAGAATAGAGGAATAACTGAACCACGACTAGCCATTACATTACCATATCTAGTACGACAAATAACTGTTTTTCCTTCTGGTAAGTCCCTACCTTTAGCTACAGCAACTTTTTCCATCATCGCTTTACTCATCCCCATAGCATTAATTGGATAAGCTGCTTTATCAGTACTTAAAACAATTACCTTTTTTACCCCATGGTTAATAGCTGCTTCTAAAACATTTTCTGTTCCTAAAACATTCGTCTTTACAGCTTGAACTGGAAAAAATTCACATGAAGGAACTTGCTTTAATGCTGCAGCATGGAAAATATAATCAACTCCATCCATAGCATCATCTATACTTCTATAATCTCTAACATCGCCAATATAAAATTTGATTTTATCATTTTTATATTTGATACGCATATCTTCTTGTTTTTTTTCATCTCTTGAAAAAATTCTTATTTCTTTCAAATCTGAATCTAAAAATCTATTTAACACAGCATTCCCAAATGAACCTGTACCTCCTGTTATTAATAATACTTTGTCTTTAAACATTTTTCTCACCTAAATATCTTTCTATTATTTTTACTGATTTTTCAACATTCCATTCATTCACTAAATGTTGATGACCATTATCACCCATAGTGCTACGCAACTTTTTATCTTTTAATAATTGATTAAATTTATTTTTAAATGATTTTATATCACCATTTTCCACCCAAAATCCACAATTAACATCTTCCAACAGTTTGCTGTAATCAGTATTTTTATCTATAGCCGCCATTATCGGAAGTGAACACTCAAAATAAGATAGTGTTTTTGATGGATAATTTGGAATAGTAAACCTTTTATCTAAAAAAATTAATCCAATGTCACAAACTCTAGTTAATGCTTCATAATCATCACGAGGCATAAAATCATAAGTTAAAACATTTTTATAACCATTATTATTTACCTCGCCAAATATTTTAGCTTTTTCTGTTCCTCGTCCAATTAAAATAAATTTTACATTTTTTTTGTTTTTGTATGATCTAAGAACATCAAGCAAAAAATCTAATCCTTGTGGTCTCCCAAAATTACCGCCATATATAGCAACAACATCATCTTCAGTTAAACCATATTTTTCTCTAATCTTTTTCTTAGTAGTTTTATTAACTTTAGCTTGATTAGTAATTTTTACAGTATTAGGAAAAATTTCTAACTTATCTTTATCTAAAAATTTATTATGTTCTAACAAATAACTGATATTTCCTTCAGACATACAACCAATTTTAGAACTAATTTTATACAGCCCTTTTTCTCTATATCTAAAATACCAATATATAGGACTTTGTTTACTATAAAGTCCTATATCTACACCATTTTGAGGAAAGATATCTTTCATCATTAAATATGATGGACATTTATACTTTTTCATCGCCCATTTAACCACACTACACATTGTAAGTGGCGGAGATTGAAATAATACTAAATCAAATTTTTCGTTATCAAAAAACTTTTTAATTCCTTTTTTTAACGATCTACTCAAAGTTAAAAAAGTTAATGCTTTTTCTACAAAACTCACTTCATATAAATTACCTGTTTTAACTCTTAATACAGGAATATTATTTTCGGTAAATAATGTAGTTTGATCTATTTTCTTTTTTTCTTCTGTAACCACAACTTTTATATCATGGTTATTATTTTTTAATGCTTCAGCTAAATCCGTATATATATTAGAACCTTTTTCTGGTTTTGAATAATCTGAAGTTATAAACAAAATTCTAATAAAATCACATCCTTACTTCATAATCTATTTTACCACCAAAAAAAGCTATTTAAAAGCATTTTTGGCCAACATACCTAATTCTATATACTTTTAAACAGTTAAATTTACTATTTTTTCTTATGTTTAAATAAAATATCTGTCTTTAAAACTAAGAATAATAACATTATCATTAATAAAACATAAATTAAAATAGCATACTGTGGATCTCCTATTACATATAAAACAGATACAACTGAGAATAAAATGTTTACTGCATATATAATTAAAACTGTTGTTCTAGTTGAAAATTTCATCTTTAATAACTGATGATGAAAATGTTCTTTATCTGGTTTACCAATTGATTCACCCTTTAATATCCTTCTAAATATTGCTAATAATGTATCAAATATTGGAATTGCTAATATTACTAATGGAATAACTAAAGATGTTAAAGTTGTAACTTTAAATCCCAATAAAGAAATAACAGATATCATATACCCTAAAAACATACTTCCAGTATCACCTAAATATATCGATGCTGGTGGAAAATTATGGAATAAGAATCCTAACGTAGAACCTAGCATTATTAAAGCAAGCATTATATCAAGCCCACCATATCTATTTAAGATAAATGCAATAATTGCTATTGTTGCAAAATATATAGATGATACACCACCACATAATCCATCTAAACCATCAATCAAATTTATAGCATTTATAATTCCAACAATAAAAATTATTGAAAAAATATAGTTTAAAGGACTAGGTATAGTAAATGCCAAACCTAAAAATGAAATATCACTTAAAAATATTTTTCCGTAAAAGACAACTACTGCAGCTGCACATATTTGAGCTAGCATCTTATGACTGGCTTTAATAGAATTTATTCCATCTATAAATCCTGTTAATATTAAAATAAAACCACCTATCAAAATAGAAATCATTTGCACATTCATGTCTGCAAATAGCATAAATCCTATCATAAATGTTACAAATATTGCCAATCCACCTTGAGTAGGCATAGCAACTTCATTAACTCTTCGATGATTTGGTTTATCAACAGCATTAACATGAAAAGCAATTTTTCTTGCCAAAGGAACTAAAATAAAACTTATAAAAAATGTTACAATTAATATAAAATAAAACTTATGACTATTCACTTCTAAATTCATAATAACTACCTCTTACAAATAGTATACCCCAAAGAATCAAAAAAAAGAAGAACTTTTTAACGCAAATTCAATAGATACAAAAATAAACGAACAATCTATTTATTGTCCGTCTTTCTGGTTCTTAACATATGTTCCTGATTAAGCGCAATTGCATTTATATTACTTCCTAACTTAACATAATTATGTCTAATAACATTTTTCCCAGTTGTACTTTCTTTTTTAATATATGCTAAATCTTCAACAAAAACTTTTATTCCTAATTTTTCTGTTTCTTCATAATCTAATTCAACAGGATCTTTTTGTTCTTCTGTTGAATATTTATGAGCTAATTCTAAATCTATTTCTCCACAATTAGCTATAACATATTCAACCTTACGATTACCTAAATACTGATTTAAAGTTTTAATATGATCACTAACCTTATAATCATCAGTTTCTCCAGGCTGTGTAAACATATTACAACAATAAACTATCTTAGCATTACTTTCATCAATTGCTCTTCTAACTTGTTCACTTAATAAATTAGGGATAACACTTGTAAACAAACTTCCCATACTTAAGACAATCATATCTGCTTGTCTAATTTCATATAATAAATTTTCATTTATTATAGGTTCTTCTTTATAAGCCACTTGCATTATTTTAGAAGGATAACTTGTTATGTGATGTTCCCCTTCAATAACATTTCCATCAGCCATTTTTGCAACTAATTTTAAGTTATTATCTTCCGTGAAAGGCATTACATTACCTCTCATATTAAATATTTCATCTAAAGCATCAATTGCTTTTTGAATTGAACCTAGCTTTTTAGCTAATGCCGTTAAAATGAGATTCCCAATAGTATGTTTATTTAAATTACCAGCTGATTCAAAACGATAATTAAATAATTTTTCTATTAATCCTTCATTTGTTGATAAAGCAACTAATACCCTTCTTATATCACCAACAGCTAATATATTAAATTCATCTCTTAATGCTCCTGCGCTACCACCATCATCAGATACTGATACCACAGCTGTTATATCTAAAGGATATCCTTTTAAACCTTTAAGCAAACAGCTTAAACCAGTTCCCCCACCAAATGCTACAACTTTTTTATTCATAATTAACCACCCAATCTATAGCGTTGCTATTTATTATATCACTAAGATTCGAAAATTCCAAAATATCTTCTAAATTAGTGTCAACTTTACACCTAAAATCACTTTCATGACGCAACCTTATTAATTTTCTAGCTCCTTTATTATAGTATCCAATTATTTCATTGGGATTATTATCAATAAAAACACTATTTACATAATCAATATTTAAACTGTCTTTTCTATTTTCAGTAATAATTATATCTTTAAAATATTTATCAATTCCAGTTGCATTTATCTTTTTAGTCTGATAACTTTTATTTCCGTAGGTAAATAACACTAACTCATACTTTAAATATATGCTTTCCAAAAAAGAAATTGTATCATCAAATAAATATTTAGAAGAATATAATTTTTCTACTTCATCTAGGAATTCTTTTTTTAAATTATGAATTTCAAATATTTTTTCAGCTAAAATATCTAAATTAAAATCACAAGCTTTTTTAAATATTTCATTTTTAATGTTGATAACTCGCTTGTTATCAACATTATATTTTCTACAAATATTTAAAAACTCACCATAAAATTCATCAGTATTAAATAAAGTTGAATCAAAATCAATATATATATTTGTTTTCATAAACTACTTCTTTTCTACTATATTATTTAAATCTTTAACAATTACATTTTGTGGTATATAACCTCTTACCAAAGTTAAGGGATATATATTACTATTTTTATTAATTATAGTTCCAGGAGCTAAAACTGCATTACATCCAACCTCAACTCGATCACCCACAATAGCTCCAACTTTCTTTCTATTGGTTTCAATTTTTTTATCTTTATAACATACAACTACATTTGATTCATCACTTTTTACATTACTAGTAATTACCCCAGCCCCAAAATGAGCTTTATATCCTAAGATCGAATCACCCACATAATTAAAATGGGGAACTTTTACATTATCAAAAAGAATTGCATTTTTTATTTCTGTTGAATTACCAATAACACAATTATTGCCAATGATAACGCTGCCTCTGATAAATGCATTAACTCTTATTTCTGTATCATTTCCGATAATACATGGTCCATTTATTTCTGCAGAGGAAGATATTTTAACATTTTTACCTACCCAAACATTTTCTTTTATTTCTTGATAATCTTCTTTATTTAAACCATTTCCCATATTGATTATTATCGATTTTAAATCTATTAATAATTCCCAAGGATAATTAACTTTTAAAAATTCTTTTTTTAAAATAGTTTTATCTAAATCAAATAATTCTTCTATCATTTATACCACCATAATAAAATTATAATAGAATTTTTAAAATAAACCAATAAAAAATAAAGTTTTTCTTAACTTTATTCGTTTTCTAATATAATATTTTCTATCAGAAGATTTTAATTTCAGTTGTCCAATTTTCTCGGACAACTCATTACATCCTTCTTCAATAATTTTTTTAAATCTGACTAATATTTTCTTGACCTTACACTTTTAGATAATACCGCAATTACATAAACAACACTAATGCAATACTTTTCTTTCACTTTATTCCAAACCATTCAGATTTCTTGGTTACTAAATAATTTTTTTAACAAACACTTCTTATCTTGATTACATAATTTTTCCTCCTGAAAGATATATTATAAAAATTAAGTATTAAAAAAAACTGACAAATTTTGTTATTTGTCAGTTTTAGTGTTTTTATTTTTAGACTTTGTTTTTTTCTTTTTCTTATCCTCATCAAATAAGTTATAAGTTGCTTCTTCTAAATCTTCATTTGTTTCAATAACTTCTTTTTTTGCCACTTTTTTAGTTTCTTTTTTGGAAACTTCTTCAATATCTTTTGTATTTAATATTGCTGTTTGTTCTAAAGCTTTTTCTTTTTTTTCAATATATTTTTTTAATATTTTCTTTTTACTGTGATTACAAATTGCAAATGTAATTGTCAAAATTAATAATATTGCACATCCTACTGATGTTCCTAAAATTATATAAGAATATTTATTATATTGATCCAAAAGTTCACACAATGCCGCAAGTATATATAAATTATTATCATATTGTAAAGTTTTATCCACAAAACTATAATGATAATATGCTTTTTCACCAGTAGCAATGTTTATCCCATAAACCCAAGCATGTTTAGCATTTTCAAGATTTCCATCTCCTAGAATTAATGCTTCTACCTTACTACCATTAAAATCTATTTTGTCAATGGTATACATTAGTTCTTTTGGAATATCAAGTTCCGGAAAATCTATTGGAGTAATTGCTACGGATTCACCTTTTATCTCACAATATTTGTCATATTTACCATTATCATAAACAAATAAACTAATTGTTCCAGCACTATCTTTTAATCCAACTAATTGATATTTAGTATAATCATTATAAAATCCTGGTACAACATTATTTTCTATTTGTACGGTTGTTTCTGTATAATTTGGTGGCGCAACTAAATTTTTAGGGTTTTTGACAACTGTATAACTTTCTCCTTCATAGTCTACTTCAATAGGATTTAAGTCTTCTACATTAACAATAACTTTATAAACTTTATCTTTTCTAGTTTCACTTGTAACAATAACTTCAAATTCATTTACTCCTTCAGATACTTCGAATTCTCCTATCCCAGAAATAGATGCATAATTATCAGCTTTTTGAGCTTTTATATTTATTTTATCAACTGTTGAAGGAACTGTAGTTGTATATTCTAATGTATTGACATCAAATACTGGAGATAATTCATATCCATCTACTGATAAACTTTTTAAATTATTATTACTTGATTTTTCTCTTGGTAAAGCAACTGTTATCTTAACAGATTTGCTAGATAAATTTGCTGCATTACCATTCGAATCAGAAGTACCAGTTGCTGGAGTTACTGTAATAGTTGCATCTCCAACTTTTAATGCTTTTAAAGTTATCTTATAACTATTATTTTCAATCCAAATAGAACTTTCACTAACCGATACAACCGAAGCATCAGATGTTCTTATATTAAACCTTCCAGTAACATCTGATCCTTTTATCGTTAAGTTTGTTGAACCCCCTTTAGTTAAACTTTTTGTCCCCACTGAAACACTATATGATGCAGCATTTACTAAATTAACACTTAATATCAACATCATAATTGTAAATAACACTTTTTTCATTCTTATCACCTATTCATAATATTATTTTTTATTAATACATAATCAGTTGCCCCAATTGAACCATTGTTATCAACATCAGCCGCTAAGCTTTGAGCAACATTTAAACTACTATCTTTAACTTCCATAATATAATTTTTTATTTTTACATAATCAGTTGCCATCATTTCCCCATCACCATCAACATCTCCAGCTATTGCTAAAGTATATTTATATGACGTTGTTCCATCAGATACTGTTAAAATCATTCCTGTTCTAACTTTATCTCCATCTCCAAGTGCAGTTGAGATGGTTAAACCAGATAAATTTTGTTTCAGCTCTCCCACTGTTTTACCAAGCTCTATCCCCGTTAAACAATCAGATGACTTTTTTACACCCATTTTATTTAAAATATCTTGTTCACTTAAAACTGGACTTGGATTTTTATCCGCCGGAGGAGCAGAAGAAGAATTATTTGATGAACTACTAGAATTATTATTAGTTACGTAATCGGTATCAAACCCACCAGTCGCCCATACAAGTCCTGCTAAAATAGGACTTTCTGCACTACTATTAGCACCAATATTATAAAAATTATATAAACCTTTATAAGTTGTTCCTTGATAAGTAAATTCGTTTCCACTGGTTGCTTTTGAACCATTAGAGCCACTTTCTTGTCTTGCCAAACTAGCTAAATAAACCGAAGACATTTGTGCAGTAGTACCTGCCTCCACAAAAATACTTGAATAAGTTTGATTATCTAATAAAGAATACTCTTCCATGAATGTTCCTTTTAAAATCGTACTAATAGCACTTTCAGTATAATAATCTCGATAAGATAAATCTTCAAACATTAAGATCCTTTCTTCATTTAAAAAGTTTCTTGGATCTAAATAATATTCTACTGTTTCGGTATTAGCAATGTACCAACCTGATTCAGTTTCTTCTACTGGAGTTGCATAATAAATACTTCCTCCATTAATCGAACTAACAGCTTGTTCGGCCCTAACTGATTTATTGAAATCTAAATTAGTTTGAAATGCCACAAATTTCCAATTTGGATATTTGGTATGTAACAATCTTAATTTGCATTTATAACTTTCGGGAAATCCTTGATTATTTAGTTCTGTTTCAAACGCTTCATCCGTAATTTCTATTTGACAAGAAGTATCAGCATCTTTTCCTGGCAATTTTGTATAATCAGGCATATTTGTGAATATCGGGATTGAAAATTCTAATGGTAATTCAAGTAATCCATTATCTCGGTAACTTTTATAACTATTATAAGATTCACTATAAGGTGCTGCTAAATTAGCCATATATTGGTGATTATAAGTACTATTGCTAGTAACGTTAAATTTCTTTAAATACGAAGTATTTTGTCCCCTATTTATATAAGAACTAGCTATATATTTAGCTCCACCTATAATAGCTTTTTTAGGAGTAGTCCACGGTCTTAAATATTCATCAGTTTCATTTTCAGGATTTCCATAAGCAATATATCCCGAACAAACATACCCAACACTACCAGCATAACTAATATTATACCAACCAGAATTACAAGAACCACCCCAAGTTTTAGATTCGGATAAAAGTTCTACAACCGCACCTCTTTTAATTGACATAATTACATTTTCATCAACTACTTGAGCAGTACTCCTTAAATTAGCATCCTCTTTAGTTACATAATAAACATCAGCATAAGTTATACTTGGATAAAATATGATTAATAATATAAAAATAAATATTGTTTTAACAAATTTTCTCATATTTCATCCCTTCTATCTTAATAATTATAACATAAATAAAGTTATTTTTATGCATAAATGCAATTATAGTGTCAACAATTTAACATTGAGTTTATTATCATTTTATATTATAATTAAATATGTTAAAAAAATACAAAGGAGTCATTATGAAAGTACTTTTAAAAAAATTAAAAAAAGCTAGCAAAGTTGCTCTATCTTTTTTTGGAATTAGTACCATATTATATCTAGTATTATACATTTTATTTGTAATAAATATTCTTTCTTTAAAAGATGTAGAAACTTTACTCAGAGTTATCGTTATTTTCTTTTTTGCTATTTGGATTATTACTTACTTATTTGTAGGTTTAATTAAATTAGTTCAAAAAAAGTACAAATTATTTACAGTCTTAACTATTTTTACATTCATATTTAGTATTATATTTGGAGTTGCTAACTTTGTATTTACGTTTGCCTATGATACTCTAGATCGTCTAGGCGAAAAAGATATGATTGTTTATACTTCTTATTTAATAAGTATGAAGGATACCGAATTTAATGAAAATAGCAAGATTGGTATGATATCAAATGAAGATGATATCGAAGGTAATATTTTAGCTAAAGAAATTTTAAGTAAATATAAATTAAAAAATGATATCAAAAAATATGATGATTATTTAATAATGATTTCTGATTTATATAACGGCGATGTTGATGCAATCTTTGTATCCGAAAATTATGTTACTTTATTTAATGGCGAAGAACATTTTACAGATATTGGTGAAGTAACTAAAATTATTTATAAATATAGTGAAAAAAGAAAAAATGAAGACAAACAAATTATTAGCAACAAGAGTTTAACTGAACCATTTACAGTATTAGCATTAGGCGTTGATTCGGATAGTGAAGGTTTAGATGCTAATGCCGCTTTTAATGGAGACACTTTAATTTTAATGACATTTAACCCTAAAACTTTAACTGCTACAATGTTTAGCATTCCAAGAGATACTTATGTTCCAATAGCGTGTCGAAATAATGCTTATGCTAAAATTAATTCATCAGCTGCCTATGGAACTAGTTGTGTAATTGATACTATTGAACAATTAACTGATATACCAATAGATTATTATATAAAAGTTAATTTTAAAGCTGTAGTTCATTTAGTCGATGCTGTTGGTGGTGTTACTATAGATGTAGAAGAACCTGATTTTAATACTAACCACGGAATAGATTGTAAAGGGAAAGTATGTACAGGATCTAGTGATCGTAGTAGTGGAAAAGTAATATATCTTGATTATGGAATGCAAACCCTAGATGGAGAACAAGCTTTAGCTTATGCTAGAAATCGTAGCCAATATATTGAAAGTGACTTAGCAAGAAATAGACACCAACAAGAAGTTATTACTGCTCTAGCGCAAAAAGCTTTAACTATCAATAGCTTTGATAAATTCGAAAGTGTTTTAGATGCTGTTAGTAACAATATTGCTACTAATATGAGTAGAGATCAAATAATTTCAAGTTATGATATTTTAAAAAGCATGTTAGAAAGAACTTTAAATAAAGAAGAAATGATAAATATTAAAAAGACTTATTTAGAAGTTTCTTCTTTGCCAGTAAATTTAGGAACTCGTGTTACATCTGCTCTATCTTATTATCCAGACAGTCTTGCTGAAATAACTAAATTGATGAAAGAAAATCTAGAAATAGAAAAACCAGAATTAGTTAAAACTTTTAGTTATTCAATTAATGAAGACTACGAATCAAAAGTGTTTGGCAAAGGAATTCGTTCGGGTGAAAGTTTAAAATTAATGCCAAGCTTTATTGGTAAAACTGTTAGCGAAGCTCAAAGTTGGGCAACAGAAAATAATATAACAGTCGAATTTGATTATTTAGATCGTTCTAGCAATATAATTACAAATCAAAATGTTGCATCTGGCGTTTTAGTAAAAAATGTCAAATCTGTTTTATTTACTGTTGGAACAGAAAAAATAGATATTCCAAATATTGATCAAAATGAGAATCAAAATAATGAAACAAATATAGAAAACAATGATATTGATACTGAATCAAATAGCCTTGAAGAAATTGAAAATATCATGGGTGAATAAGCAACTACTAAAATAGTTGCTTTTTTCTTGCAAATAAAAAAATGTAGAAACTTATATTAAATTCCACATTTTTTTAATAAAAGACGCCTTTATTTTGCACAAATAGAATATGACAATAGATCATCATATATGCCAGTATTTTTATCTATTATTCTATTTTTTAGTCTTCCTTCATATACCATGCCAGATTTTTCCAGTACTCGTCCAGATGCAGGATTAAGACTTAAATGTTGTGCATAGATAGTATAAAATCCCTCTTCTTTCATTAAATAATTTATAACTGCTTTTAAAACTTCTGTTGCATAGCCTTTATTCCAAAATTTTGAACCATATACATATCCTAATTCACAAGTAGCATTTTTTAAATCTACATTTACACAACTAATAGATCCTATAATTTCATTTGTTTCTTTTAATTCTACAGCCCAATAATATACATTATCTTTTTCATAATTTTCAATCCACTTGTTTATTGCTCTTTTTGTTACTTCAACATTTTCATGTCTATTCCATACAACATATTTCGATACTTCAGCATCTCCCCCAACATTTTCAAAAAAACTTAAAGCATCTTTTGTTTTAAATTTTCTTAATATTGTTCTTTCAGTGTTTACAAGTTTTGTACCATTATTATTTATCATACACATACCTCTTATAACAAGACAAACATTTGCTTATTTAATAATTTTTCTTAAGAAAAATTGTTTAAATAATCAATTGCTTTAATCGCACAAGTTGTTCCATCACTCGTTGCAGTAGTTAGTTGTCTTATCTCTTTTGTTCTAACATCTCCAGCCACAAAAACATTTGGATACTTAGTTAAACAATCATCAGAATCAATATAATTATTTTTTATATCTAAAAATTCTTTTATAAAGTCCGAATTAGGTACCTGTCCAATCGATAAGAATAAACCATCTACTATAATTTCTTCATTGTTTTTTAAAATAAATCCTTCAAGAGCATCTTCACCTATATAACTTACTACTTTACCATTTAAAATAATTTTTACATTATTTTTTTTATTTAAAGTATCAATTAAATTTTGTTCCGCTGTTAGATGATCTAAATTTTGAATCAAAATAACTTCTGTACAATAATCGCTTAAAGAAATGGCATTAATTACGGCGCTATTTCCTCCACCAATTACTGCAACTTTTTTATCTTTATAAAAAGCTCCATCACATGCTACGCAAAAATGTATTCCATTTCCAATTAAATTTTCTTCATTGTCTATTCCTAAAACCCTTGGCTTACATCCTGTTGCTACTATAATCGTTTTAGTTTTATAAGTATTATCCTCAGTTATAACTTCATTTTCAATTATTTTAATAACTTCTTCAATTTCCACTTCTCCCCCAAGATTTAATACTTGATCGAACATATTCCCAGTAAGTTCACTACCACTTATACTTAAATACCCCGGATAATTTTCAACTAAAGGAGAGGACGAAATTTGTCCTCCTATAGTCTCTTTTTCTAATACTAAAACTTTTTTATTAGCTCGCAACAAATATATAGCAGCTGTAAGTCCCGCAGGACCGGCTCCAATTATTATTGCATCATAAATCATTGTTCACTTACCCATTTTTTAATATTTGATAAATTTACAATATTTTGTTGTTCATTATTTTTAATAACTACCAATGTTGGAGCTTGTTTTACATTTAATGACTTTGTTAATTCAACATCTTCTTCAGCATCAACAAAAATAAATTCAATATTAGCTTTTTCTAATAAACCTTTTGCAACTTTACAATTAGGACATGTTTTTGTTCCAAATAACATAACTTTATCTCCTAATACATCCTTACCTTTTAATTTAGGATTTACGCCATCCCCAGCACAAGACGGATCATATAATTTTCTATTATCATATTCTTGACGTTTTCCATCATTCCAGTTTTGAACAGGACGATAATATCCCGTAATTCTTGAATAAACTTCAGTCTTACCACCACATTCAGGGCATTCAAAATGTTCACCATTGAAATAGCCATGTTCCTTACAAATTGTATAAGTCGGACTTAAAGTATAATAAGGTAATTTATAGTTTTCAGCAATTTTTCTCACTAAATTAGCAGCACTTTTCCAATCATTTAATCTTTCTCCCAAGAAAGCATGGAATACTGTACCAGATGTATATAGTGTTTGTAATTCATCTTGAATATCTAAAGCTGTAAAGATATCATCAGTATAACCTACTGGTAAATGTGAACTATTTGTATAATATGGAGTTTCCCCTTCTTTAGCTGCACTTATAATATCTGGGAATTTTGCTTTATCATGTTTTGCAAAACGATATGTTGTTGATTCTGCTGGAGTTGCTTCTAAGTTATATAAATCACCATATTCTTCTTGATAATCAGATAATCTTTCTCTCATATGATTTAAAACTTCTACTGCAAATTTTTGAGTTTTTTCATTTGTTAAATCAGCTTTTATCCAATTAGCATTTAATCCAACTTCATTCATACCAATTAAACCAATTGTTGAAAAGTGATTATTAAATGTTCCTAAGTATCTCTTAGTATATGGATATAACCCTTCGTTTAATAATTTAGTAATAACATTTCTTTTAATTTTTAAACTACGAGCAGCAATATCCATTAACTTATCTAAACGAGCATAGAAATCTTTTTCATCAGTAGCTTGATAAGCAATTTTCGGTAAGTTAATTGTTACAACCCCAACTGATCCAGTTGATTCTCCACTACCAAAGAATCCTCCTGATTTCTTTCTTAATTCTCTTAAATCCAGACGTAGACGGCAGCACATACTTCTAACATCAGAAGGTTCCATATCACTATTAATATAGTTTGAGAAATATGGTGTTCCATATTTAGCAGTCATTTCAAATAATAAACGATTATTTTCTGTATCTGACCAATCAAAGTCACGAGTTATTGAATATGTTGGAATTGGATATTGGAATCCTCTACCATTAGCATCTCCTTCAATCATAATTTCAATAAAGGCTTTATTAATCATATCCATTTCTTTTTGACAATCTTTATATTTGAAATCCATTTCTTTGCCACCAACAATGGCATTTAACTCTGCTAAATCATTTGGTACAACCCAGTCTAATGTAATGTTAGTAAATGGTGCTTGAGTTCCCCATCTAGAAGGTGTATTAACTCCATAAATAAATGATTGTAAACATTGTTTAGTTTCTTTGTAGTCCAAGTTATCTGCTTTTACAAATGGTGCTAAATAAGTATCAAATGATGAGAAAGCTTGTGCCCCTGCCCATTCATTTTGCATAATACCTAAGAAGTTTACCATTTGATTACATAATGTTGCTAAGTGTTTAGCTGGAGCAGAAGTAATTTTACCAGGAACTCCTCCTAGTCCTTCTTGAATTAATTGTTTTAAACTCCATCCTGCACAATATCCTGTTAACATTGATAAATCATGAATATGAATATCAGCATCACGATGCGCTTTAGCTATTTCTTCATCATAAACTTCACTTAACCAATAATGAGCTGTAATAGCACCAGAGTTTGATAAAATTAATCCTCCTACTGAATATGTTACTGTAGAGTTTTCTTTAACACGCCAGTCAGTAACATTAATATAACTATTAACAACTTCAGAATAATCTAGTACTGTTGATTTTACATTACGCATTTTTTCATGTAATTTACGATATAAAATGTAAGCTTTGGCTACGTCACCATATCCAGCATCAGATAATACTTTTTCAACACTATCTTGAATATCTTCAACTTTTACAACATTGTTTTTAATTTTTGGTTCAAAATCAGCAGTAACTTTTAAAGCAATTAAATCAATAATATCATCATTATATTTTTTCTTTTCTGCTTCAAAAGCTTGAACTATAGCTTTTTTGATTTTCTCTATATCAAAAACAACAGTCTTTCCTTCTCTTTTTTTTACCTTATACATATACTTCATTCCTTTCCTTAACTAAGTAATTATCATTAATAATTCCTCTTATTTTTATATTTTTAGAATACTTTCTTAAAGTATTTTCTAAACCAATTAATTCTTCATCTGTAAAACCATGTAACCCAGGACAATTGACATTATCACTATCCACAAAGTTTTGCAAATAATATTTTTCTTTTTTTCCAAGCAACTCAATTATTTCCACGATATCATCTAACTTATGACACTCTTTCATAATTGTTGTTCTAAATTCGTGATCAATTCCACTTTCTTTAATTAACTCAATACTTTGTTTTATCTTATCTAAGATAATATTTTTCTTAATAATCTTTAAATAATTAGCATAAGTATGTTTAATGTCCATGGCAATATAATCAACTAATTTATTTTGAATTAAATAGTCTAAAATCTTTGGATTATAACCATTAGTATCTAATTTAACTTTAAGACCAATTTCTTTAACCTTTTTAATAAACTCAATTAAGTCTTTTTGAATAGTTGGTTCTCCTCCACTGATTACAATACCATCTAAAATATTTTTTCTTTTTTCTAAATAATCTAAAACTTCTTGTTCATCTATTAATCCTTTATTTTTATCCACTTTTATTAATGAACTATTTTGGCAAAAGTTACAATTAAAATTACATCCTCTTGTAAAAATAATACAAGCTGTATGTTCTGGATAATCAAGTAAAGTCAATTTATTAAAACCATCTATTGTCATCATTAAACCTCAACTTTAGCATACTTTATATTAAGTTTTAAAATATCTTCTAAAGTATTTTCAATTTGTTTTATATTTTTCTTTAATAATTTTATTTTTATTAAACAAGATGTTTTATCTTGATATTTAGCCAATACTTTTAAATCATTGATATAATCATTAATATCATCATATTTAGATTTATCTAATAATTTAGTTATCCCATAAACACTTTTATCAATTTTAATTAGTTCTTGCAAAATATTCTTATCATATATTTCACATAATTTAAAATTTAATCTTTCCGACTCCGTATAGCTTTGACATTTATCATTAATAAAATCTAATATTTTAAATAGCAATCTTTGATCTTCTTCTCCAAACACTTCTCGCTTATTTAAAATTAAGACTGCTTCAATAAGACCAACAAATCCAATATATAAATTACCATTACGTATTACTTTTCTTACCTTTTGCTTATCTTCAATCTTTTCAGATCCAAATAAAATATTAGGATTAAAAATTATATTATAAGTATTTTTATATTTATTTGCTTGAAGTTCATATCTTTGTTGTAAAGCATTTTTACATATGTCAACCATATCATTAAGTAGTTCAAAAAATTCCTTTTCACTTTTAGTTTTTAAAGCACATCGACATAAATTTATTGTATTTTGCGAGTTTATCGTTCTTCCTACCGAAATACTTTTATCATTAATGTTCTCATAAACTCGTTCACCAGTTGAGAAATAATTACAATTATTATCATCTTCATTAATTATATGAATTTTTTTACCTTTAAAAATAGCTTCAGCAATTACTTTGTTCAAATTTGGATTATTTTTTAAATAAATGTTAGTAACTATTTTTTTCGGTATGTCTAAACTCAGATAAATTTTCATTATAAATTCATTTATTAATGATTTCGAATTATCTAATGTTATCGTTATTTTGACATTATTATCAATTAAATTATTTAATGAATTAAACAATATTTTAAAATCATTTTCTAATAATTTTTCTAAATCTTTTAACGATGTATCAAATGCTTTTTGAAATATTTCCTTTACTTGATCATTTTTTATTAATTCTTCATTATAGACAAATTCTATTTCCATCAGACTATCAATATAATTTGTTAATAACTCATTATTCAAATAACCTTTTAACATCAATGAATCTAAATAGATATTTATATTTTTTTGAAATATTTTCTTAAATTCCTTAATAAGAGGATTTTTTAATGTTGTATCAAAATTACTAACAACTACTTCTTTATAAACATCTTTAGCGCTCGCTATAGTTAAATTCGTTAAAGCTAAGAAAAAGTCTTGTAATGTATAATCTTTTATACTATCTAAGCTTATATTACATCCAGCAATATTCCCCAGAGAATAACAATCTAGATTATTAAGATAAATTGCTCCTTCATCATGGGCTCTTAAACTTTTATTATCTAATAAATATGCTACTGCAAATTCTTTAGAAATAATTTTACCAAAACGATTTATAAGTTCTAAAGGTTTATCATTCAACTTATTTTTAGCGGTAAGTCCTATAGTTTCAACAGCTTTAACAAATTTATGAGTTTGTTTTATATTAAATGCTTCTCTAGATGCTGCTCTTCTGGTTCGATAATCTTTAAATCTTTCATATACATCAACATTATCTTTTTTTAATTCGTATTCTATAATATCTTGGATATCTTCCACATTAATTGTTTTTCTATCTTGGTAATTATCATATATATTATTTAAAACATTTTCATATATTTTATTAACATTATTTTCATCAAGACTTTCATAGACGTCATCAAAAGCACTCTTAATAGCAATAGCTATTTTAGTTCCATTAAAATTGACTCTTTGTCCACTTCTTTTAACAACAACTAACTCTTCAAACACTTTGCTTTTCATAACTCTACCCTCTACTAAACAAATCATATCAAAGAGAATTTAATAACTCAATGTTTTTTTTGAAAAAAAATTAAATTTTACAATCCATTTTTAGAAAAGCAATTTATTTTTTTCTCCAAAAAAACATTTAGCCTAGTATTTAAGCCAAAATATATTTCTAAAACTTTATTTGTTCGCTAGACACTTATGATAGACACCTTAATTTACACTTTTAAAAATTGTTTATAAAAGTAGATTTTTTTCCTAATAAATTATATAATATAGTATAAGAAAAAGGTGATTAAAATGAATTATAACTACGTTCATTTAATAGGTATCGGCGGTTCTAGCATGAGTGGAATTGCTATGTATTTGTTTGAATCAGGTATAAAAGTATCAGGCTCTGACGCTGCACATAACCATAATGTCGAAAAATTAGAAAAAGCTGGTATTAAAATAACTATTGGACACAATTACGAAAATATAACTAATCAAGACTTAGTTATTTATTCCAAAGCGGTATCTGATGATAATCCAGAACTTGTTGCTGCTAAAGAAAAAAATATTACTTTAATGGAAAGAGCTGATTTTATTGGCGATATGACTAAATCTTTTAACAAAGCTATCGGAGTTAGTGGAACTCATGGGAAATCAACTACTTCTTCAATGATTGCATTATGTTTATTGGAAGCAAATATGGATCCAACAATCCAACTAGGTGCAGTATTAAAAGCTACGGGTAGCAATTATCGTACTGGTAAAAGTGATTATTTTGTTTTAGAAGCTTGCGAATTTAAAGATCAATTTTTAAGTTTCTTCCCTAACGCTGAAGTTATCTTAAATATTGATGCTGATCATTTAGATTATTTTAAAACATTTGATAACATCAAAGCATCATTTAAAAAATATGTTGAAAAATTAAATCCTAAAGATGTCTTAGTTACCAACAACGATGATATATCATGTCAAGAATTGTTTAACTATAACAAAGGCACAAATATTTCTTTTGGCATTGAAAACGAAAGTGATTATCAAGCAACTGACATTACTTTTGATGAAAATGGATGTGCTTCATTTAAAATAAAAGAACATTTAGTTAAACTAAACGTTAAAGGAATGCACAACGTTTATAATGCTCTTGCTTGTTTTGCTATTTGCGACTACTACAAAATTCCAGTAGAAAGCATTTTAAAAGGATTAGAAAAATATACTGGAGTTGAAAGAAGATTTGAACTTCTAGCTACAATTAAAGATAATATAAAGGTTTATGATGATTATGCCCATCACCCAACTGAAATTGCTACAACATTAGATAGCGTTAGAAAAACTAGCCATCATGAATCATGGGCAGTTTTTCAACCTCATACTTATAGTAGAACTAAAGATCATTTAAATGAGTTTGCTAACATCCTTAAAAATTTTGATCATATCATAATTGCAAAAATATATGCTGCCAGAGAACAAAATATTTATAACGTAAAAGAAGAAGATTTAGTTAACTTAATCAAAAAGGAAAACAATAATGTTATCTACATAGATGAATTTGATAATATTGTTGATTACTTAGATAAAAATATCCAAAAAGATGATATTGTTATCTCTATTGGAGCAGGACCTATCAACGATGTATGTTTAAAATTAATTAATAAAAATGAAGAAGCGACTTCTAATTAGAAATCGCTTCTTTTTTTATTAGAGAACTAAATAAAGCCATACCAAAACTTTAAAATATTTTAATAATTCATCATAAATTCATAATAATTTTTTAAAATTTTAAAATAATAAATTTGTTAAACGTAATCGTCATAAAATTAGCAAAAAATAAATATTTTTATTCATTTTTATCATTAATTATATGTTGAAATTCATTTTTATCTAGCATATCTAAAATTTGAATTGGGTTAAATATTAATTTTTTTAATTCATCAACATTAATCCAAACATATTTTAAATGTTTAAATTTATCTTTTTTTTCTTCAATATTATTTATAATTTCTTTTTTATATAAAACATCATCTAAAAATTCTAATTCATTAATCATAAGAATTTCATGAAAATTTTTTTCAGTAAAACTCGATGTAAAAAAGTTTTCAATAATTCCAACACCATTTTTAAATTTTGTGTCAATGCCTGTTTCCTCTTTAAATTCTCTTATTGCAGTTGCAACAGAACTTTCTCCAAGACTGCATCTACCACCAGGCAATGTTAAATGTTGAGCCCTATCATCTTTTTGAACAAGTATTTTTTTTCCATTTCTAATTACTATGGCAACACGATAATTGAATACTATTCCATCTTGTTCATATGTAATATCATTATTCATAAATCAAATCTCCTTTTTTGGCCTTTTTCTTATAACTTCATTCTCGGCATCAAATAAAATTTGTAAAATAAAATCTTCTTTCTCTTTTGAATATCTATCTCTTTCATCTGGATATTGAATAGCTAAATCCTGTTTAAGTTCCATATATTCTTGTAACTTTTCTGGATGTAATCTCAAATAGTCTCGAAATAAAATTTGATTTTTCCACACTTGTCCTTGAATAGGCGCGATATGTATATGGTGAGTTGTTAATCCATCACATTGTTTTTTAAAATATATTTCACCTGGAACATTAAACTTATAAATATAACCATGTTCTAGAAACAACGCAATTAATTTTTCACTAAAGTCTAACGATTCTATTCCGATTAAAATATCAATAATCGGTTTTGCGCAACATCCCTCAATGGATGTACTACCAACATGTTGTATATCAACCTTAAAATCATTTAATAAAGTTGATAATCCTTCTTTTTCTTTTTCAAATTCATTTTTCCATTCGTTTGTATACGGTTCCAATTTAACCATATCTGTAACTAATCCTATAATACCAATTACCTCCCATGACAATGCCATTATAAAATAATATTTGACTAATCTCAAGTAAAATGATAATATAATAATCAATTTTAGGTGATATATATGAATAGAATCTATTCAGTTTGTTGGAACATTACCGAAAAATGTAATGAACTTTGTGAATTTTGCTATAGAACTTTAGCAGAAGATTTAAGTTTAGCAGAAAATAAAGCTATTGCAGATAAGTTAATAGAACATGGTGTTGAAAAAATAACATTTGCTGGTGGTGAGCCATTATTATATAAAAATTTATTTGAGTTAGCAGAATATATAAAAACCCAAAAACCAAGTATATTGCTATCTTTAACAACTAACGGATTATTGATTAATAAAAATAATAGAGAAACAATTTTAAGATTATTTGATTGGATAACATTTGATTTAGAATCCACAAGTGTAGAATATCATAAAATGGTTGGTAGAGGCGAAAAACACTTATCTAAAAATGTTGATAACATATTGTTTTTCAACAATAAAATCAATTTAAAAATAAATACTGTAGCAACTAAACAAAATATTAATGATATTCCATACATATGGGAATTAATAAAAAGATTTAATATAAAAAGATGGAAAATATTTAGATATTATCCAATAAATTTTAAAGCTCAAGATAACGAAGATTATTTTAGTATTACGGATGAAGATTATAAAAATTTAAAAGACAGAATTATGATTATTACAAAGGATGCAAATGTCCAAATAGATTTTAATGACTTTGAAGATTTTAGAACTACTTATTTTAGTATTTTTTCTAACGGAACATTAAAGGATAACACAGGAAATGTTACTTGCAATATATTACAAGATTCAATAGCCGAGTGCATCTCATCTATTGATTTAACAAATCATATGACTAGAAAAAAAGCATATGAAAAATTTATTGATAAAAAATAAATATTGATGATATTATATAATTAAGGTGAAGATTATGGAATATATAGATTATCTAAATTGTATTGTAGGTATTCCTAATTCTATTTTAAAGCATTATGGGTTAAAAGAATTTAATAATTCCTTAAAAATGCTAGATGAACATTTAAAAAACAATAATCCAAAAAACATTATATTGATTATATGTGACGGAATGGGATATGATTTTTTAGAAAATAATTTAAATAAAAAAGATTTTTTAAGAAAAAATTTAAAAAGCATAATTTCCTCAGTTTTTCCTTCAACAACAGCATCAGCAACCACCTCAATAATTACAGGATTATATCCTAATCAACATTGTTGGCTTGGATGGGATAATTATATAAAGCCATTAAATAAAGTTGTTACTATGTTTTTAAACAAAGAAAAAGACACTAACAATTATATTGCTGGAGAAAATATTTGTCATAAATATTTTGGTTATAAAACAATATTTGATTTAATAAATTCTAATACAAAGGTAAAAGCAACATATTTGTCACCATTTGATGGTATAAAATATAAAAGTTTTGATGATATGTGTAACAAAATAAAAAAGATATGTAATAATGAAAAACAGAATTTTATATATGCTTATTATGAAAATCCAGATTCAATAATACATAAAACTGGTTTAGAATCAAAGGAAGCAAAAAGAAATTTAAAAATAATAAACCAAAAGCTTGAAAAATTAGTAAATGAATTAAATAATACATTAATAATTATAACTGCAGATCACGGATTAATAAAAAATGAATATATATATTTAGAAGATTATGATGATATATTTAATTGTTTAAAACATAACACCTCAATTGATTCTAGAGCATCAATGATTTTTGTAAAAGCTAATTGCATAAATAAATTTAAAGAATTATTTTTAAAAAATTTTGAAAAAGATTTTTTATTATTTTCAAAAAAGGAGATTATAGATAAAAAAATATTTGGATTGGGCCAAAATCATAAAATGTTTAATTCTTGTTTAGGAGATTATATTGCAGTTGGAATAAAAAATAAAGCAATAAAATATAAAAGAAATGGACCAGAATTAAAAGCAACACATTCCGGTTTAACAAAATCAGAATGCTTAGTCCCGTTAATAATCATTAATAAAAATAGTAAGTAATAGTAAATTTTTAATTTTAGAATGACAAATTCCAATTTTATTATCATTCAAAATTATATTTAAATACATCTAAATATTCATCAAGTATTTTAAATACTTCTTCTTTCGTCTTAGCTTGACACAACGCTACTTTATAAGGTTTATTATTCGGTAAAGTTTTAAAATAATACATCAAATGAGTTCTCATTTCTAAAATAGCCACCTTTTCATTTTGATCTTCGATTAACATATTTAAATGTCTTTTCATCATGTCTATTTTTTCTTCTATACTAACTTCTTTTTTAGATAGATTGTTATAAGCATTAACACAATCATTAATTAACCAAGGATTACCGATACATCCTCTTCCAATCATCACCGCATCACATTTAGTATAGTTTAACATTTTTAAAAATTCTTCAGCACTAGTAACATCACCATTACCGATTACGGGAATATTAACATTGTCTTTTACTTGCTTAATAATATCCCAATTAGCTTTTCCACTATAACCCTGACTACGAGTTCTTCCATGAATAGCTATAGCACTTGCCCCTGCTTCTTCACATGCTTTAGCTACTTCTACCGCATTAATATTTTTTTCATCCCAACCACTACGAATTTTAACTGTAACGGGAACATTTACAGCATTTACAACTGACGCAACTATTTCCTTTATCTTATTAACATCTTTTAATAAAGCACTACCCGCTTGATTTTTAACTGCTACCTTTGGGACCGGACACCCCATATTAATATCAATAATATCCGGTTTCATTTTTTCTTCTATAATTTGAGCAGCTTTAGTAAAAGAATCAATATCACTACCAAATATTTGTTGAGCAATCGGTCTTTCTTCTTCACTCATTGCTAGCATTTTTAAAGTCTTTTCATTTTCAAAACAAACGGCTTTATCGCTTACCATTTCTGCATAGATAAGTCCAGCTCCCATTTCTTTAATAATTTTCCGATAACTAGTATTAGAAATTCCAGCCATTGGAGCAAGAACAACTGGATTTTTAATTTCAATATTTCCAATTTTAAAACTCATATTTTCAATCCTCATTTATCCTAAACTTGCTAAATATCAAATTAAATGATATAATGTATTTAGCAAGAAAACTTGCATAAAATAATACGGGAACATTCAGTTTTGCAATGTTGAATGTCTACCCACTTTATATGTGTTAGACATTTAATTTCTGATTATGAAATTAAGTGTCATTTTTTTATAACCACTATCATAATGATAAGAAGAAATAAAATGATAATGAAAGAATGAAGAACTTTAATTATAAAAGTTCTTTTATTCATTTTATCAAACCTCCTTTCTCTTACAAGATTAGAGGTAGACACCCAACTACTGATATTCCCGTGAAGGTATTATACTACAAAAAAGTTTGTAAACACAAGCACGCAGCTGAAATTTACAAACTTTTTATTTTATAACCTTTATTATATCTCCTTGCTTAATTCCAAAAGCATTGGCATTATCTGTGTCCAAATGAACTTCTGTTTTAGTGTTTGGCATCACTTTAACAAACGCTTTCATTGTTCCCCCTTGTACATTATCACAAACTAATATAATTTCTTCATCATCACTTAAGCTATACTTTGTTGCCTCTTCGGGAGTTATATGTAAATGACGATTTGCTATGATACAAGATTCAGCTAAAGTTACTTCTCCCTTAGGCCCTACCAAAGTAATCGTTTCACTTTCCTTTAAATCTCCACTTTTTCGTATAGGTGGATTTAATCCTAAGAATCTAGCATCAGTTGCAGATATTTCAACTTGATTATACTCTCTAAAAGGTCCCAATATTCTCACATTAGCTATACTATTTTTATCTGTTTTTATTTTTAATGTTTCTTTATAAGCAAACTGATCTGGTTGCGTTAATTCTTTTAAAATAGTTGGTTCTTCAAAGAACAACTCATCATAAACTTCTTTAGTTAAATGAACATGACGATTACTAACACCAACACCTACCATTAATTCCATAAAAGCTCACTCCTTTTTTAAGGCTAACACTTTAAGTATAATACAAAAAACAAGAATTTAAAAGCCTTACTATCACAAAATAACTATGTTATATTTAACCTAAGGAGTGGTAATTTGAAAAAAGAAGATTTATGTCTAGTTGTAATGGACAATTGCTTAGAATTTGGAAAAAAAGTTGATAAAAGAATCCAAAAAATTAGAAAAACAAATAAAAGCTATATAATCCCTTCTCAACTAGTTCGATTTAGTGATGGTGAAGGAAAAGTTAAATTATTAGAAAGTATTAGAGGAAAAGATGTTTATATTTTAAGTGATACTCACAATTATAATATTACCTATCAAATGTATGGTAAAGAACATAATATGAGCCCTGATGAACATTTCCAAGATATTAAAAGAACAATATTAGCTATGATGGGTCACGCTAAAAGCATTCGTGTTGTTATGCCATTTTTATATGAATCTAGACAACATAGAAGAAAAAGTCGTGAATCATTAGATTGTGCTTTAGCTTTACAAGAATTAGAAAGATTAGGTGTAGATAACATTATTACCTTTGATGCTCATGATCCAAATGTTCAAAATGCTATCCCAACTATGGCATTTGATAATTTCTACCCTACTAATGAAATATTAAAAGTCTTTTTCAAAAAAGAAAAGTTTGATCCAGAAAACACATTAATTATCAGTCCAGATGCTGGAGCCATGGATCGAGCAAGATACTTAGCTGATATCTTAAGAGCTGATGTTGGTTTGTTCTACAAAAGACGAAATTTAAAGAAAATAGTAAATGGACAAAATCCAATAGAAGCTCACGAATACTTAGGAAGAGATTTAAAAGATCAAGATGTTATCGTTGTTGATGACATGATAGCTAGTGGTGGATCATTATTTGATGTAGCCAAAGAATGCAAAAAACGTGGTGCCAAAAATATTTATTTCTTTGCTACATTTAGTTTATTTACTGCGGGAGCTCAAAAGTTTATTGAAGCTCATAAAGAAGAACTATTTAGTAAAATATATAGTACAAATTTAACTTATGTACCAGAAGAAATTCTAAATTCCGAATGGTTTGTTAGTTCTGATTGTAGTGATTATCTAGCAGACATAATTGACTGTATAAATACTGGAGATTCAATATCAGAATTAATTGAAGAACATTCAGCTATTAAAAATTTTGTTAATAAAAGATAAAACATTATAGTTTTAAAAGCTATAATGTTTTTTAAATATCTATGCTATGAAATACATAAACATTTTCTACCAAATCTTGTCCGCCTCTTGAAAATATTCTTTTACTATCTAAAGTTCCACCCAAATGCTTATAAAATTCGTTAGCTGGATTCCCTTCTAAACAACCAATAATCATTTTATCAAATCCTAAATGCTTAAGCTTTTTTACAGCATCTTTTATTAATTTTTTTCCATAGCCCATTCCTTTAAATTCACTTAATATATAGATTGCATTTATCTCACCATAATCTTTATATTTCAAATCATCAGCTTGGCTATACTTGACAAAACCTACAACCCTACCATTTATTTCTAATACTAGCTCATTGTTAGTTATACTATTAAAATTTTTTTGAGAATTTATTATTCTTTCTTCTTCATTATATGTAAGTGAATTTAAAAAAAGATCATTCACTATTCCTCTATAAGTATGTTGCCAAGATTTTGTAATTATTTTTTGTACACTAGCACAATCTTCTAATCTTTTTTCTCTTATAATTGCATCCATATTAACCTTTCAAAAAATAAATTTAACCTTCTAATTTTTCTTTACCTACACTTTGCAATAATTCTTTTAAAACAGCATTATCATCTGAAACAAAAAATTCTTCTTTATTGATGCTTACCGATACATCTCCGGAAGATAATGCAGTTGCTTTTAATTTAGATTTTACATCTTTTAAATCTATTTCGTTTTTATAATCTAATCTCTTATTTTCATTTTCTATTATACCAACTACTCCATCAGTTTCAGATAAATATACGGCATAATCATCATAAAACTTAATGCTATAAATAGTTGTACTTTCTCTTTTAGAAATATTTACAACTGGCTTCTTATTAGTTTCATGATAATGTGAAAACATTAAGCATAATATACCAATAAATATTCCAATCATTATCACTATAACGCTTATAATTGCCCCTTTTTCAAACTTAGTCATTTTCAAATCTCCTTTAATATGTTTTTATATCTAATAATCTTAATTCATCATCATAGACTAATTTATAAATTACTAAGCTATTAAAATTAGATACAACTTTATCTTTATAATTTAAAATTAAATGATCATCTAAATTATAACTAGCTTCACAATAATTAAGCAAAAAACTTGTAATTGCAATTTGATGCGTAAATATCGCTATATAATCATCGCTTTTACTTAAAATATTTTTCATATATGCCGTAATTCTTTTTTTCGTATCATTAATCGTCTCTCCACCAGGTAACTTATAATTAAAATCGTGTTCTTGACTATCTTTATAATAAGATAATTTTAAACCATCGGGAAAATTTCCTATTTTACGTTCATTTAAATTTTTATCAATGTTAAGAGGAATTTCCAAACGAGATGATAAATATTTAGCTGTTGATATTGCACTTGCATATTCCGAAGAATAAATATTTGAAACACAATCAAGACCTTTTATTTTGGCTAATTTTAAAGCAGCTTTTTCTCCTTGAGCACTTAATGGTCTTTTAGCTCTTCTTTCATCAACACTTTCTTTTGAAATATAATTAATATTATCTACAACTAAATTATTTGCTACTAAAAATATCGTTTTCACAACTACTCACCTACTATAAATATTATCATAATAACAATAGACAAACAATCAAAAAAAGATGAAAAAATCATCTTTATTTTCTAGTTGCTCCCAAATCTAATGAATTGGATAATATATCAGTATATACATTTATAATATCTTCTAACGATAAAACAGAGGTATCTATTCCTCTAAGGCCAAGAGATTTCATCATGGTTTTTATAATTGATTCTTGATTAAATCTATTTAAATATTCTCGATAATTGACTTTATCATCAACAGATTTAAATCTCGTAAATCCATTAGCAATTCCTCTTTTTACAAATTCATTTATCGCAAATGCTAATTGTTCATTACCATGTTTATTTAACGTTACTAAAGAAGTTTGCTCTAACAAAACAATATTTTCATTTCCAAATACAGCATCAATAAACAAATCATTTTTTTGATTAATTATTTCTTCATCTATTTTTGAAAAGATCATAGTATCTTCTGTTAATTCGTTTGATTTAACCTCTTCATTTTTTTTGAAATTATTTATCGCTAAAATTTCTTCGTAATACTGATTAAATTCTAAGCCTGATACATTTTCAATCATTAATGCTCTTAAAGAGTATCTTCCATTTCCTCTAGAAATCCAATGATAATCTCCTGAAAAACCTGAAGACAAATTATCTCGAATCCATTCTATTCCGTGTTTTTCGTAAGTATATCTTAATGCAGATAAAAATATTTCTTTTTTATGATTTTTATCTTCTACTTTAGGAGGAACATCATAAACACTTGACTTAAAATATTTGTATTCACCTGTGCCCTCAAATAATTTTTTATATGCACTTTCATCTATTACACATTTATTCCATATTTTCTTAAATTCATTTAAGAAAATTGTATCAGAAACTCGATTCTTTTTTAAGTAATTAATTATTTCAGCAATAAGTGACGCAACACCTTTTAAACCAGATGAATATGCTAACCTTTGATTTCCTATATATGAACTATTAGAAACTCCACCAACTGGACTAAATCCAACTCCATCAATTGTCATTATAAAAGGATTATCATTTATCAAAGCATAAGGCAGTTCTCTTACAATATAATCTTTTATAGCATTCATTATTTCTGGATGTTCATTAGCTATAGATATGACAACATTGTTGATAGAAAAATCCCTTTTAACCAATATTTCATAGTCACACTGACTACCTAAAAAATTTGTTAGAAATTGAGTTAAGCTTTTTAAACCTTCATTAAAATGTTTGCTATCTAAATGCAACCCTAAATTAATATCATTGTCATTCTTTATTTTACTGCCAATCAAAATGCTGTTTCCCCCAAATAAAAAATCTGCATCTGTATTAAAAAAAACATGAGTTTCATCAGCTAATTCATCAGCACTCTTATTTTTTATGCCCATATCTCGATAAAACTCTTCTATCATTTTTAATGGAATACTTTTGGGCTGGCCATTTTCTAAATCAGCTTCAGAAAGGCCCATTTTTCTAATTTCATTTAAAACAGTTTTATAGTCAAGTTCTAAATTAGTTTTCTTTTTTACCTTAGAATACAAACTTAAAATAAATTCTTCAAGAAGTTTTACATCAATTGTATCATAAGTATAGGTATTTTTAATTGTCATTCAAATCACCATCAGCTTCTAACCCAAAATTAAATTCTTGAGTATTTTCTAAATTATTATTAGATTTAATTACAGGTATTTTAATTGTATCTTCTAAATCACCATATTTAATAGCACTAGATACTTTTACAACATTTTCTTTTTTATTATTTTCATCTAGCATATTGACCTCCTACTACTTATAAGTATATTATACGCAAAATTTATAGTCAAATTGAAAATAACCCTTGACAAAGCATTTACAAAAAAGGCAAGTAATAACCCTTGCCTTTGAAAGTGTGAGTTTGAGTTTATTTTTTATTTATTTGGTTTGTTTTATGAAAAAATTTCTATTTATCACTTCCTTTTCTAATTGTATCATACAACTTTATTATGAAAACTAAGTGATAGAAAAGTGAAACTACTTATTTATTTTAAAATAAAATGTTGTACCTTCATTTTTCTGGCTATTAACGCCATATTTAAATCCATGTTTTTCTAATATTTCTTTAACTATCGAAAGTCCAATTCCTGAACCGATATATTCTCTTTGATGATTTTTATTAACTTCCTTCTTATAATATTTATCCCATATGTAAGGAATATCTTCTTCTTTAATTCCTTTTCCTGTATCAATTACTTCAACTAAATAATCTTTTTTAGACTCCGTTACTTTTAGAGTTACTTGGTTGTCATTACCCGTATAGTTTATAGCATTATTTAATAAATTCAAAATTACTTGGTTCAATCTATCCTTATCAGCTTTTATCATAATCTTATCTGGTAAAATAACATTAAATTTATAATTCTTAGTCTTTTCCATTATTTCATAATTTTTAATAATCTTTTTAATCTCTTCTTTTAAATCATAATTAACAATATTTAATTTAACTGCGACAGCATTAGATTGCATTTTTGATAATTCTAAAATATCATTAACTAAACTATTTAAGCGATCCGTTTCATTAATTATTACCTCAACATTACTTTCTAACTTCCTCTTATCCTTATAAGAAATATCTTTAATCATTTCGGCATAGGCTTTTATCATAGTAAGCGGAGTTTTTAAATCATGCGAAACATTAGCCATCAAATCTCTTCTAAGTTCATCAGTCTTCTTTAAATCATCTTTGACTAAATTTAAAGTACTAGATAATTCATCTATTTCTACTATGTCACTACTATCAAATCTTTCATCAAAATTACCATCTTTTAACTTAGCTGCTTTCTTCGTAATCTTTTCAATCGGTTCAGTTATCTTTTTAGATAAATAATTAGCTATAATTACTGCAACAATTGTAACTAAAATCGTAATATAAATTAATTGATTTTTTAATATGGTACTTGCCCCACTCACATCTTTTAAAGATGAATATAATATAACAGAACCATAGTTATTTTTTATTTCATATAAAACCGCTTTTATATCATATTTATTATTTACTATTCTAATTTTTTCTTCCGTATCAGAATTATTAATAAATTTTCTAATTTCTTTTTGTACTAATGGATTATCAAGTTCACAACCTAACATTTTATCATTGTAAATATAACCTTTTCCCACATCAGAAATTATTTCAACACATATTTCATTATCATATGCTAGTGTTTCCAACTCCAAAATAGTAATATTTTGATTTTCAATTTTATTAACAATTTTTTCAATTTTATTTAATTGATAACTTTCATATGCATACCCTAAGAATAAAACTTGACTAATCCAGATTGTTAATAATATCCCAATTGAAAATAAGACAATATAAATTCTTGTTTTCTTTTGTAAAGAGCTTTTACTTTTCTTTGTATTCAAACTTATAACCCACTTTTCGTAAAGTCACAATGAATTTACGATACTTTCCTAAATGATTTCTTAAAGTCTTTATATGAGTATCAATGGTTCTATCTTCCCCATAATAATCATATCCCCAAATATTTGTTAGCAAGCTTTCTCTAGATATAGCAATATTTTTATTATCCATCAGATATTTTAATAATTCATATTCTTTTGGTGTTAAATTTACTTTCTTTTTATCAACATATACTTCATGAGAACTATCATCTAGGACAAGCCCATCAAAAACATATCTAACAGATTCTTTATTTTTCCTTCTTGTTACAGCTTTAATACGCGATACTAATTCTTTTGGACTAAAAGGCTTTGTAACATAATCATCTATTCCTAATTCAAACCCAAATAATTTATCATATTCTTCACTTCTTGCTGATAATAAAATAAACGGAACATCTTTCATTTCCTTGATAATCTTACAAGCGCGATATCCATCCATTTTTGGCATCATTATATCCATAATAATAATATCAAAGTCAATAGTTTTAACAAGTTCAACAGCTTCTACTCCATCAGAAGCTTCATACACTTCATAATCTTCTAATAGTAAATATTCTCTTATGACATCTCTAATTAATTTTTCATCATCAACAACCAAAACTTTCATAACACCACCTATAAACAATTATAAGGCATAATTGTGAAATTTAAATGAAAAATTATTACTTCGAAATAAAGGGCTGACGTAAATGATTATTTTCTGTTCGTTCTAAATATTTAACTTTTATTTTATAATTTAGCTTTATATAAATAACATTTTCTTCAGTAAAATTTATAAATGGTGATAAATTAACTATTTTAGAAGCAAGCACTTTATTTACAAAGTCGTACTTTTTAGCCATCGAAACTTTCCCCACATAAAGAAATTTGTTTTTTCTTAACTCCCCTAATAAAAAAGAAACATTGTTTTTATTGACAATATAGCCACCGATAAAAAATTCCTCCTCCTTTAAATTTTTTATCTTTAACCAATAATCTGATCTTTGATTTATTAAGTATGGACTATCTACCTTTTTGGCTACAATTCCCTCTAAACTTAATTTTGTTGCTTCTTTAAATAAATTAATTCCTTCTTTAATTTTATAAAAACTTTTTATAAACACATCATTTTCTCGATACTTATCTAACATTTCTTTTCTTTTTATTAAAGGTATATCTATTAAATTTTTATTATCGTAAAGTATATCAAAACAAATAAATACCACTGGATTACTAATTGCTTGATTTTTAATTTTAACTTTATCTTTTAAGTGAGCTCTTTCTTGCAAATCATTAAATGATGGAATATTATTTTTAAAAAGCACTATTTCTCCATCAAATATTGTTTTTCTTTTAACTATCTCTTTAATCTTTTGTAATTCCGGATATAAATAGGTAACATCTTTTCCATGGCGATTAATAATCGTTACATTATTATTAGATGCAAATATAATCGCTCTTGTTCCATCAAATTTTATTTCATATAAATAATTATCATCATCAAAAGGTTTACTTACTTCTTTTAAAAGCATCGGATACCAAGATCTATCATTCCATAAATTCATTTATATTGTTTCAAACTCTTTTCCAAAGCTTTCATTAAGTTATTAACTTGTTCTTTTTGTTTTGTCTTTTTCGCCTTTATTTCCTTGCCATCCAACTTATCATTAATTGCATCTTTAATATTGTTTTGATATTCATCTTTATAATCTTCCGGCTTAAACTTCATACTCAAACTTTCAATAAGTTTAATAGCCATATCAAGTTCTTTCGTTTTATAATCATCTTTTATTTGTTTTTCTTCTGCTACCACTTCTTCATCAAAATATAAAGTGGTCATAACTATCCCAAACGAAGTAAATCTTAAAACACAATAATAAAATTTACTTCCAATAATGGTTTTAGCTATGGCTACTTTTTTAGTTTTCTTTAAAGCTTGGCAAAATAAATTATATGCTTTAGAATTATTTTCAGTTTCTAAAACATAACTTTTTTCAAACATAACTGGATCTATTTCTTTAATATCAACAAATCCCACTATTTCAATATTTTTATCATTTTCAACTTTTAATTTAGCTAACTCTTCTTTTTCTAAAACTAAGTAATTATCTTTTTCATATTCATATCCTTTGACAATTTCTGCTTCTTTAACATCCTTTTTACAATGTGGACAATATTTAATATATTTAATTCTTTTTAAACATTTCTCATGCAATTGATTAAAAGATGTATCATTATTTCTAATAATCGGATTTATTACAACCGGAATATTTACTAATGCAAATGAAATACTACTATGAATATTTGGCATAAAATCACCTTAGTATTAGTATTTCCTAAAATAAAAAAAAAATTACTATTAAAGTAATAAATTAATAACAATTAAACTTATAGAGAAAAAAACTAAAAGTTGAAAAAATGTATTTTATATGTTATATTGTATATAGATGAAGAAATCTTCATATAATAAAAATGGAACACTTAATTTCGCATGTTGAGTGTTACCCATTAATTGGTTGCACCTAATTCAATGCTGAGTTAGGCGCTTTTTTTATTTTAGAATTACAAAAAGTAATGCTATAAGTAAAAAAATGATAAAGATTAAAGAAAAGATTAGAAAATCTTTCTTACTCATATGCATCACCTCCAAACTTTTACAGAATGAAGGGAGCACCCAACTTATTAAATGTTCCTAAAACAATTATATCAAACATTCGTTCTCTAAACAAGAGGGGTTTAGTTTATTTTTCCCAAAGCACTATTAGGTTTATTATAAATATCTACTTATCATATCTTGCAACAATATAATTAAAAAAATCTGTTAAAATACAATCATCAAAAGTCTTTCTATTCTTTTGTAAACCAGAAAATTCTTTAAACAAGCCTTGTAACTCATATTGTTCTTCATAAATTCCGGCTTTGATAACTGCATCCAATTTATCAAGTAGATAAGCAAACTTTGCAACTTCAGTATTTTGACTTTCCATTTCTAACCACAAAGAATAATAGTAATTAGCATTATCTTCCTTTAATTTATCAAATAATTCTCTAATTACTTCATGTTCTTTTTCTTTTTTTGTTTTAAAATCATCTTCCACGTCAGATATATCTCCAATTATTGCTTCGCCCATATCATGAATTAATAACATTTCCATTAATTTTGTTAAATCAACCTTAATATTTAACTCTTTTGTTATAACACTTGCTAACATAATTAATTGTAATGTATGATCAGCTACCGATTCGATTCTTTCAGCTGGCACGTTACACATTAACCAACCTTTTCTAAGTACTTGTTCTAATTTTATATAATCCTTATAAAACTCAAGAATATTATTATAATTATTCATAGTCTTCCTCCTACAAAAAAACACCATTAGGTGTTATAAATTTACATTGTGATATATATTAGATACATCTTCAATATCTTCTAAAAGTCCTAATAGTCGATTAAATATTTCTAAATCTTCACCTTTTAAAGTAATTTTTTCTTTAGCAAACATGCCAACTTCATCAAAAGTATAATCAACATTAGGAATAATAGTTTCAATAGCATCTTTAATTTTATTATGATCAGTTGGTCTAACACTAATTGTTATTTCTCCATCTTCATTTTCAAAATCAACAGGTTCAATTCCAGCTTCTAAAACAGCATTAAAAATTTCTTCCTCATTAGAATATGCAAAACTAACTACTCCTAGATAATCATAATTATAACTAACAGAATTAGATACTCCTAAACTTTTATGCACTTTATTAAAAGCTGCTCTTACAAAACCAACTGTACGATTAACATTATCAGTTAAAGTTTCAATTATTAAAGTTGAAGCACCTGGTCCAAATCCTTCATAAACAACTTTTGTATATTCGTCTTGTCCAGCCCCCTTGGCTTTATCAATTGCTCTATTAATAATATCAGATGGAACTTGTTGTTTCTTCGCTTTTTCTACTAATCTTTTTAAACTAATATTAGATTCAATTTCTGGAACACCTTTTTTAGCAGCCAAATAAATTTCTTTGGCAAAAGTAGAATATAATTTAGCTTTTGCTGCTCCTGTTTTTTGAATACTCGCTTTTCTTACTTCATAAGCTCTTCCCATGGGTAATTCCTCCTAAATAAATTTTAAACTTTTTATAAACTTATATATAAAATATTTCTTATTATAAGCCTTTTTTACTAATTTGACTAGTCCATAAGGACTATAAACATTAAAATAACTGATTTTTTCTTCACGCATAATAAATTCAAGTGACTTTAAAATCATCTCTTTAGCACTATCTGTCTCCCAGAATTTACTAACACGTTTTAATAATTTTTCATCTACTTTTTTTATTAATAAATTATAATACCAATCTGGACGATTTTTAAATATAAATTTCTTACCATCATAATTTTTTAATACTTTTAATGTATCAAAATAACCTAATTTAATATTTTCCCTAATCTTTTCTTGTTTTAAAGTGATTGTTCCCCCTAATGATCGAGATGGCTTAATATCAATTATCTCTACTCCTTTAGGTCTTTTTCTTTTTATACCAATACCATTTAATCTCACAACATAAATCTTTTGATATTTTTTCTTAACTAATAAATCAACAGGACTATTATCATAAAAACCACCATCAAGATAATAATTTTCATCAATTATTTTTTCCATTTTAAATACTGGTAAATAACAACTAGCTAAGATAAAATCAATAATTTTACTTTTGGGAATATCTTCTTTATATTTATAAACTGGTTTTAAAGTATTTAGTTGAACAGTTACAAGCCCAAAATCCATTTTACTATTATATAATTTATCTCGATCTAAAACTTTATCAACAGCATTACATAATTTAGTTGTATCAATGCCTTTATTTTTTAAAATCCCAAATACACTTGATACAGCTTTACTAACATTTCCTAATTTAATTTTTTTCAAATGTTGTAAATCTAATAATTCAGAAACGTCAATTTCTTCCCAAAACTTTAATAATTCTTTTTCTTGACCAGCGGCAATCATTGCGGCGTTAAATGATCCAATAGATGTTCCACAAACACCATTTGGTTTTATATGACAATCTAAAAATGCTAGATAAGAACCAATTTGATAAGAACCTCTCGTTCCTCCACCTTCAAACGCAATCCCAATCATTTTCTTTTTCCTTTAAATTTGGCAATTAAATTACCAATAAATCTAGCTACAACTCTTTTATTATTAGTTCTTCTTTTTAATCTCATCATATATGAAGCTACTGAATCATTCCTAAAATTTAAAATGTATTCTAATTCATCACTATCTTCATATACATATCCATAATAATTTTTATTAAGAAGTAATCTACCTACTAAATATTTAAAACTAAATCCATAATATTTTAAAATATCTGTTAATAAATCACTATATAATATTTGACAGTTTTCTCCTCCACCTACATTATAAGTATTTTTATTTAAAGTTTTTATTTTATCTAAAGCTTTAACAAATGCATAGGCAGCATCTTGATCAGAAACAACTTCAATTAATTCGTCATTTATACCATTATAAACAAAACCTGGTAATCTTGGATCAGTTAACACAAGTGGAAGTCTAAAGATAATATAATTTTTAATTTTTTTCTTAATTAGTTTTTCAACTTCTTTCTTCCATTTAGCATAGTAATCTTCTTCATTAACATTAACCTTTGTTTTAGCAGTAACTTTTCTTGATTTAGTTTTACCATAAACAACTGTACTTGATGCATAAATAAGTGTACAGCTTGGATTATAAAAATCAATTGCTCTTACTAAATTTTCTGTTACTTTATAATCGATTAATTCACCTAAATCTTCTTTTAAATCTGCAAATGGTGGCATTACTCCTGCTAAATGAATTATGTAATCATGATCTTTAACTAAAGCATCCACAATAATTGGATCTGTTAAATCAGCATATAAGACATTAATACGACGATTATATCTTCTTAGTCTTTTAGTTGAATTACTATTAGGTAAATCAACTCCTGTTATTTCATATTTACCTTCACTTAGTAAATACTTAATTACTAATGAACCAATTGCTCCTGCAGCTCCCGTAACTAAAACTTTTTTCATCTACATCACTTCCTATAAAAATAAAGATATTATTACAATAATTATTCCTGTTAAAATTCCCATCATAGTTGATTTCTTTTTTAAATGAGTAATCATTTCTGGTAATAATTCAAATAAAGCCAAATAAATACTCATACCTAAAGATAAAGCTATAATATATCCTAGATAAATTTCTTGTATTTCTCCAAATAAAATTACTATTAAACCACCAATTAATGATGATAATGTTAATAACACTAGTAAAATAAGATTTCTTTTGTTTTTCTTTTCTTCTAACATTGTTGCACTAATTTCAATTCCTAGAGGAATATTATGAAGACTTACACCAAGTGCCATAATAATACCAGTTTTAAAATCTTGTAAACTAACTAAATAAATAGCCATACCCTCAATAACATTATGAATTAAAATAGCTATTAATGTTACAAAACCAATATGATATAAATGATTATTATGTTCTAACTTATTTTTCTCATTATCATGATGATCATGATGATGATCAGGTATAAAGTAATCAAATAGTTTTAAGATAACTATACCCAATAAAATCACAACTAACAAAATAAGATTATGCCAAGTAAATATTTTATTAATATCATATATTTCTCTTAACTCAGGAATTAAATCAAAAATAATTACCCCTAATAAAACAATTAATGCTAAACCAACAGAAAAGTTACATAAACTATCTTTCTTCTTTATTACTTTTGATACAAAGATTCCTACTAAGAAAAACAGCCCAACAATTAACGTTAATAATAAATGCATCCTATCATCTTCTCTCGCCAAACATTATATCAAAATTATCCCTAAAATACTAGATTTAATAAACATGAAAAAAACACAAAAGATTATAATATAGTTAACAGCAAAAAAACTTATTACTGTTTTTTCTTTTACAGTAATAAGTCTAATCATTCAAACATATTTTCATTCGCAGAAATTTCTAATTCTTCTTTTTCATATTCTATATACTCGTCTATTTCATATTTATTTTCTAAAACATTATAACGTAGATTATACTTACTCATTTCAGTAAAATAAACATATTTTTCATCCCACTTTAAAACTTCAAGTGGAGATTCATCTATAAAGGTATTATATATCTTTTCTACATTTCCATTTGTTATCCAAACCTCTTTAACGGAGTTAGTTTCAATTTCTGCTATAAAGTGTCCATTTGAATTTTTCTTATTGTTTTCATACATTTCTAAGCTGTCCATATTATAATATGATGGTATGTTTTTATTTTTATAAGATAGCTCAACGGTTTCATCTTCAGATAATTTATATACAATTTTATTATTAACATCAATAAAATAATTATTATCCACTAACTCCTCTATATTTAAATAACTAGAGACTTTAGTTTTAGAATTATATATTACATATTGATCATTTTCTAGAATATATAAGGATAATGAGTTATCAAATGATTCATATAACCCACTTATAGGTTCATTGCTTTTTATTATTTTGCAATCATCTCTTATTAACGTGTCAGAATATCCACTTTCAGTTCTAAACACAAAAAAATTATCATCATGAAAAATAACTTTATATTTCTTTTTAGATATAGAAAATATAGGTACATCATCATCTTTTTCTATAATTCCATGTATTGTTTTTGTAATTGGATTATAAAAGTAAAAACCACTTGTACCAGGTTCACCTGAGCCTACAGGTATATAAAAAGTATGTTTAAATTTATCTAAGCAAAAAGAACTTGTGTCACCATCATAACATTCCTCATAACATTCCTCATATCTTGAAGGAATATTTAAAATAACATTTAATAATAATGTTAATATCACTAAGATTAGCAAAATAATTATAATAAATTTAATAATCTTTTTAATTATTTTAGTTGCTTTACTATTTACTATTTTAGTCGTTTTCTTTTTGATTTCATCAAGATTAAGTATTTCTATAGACTCTTCTTCTACATTATAATTATCATCATTTTTTTCCTTTTCAATTTTCTTTATCATAACATTTATAATAACATAAAAAATAATTAGAGAAATTAAAAGCGGCAAGAGTATTAAAGTCATTAAAATATAAAATGAAGAAAGACGTTCCTTTAGAGCTTCAATACCATACAGCTTTATATATTTAACATGAAACATATCTCCAACATTTTTTTCTAATCCTACTATCATAGGTAATAAAAAAATTAATACAAAAAATAAAATACTAGTTATTATAAAAAAATATTTTAATCCTTTATAAAATTTGTTTATCTTTTTCAAATTATAAGCCCGTTTATTAAATAAAAGCAATAACCTTAATTCAAAGATAAACACCAATAAAATTAAAGTTATTATTAATATCCTTTTTAAATATAAATTACCAAGATACACATTTGAAATAAGTGTTATAATTACAATACTTATTCCAAATATTATGCTACTATAAAAAGCTTCTAAAAAAATTAAAAATATTCTCTTTCTTTTATCTAATAAATTTGTATCACTCATAAATTATAACCTCTCTTAGTATATTACTAACTTAAATATACATCAAAAAAAGAAAAAAAGCTACATTTTAATAAGTAGCTAATAAAAATAATTTAAATTTATAAATTTCATCCTAATTTTCATTCACAAAAAATACTTCATACCATTTTAGGAACACATAAATAGTCCATACTTTACGATAATTATCTTTTTGTTCATTTTTGTGTTCATCTAATAAGTTTATAATATATTCTTGATTAAAGTACATCGCAGCATAATCTGTTTGGAATGTATTTTTAATTTCCTCGTATACATCTTCTTCTCTCATCCAATTTCTAATTGGTACCGGAAATCCTAATTTTTTCTTTTTATATGATTCATTAGGAATAACTTTTTTAGCTGCATCTCGTAAAGCAACTTTGGTATTTTCTTTCGTTACTTTATAATCAATTGGTAAAGATGATGCCACTTTGAATACTTCTTTATCAATAAAAGGAACTCTACCTTCTAAGGAATTAGCCATCGTCATTTTATCTGCTTTTTGTAATATATCTTTTATTAACCAATAATTAATATCTATAGCTTGCATTTTAATTATATTACTTGCATCAGCAAATTCATCATAAACTGATTTAGTTACATCTTTATTTTTTAAAGTTGGTTTTACTTTTAGTACTTTGGTACATTCTTTTTCACTAAATACTTTATTAACTCCAATATAACTATCTTCTAGTTTTTGACCTCTTCTAACTAAGAAATTAATTCCTCTAACTTCAGGAAGTAAACTACATATTTTAGAAATTATATTACGAATAAAAAATGGGATTTTATTATAAAACTTATAATCAATTTCTTCCCGATAAGTATTGTATCCTCCAAAAAATTCATCAGCACCTTCCCCAGATAAAACTACTTTTACATCTTTACTTGCTAATTTAGCCACAAAATATAATGCAACAGCAGCTGGATCAGATGTTGGTTCATCCATATGATACATAATCTTAGGAATAATCTTCATATATTCTTCTTTAGTAATCTTTTTACTGGTATTTTTAATATTTAATTTTTTAGCTAAGTCTTTGGCATAATCTATTTCATTATATCTTTCAATATCATACCCAACCGTATAAGTTTTATCAGGTTTCGCTAAACTTACTAAATAAGATGAATCAATTCCACTTGATAAAAATGAACCAACTTCTACATCAGAAAGCATATGATGATTAACTGAATCTTGCATTGTCTTGGCAATTTCTTCCACTGCTTTATCATAAGATTGATCTTTTTCTTTAAATGATAATTTAAAAAATCTTTTAATATCAATTTTATTATTTTTATAAGTTAAACTACAACCTGGTTCTAAACGAAATACCCCTTTAAAGAATGTTTCATTAGTTGGGGTAAAACTAAATGATAAATATGGTCCAATTAGTTCTTCATTTAATTCTTTTTTAAACTCTGGATGTTCTAAAAAGCTTTTAATTTCTGAACCAAACATAAAAACATCATTAAACAAACCATAATATAATGGTTTAATTCCAAAATTATCTCTCGCTAAAAATAAAGTCTTTTTGTTTATATCATAAATAGCAAACGCAAACATTCCTCTTAATTTACCGGGTAGTTTACTTCCCCATTCTTCATATCCATGTACTAACACTTCCGTATCAGAAGAAGTAGCAAATTTATGGTTTAATTTTTTTAATTCAGCTTTTAATTCAACATAATTATATATTTCGCCATTAAAGATAACTGCTACTGATTTATCTTCATTATATAATGGTTGTAATCCACCTTCTAAATCAATAATTGATAAACGACGATGAGCCAAAGCTATTTCATCATCGATATAAAAACCTTCACTATCGGGTCCACGATGTGATATTCTTTGACTCATTTTTTTGATAATACTTTTTTTATTTTTTTCTTTACTTACAAAACCTGTTATTCCACACATATTAGTTACCAAACACTTTCTTATAATAGTCTTTTTCGATAATATATTTGCTCATATTAATTTTATTAGCAACAATCTTATTCATATTATCAACATATCCTTCGGGAATTTCAATTCCTTCATTAGCAACAAACTTCTTCGCAGTAGCATAAAATTTCCCATAATCACTTACCCAAGAACGATCGCTAAATATTGCTAATCCTGGTTCCGTACTTAATATATCTTTTCCTATTATTAATCTAGAATCATAATTTATTCCAAAAATATTATAGATTGTTGGTAACACATCAATTTGGCTTCCAACTTTACTTATTTTAGTATTTTCTGTAGCACTATTGTATAAAATAAAATTACTTCGATTTATTTCAATTACTCCATCTTTTTTATAAGAAGCTGCTTCATTAACTTCATCTAAAGTTAACATATAAGGATAATGGTCACCCACTAAAGCAATAACAGTATCATCTAACTTTCCGGCTTGCTCTAGCTTACTAATTAATAATTCTAAAGCATCATCAAGTTCCATTTGCGCTGCAATATAAGCTTTAACTGGTTCACTATATGGTAAATGATCTACTTCGCTTTTATGTTTTTTACTCATGGCATTTCCCCAAGAATAACTTCCATGTCCACTAACTGTTGCATAATAAACCATAAATTTTTCTTCATTAATATAATCATCAACAGTAGCATTAATTAATTCAACATCACTTTCTGGCCATAACTTACAATTAACTTTCTTTTCTAAACCATTACGACATGCTAAGAAATTTTTAAATCCTATAGCTTCTAAATATTTATAACGATCTTGGAAAGTATAAGAATGATTATGATAAGCATAAGTACTATACTCTAAATCATTAAATACTTTTCCTACTCCATAAGGGAAACTATTTTTGGCATTACGCCAAGTTCTTAAAATACTATTGTTAGCAAATAAACCAGTTAACTCTTGGAATTCTCCTCCAATAGTACTATTGTTTACAGGTGTATAGAAATTTTCAAAAGTAAATGATGAATTAATAAGTTTATATAATGTTGGAGTTAATTCTTCACTAACAGCTATTTCATTATAACTTTCCGCCATAAACAAAATTAAATTTTTATCTTTAAACAAACCAGTATATTCATTTTGTTTAGTACCTGAATCACTATTAAAATATTCATGCATTTCTTTAATACTTTTATTACTTTCATTATTAATTAAATTAGCAAAATCAATCGTTTTATCAATATTATAATCATAAACAATTGGTGTTTCTTTTTCTATTTCTTCTTGTTTAATAAAAGTCACTTCTTCTTCAAAACCAGTAATAGTTTTTTTGACATCTAAATAAGTTGCCGTATAAACTCCAAATTTTTCAATACTTAAAGAAATATCATTAACTTTATTATATATTTCATATGCAGAATAAGATTTATTTTTATTAATTAATAAACTTGTCTTAAATCCTAAAATTACTAACATAATTAAAACTATTCCTATTCCTTGCTTCTTTAAAGAAGATTTACTAAAATTAATTTTCTTAGCCACAAAGAAAGTTACAATAAAAGGAACAAATAAAATAATTATATAAATAATATTTTTTAAAACGATTAATAAGGTAGTTTTCCAAAAAGTCATTACTTGATCAGCTAACTTTAACATTGATAATGAAAAATAAACATTAAATGCATTTTTATAAACTAAATTTCCACTGGCCCATAAACTAATTACTCCTAAAATAATTAAAAATATTACTTTAGCTGTTTTTTCTTTAAAAAATTTTGTTATCCACGAAATAGCTAACGCTAAAATAAAAGAAGTAATTAAAATATACAACAAAGAAGTAGAAAAAAACTTTTCTATTGTCACTATTCTAAAAACAAATTCAATAAAAAATATAGATATAAAACTATATAAAAATAAAGGTAATTTTTTTTCATTTTCCATACATCATCACTATTTATAGTATATCACATTTAAATTTTCATATAAATATAATTTTACATAAAAAAGGACTTTAACCGTCCTTTTTAAATATTACTCTTTAATATCGTTAATAAAAAATATTAGATTGATATCAAAGTCTAAGATGTACTAAGTAATACTTGTGTACACGTTTTATAATATGTCCTGATTAATTAAATTTATTTGCCCTGTTTTTTCCAATTGAACTACTTCTTCACGATAATTTAAAGCAATCCCAATTGTAAAAATATAAGATAATAAATAAAACCAAACCATTAAAATTACAATGTTAGCTAAACTACCATAAAAAACATCATATGCGGCAAAGTGATTAATATAAAATGAATATATACTTGTCACAATTATCCACATAACTGAAGTAAATATTGCTCCATAATTAACATTTTTACTTGGTAATTTACGATCTGGAGCTAAAGTGAATAATAACTTTATAAAAATAAATATTATTATCCATGAAACCGGCCCCTTCATAAAACTAAAGACAGCTGTAATTATTTCAGTTATATTGGCATTTAAATTAACATACTTAATTAATTCGATAATTCTTTCACCAAATAATGGTACTACTAATATAAAAATAAACAGAATAATTAAGAATATAGTCATAACAAAAGCCTTTAAACGTCTTTTAAGAAAACTACTATCTTTAATTCCATAAATAGCATTAGAAGTTACTATCATTGATGCAGCACCATTTGAAGCAAAATAGTAAGCTATTAATATCGAAAAATAAAAGCGAAGTCCAACATCAGGATTTGTAATTGTATTACAAACAAGTGATGCAATATCACTATTTAAAGCTTTTGAAATAAAATTAAAAACAAAATCACTAGAAATGTTTAAATAAGAAGTAAAATACCCGAGTAAAGTTATTGTAGGAACAATGGATAAAACGAAGAAAAAAGCCAGTTGTCCAGGTAAAACCTTAAGCTCTGGCCTTTTTAAGACAACAAAAACACTACTTAAAAATTCTTTAAATCTACTAATTCCATTATCTAGAATATTATTTTGTTTCTCTGTCACTTTCATTTTTTTCCTTCTTTTGTTTTTTCATTTCTTCTACCGCTTCATTAATAGCATCCTCAATTGTTTTTATATCATCCGTTATCATACTATAACCAAATTCGGCTCCATATTCATATGGTAACTTTTTAAACTCTTTGTTTAATTTATGAATATAGCTTACAACTTGTTTTTGCGAATATCCTACCATATAAACTAAGAATTCATTTCCATCAGTTCTAATTATATCAGTATAATCAAGTTGTGTTTTAATAAGCACGTTAGCAACTGCTTTAATTTGCTTATCTCCTTCTTCATACCCTAATGAATCATTTATATATTGAACATTATTCAAATCGATTACTATCATCGCTTGTGGATAAACATTGTTATTATTCCATGTTTCAATATTTTCATTTAAATAATTTCGATTTTTTAAAGAAGTAAGTTGATCGACAAATTTTAATTTATCTTCTCTTTTAATTCTTTTTATAACCGTTATTTTCTTGGTTTTTTTATAAATTACTAATACTGCTACAAAAGCTATTACTAAAATATATAAAATATATTTAGCTATTGTACCTAATATTGTTCCACTTTTCATAGTTTCATAATGATGATAGATACCTTCATTAGTCATTTCTTTATAATCTAAAGTTTGAACATATTTATTAAACAATTTATATAAAGCATTACTATTATTTACTTTAAATGAATACTCTGAATTACTAACATTACTATATCTAGTTGTATAGCCTTCTAACTCAGTCGATTTATAATAATCATATATATTACTATCTACTAAAGCTATTATATCTTTTTTACATAATTTAAATAATTCATTAGTATTTTTATATGTTTTAACTTTAACATTACCCACATTAGTCAAAATAGTTTGTAATAAGCTATTTTCTAATACATATACTTCTTTATTTTGTAATGATTCTAAAGAATTAATAACAATATTATTTTCTGCACTAGCAATAACTTCATATTTTATTGGCATTGTTGCTTTTACATCATTTATTTCATTTACTAAATTATAATAATTATAATAAATATCTATTTCATTCTTATTTAATCCTTTAACAAACTTATCATAATTTTTGTATTTCGTAAAAGTAAAGTTTACTCCTGAAAAATCACTAAATTTTTGTAAATAAATAGCGACGATACCACCATAGTTACCACCTATAATTACTTCATAAGGACTATTATTAACAAATCCATATTTATAATCGATACTTCTTAAAGCATCAACTTCTGTCCCAGAGATATTTAAAGCAATTGTAAATAAATTAAACTCACTAGCATTAAAATAATCATTAAAAGTATCTTTCCAAGTCAGATAATACTTTTTTAAAATACTACTAAATATTGATTCATCGTCATTTAAATAATAATAGTAATTAATATCTCCAAAGTGATAATTAACGCTTAAATTATTTGTTAATATATAATGAAGATTCTCCATTAAAGGAACTAAAATATATTCAACAGTTCCATCTGTTAATTTAATTTGTAATTCTTCATTAGTAAATTGCATAAAAGTAATTTTACTATTTTTTAAATATGAAGAGACATAAGATAAATCATCACTAGCTATTCCAATGTTTTTATTTTCTAAAGCTGTTATATCTTTAATTAATTCATAATTTTTTCCGATTAAAACATAATGATCTTTATAAAAGATAGTATCCGCATTAGTAACAGTATTTCCTTTACCTAATAAAAGCCCAGAAGTAACTTCATTACTATTATAAGCTACTGGATTAATTGAAATACTATAATCGGCCGTAAAATCATTTAGAAAGTCAAAAAATACTCCCGTTCCAGTTTTACCAAAAACTTCATCATCATTTAAAACACTAATATTTTGGACATTTTTTAAATTATCATTTAACCAATTTTTTTCCGAAATAGAAAGTCTAGTTGGATCACTTAAGTAATTAGTTAATATAACTGCAATAATCGCTACTACTAAAATAGCTCCCCCAATTATCCAAATTAACTTTTTATTTTTCATACTACTCTTCTTCCTCAATAATTTCAGTATTGTTACTCCAAACAACACCTTCACCACTTATATTATGGCTCCCCATTAGAGTAAATCCCTTAGTTGGATCTTCATCTATTTTATCTTGTTTAATAATAAAATTAATATCATAGTAAGCTAAAACTTCTTTACTAATATTATCAACACTAGCTAAAGCCTTACTTTGGGCTTCTACTAATGAAGCATTACTATTAAATTTAATTGTAATATATATAGTTCTTACTGATACTCTAAAAGTTACTTCTTCTACTAATTTATCTTCTTTTAAAGTATCAATATAGCCTTTTTTTACTTCATCAGATACTTTTACATAACCATTTAAACGATCTCCATATTCGCTTTTATCAGAGCCGACAAAATAACTTAAAGCTACTGAACAAATAGCAATAAAACAAATTATTAAGATTATAAATAAAACAACCAAAACCCGATTTTCTTTCCAAATCTTTTTAATTTTTTTCATTAAAATTCACCTCTAAAAGTACTTATATTATACTACATTATATTTAGATAAGCAATTTCTATATTTTTTCTTTCAATGTTTCTTCATTCCATATTTCAATATTTAAGTTTTGGGCTTTAACTAACTTACTACCAGGATTTTCTCCCACTATTAATACATTAACATTTTTACTAACTGATTCAGTTGTTGCACCACCACTATCTTCAATTAAAGTTTTTAACTCTTCTCTTGTTATAAAAGATAATGATCCTGTAATAACAAACTTTTTATTAGCAAAATTCTCATTAATTTTTTTTACGGTTTGTAAATAAATCATATTAATGCCATAATCTTTTAATTTATTAATCAATTCTATATTTATTTCATTTTGAAAGAAATCAACAATATTTTTAGATAATATTTTGCCAATATCATTAATTTGGTATAACTCTTCTTCCGTAGCTAACATTAAATTATCTATTGAATTAAAACGTTCAGCTAATATCTTAGCTGTTTTTTTCCCAATACCAGGTATGCCAATTCCAAATAGCAATCTTTCTAAACTATTACTTTTGGAATTATCTATAGCTTCTAACATATTGTCAAAACTTTTTCGGCCATATCCTTCTAACTGTAATATTTCCTCTTCATATTTTTTTATGTCATAAAATTCATCTATTGTTTTAACATAACCTAAATTATATAAATCTTCAATAATTTGAATACCTAGCCCTTCAATATTCATGGCGTCACGTGATGCAAAATGAATTAAACCTTCAATCTTTTTCGCTGGACAATGAGGATTTAAACAGAACCAATCAGTTTGTTTATCTTCCCTTTTTATAGGTTCATTACACATAGGACAAGAAGTTATCATTTCAAAATCTTTTTCTACACCTGTTCGTCTTTCTTTAATTGCTTCAACAACTTCAGGAATAACATCTCCCGCTTTTCTAATAGATACAACATCGCCGATTTTTAAATCCTTGGCAATAACATAATCTTCATTATGTAACGTTGCTCTTCTAATTGTTGACCCCATTAAAATAACTGGTTCTAATACAGCATTAGGAGTAATTTTACCTGTTCTTCCCACTGTAAATATAATATCTTCTAACTTAGTTAAAACCTCTAAAGCCGGAAATTTATAAGCTGCTGCCCATTTTGGATGATGAGCTGTATTTCCTAACGCATTTTGATCTTCGAGATTATTTAATTTTACAACCATCCCATCAATTTCATAAGGAAGATCAAAACGTTTCTCACTAATTACATTAATATAATCCCAAACTTCTTTAATATTTCCTACTAATCTATTATTAGGATTTACTTTAAAACCTAATTTTTTCATGAATTCTAAAGCTTCAAATTGGGTTTTAATTCCATAATCTAATGGATTAGGTAAATGATAAATCCATACATCCAAATTTCTTTTAGCCGCAATCTTGGAATCTAATTGCCTAACACTTCCGGCTGCTGCATTTCTAACATTTTGTAATAATGGTTCATTATTTTTTGCGCGTTCCCTGTTTAACTTTTCCAAAGTTGCTTTATTCATATAAATTTCGCCACGAACCTCAATATCAATAGGCTCATTTAGCTTTAAAGGAACTGTCTTAATGGTTTTGACATTATGGGTTATATCTTCTCCAGTAACACCATCTCCTCTTGTCGCTGCTCTAACAAGCAATCCTTTTTCATATAAAAGCGAAACACTTAAACCATCTATTTTTAGTTCACACACATATTCCGGTTCTATTCCTGCTTTAACAATTTTATTATCAAAATCTTCCAACTCTTCTTCATTAAAAACATCTTGCAAAGAAAACATCGGAATTTTATGATTAACTTTTTCGAACTTATCAATTACTTTACTTCCCACTCTTTTTGTAGGTGAATTGGGATCATTAAGTTCCGGATACTTCTCTTCTAAGTTTTGTAATTCCCTATAATACTTATCAAATTCTTGATCAGTAAACGTTGGATTATCTAACACATAGTATTGATAATTAGCTTCGTTTATTATTCTAATTAATTCTTCGTATCTTTCTTTCATGATAAGCTCCTTTTAAATGTTTTATATTATTATTTATTTCCACAAATTTTCATTATAAACATTTTCATCAATTAATTTTTTAATAGATTCTTTAACATAAGGTAAATCTTCTTTGTAAGTAACACCTAACCATTTACCTGTAGTTATTTCATTTTTTAAAACAATATTTCCATTATTAATATTTTTGGTTACACAATCAGGAAGTAATGCTTCATCTTTACTTAAGTTTGTTGAATTTTCAAAAAATTCTTTGAAGAAATCTTCTAAATATCCAAAGAAATTATTTTTAAAGCAATACATATTCATGCTTACTGGATGATTTATATCAGTATCAAATGGTTCACTTCCATCTAACGGTTCACAATGTGCTTTACCATCGACAGTAGATATAGAACATTCGATCATTTTTACAATGTTATTATCTTCCATATAACAAACTGCTCTTTTGACACTTCCAAATTTACTACTAGTTTCAACATATGGATATGTTACACACGCATATTCATTTTCATTTTCACTATTCATAAAGAAATTATAAGCTGTTTCATAAGCTTCTGGACCATAATAATCATCCGCATTAATTACAGAAAAAGATCCATCAACATAATCTTTAGCAGCTAATATTGCTTGAACTGTTCCCCAAGGTTTAGTTCTATCTTCAGGAACTTTAAACCCTTGTGGAATTGCATCCATTTTTTGAAAAGCATATTCTACTTCAATCTTATCAGCAATTCTAGCTCCCACAGTTTCTTTAAAAATATCTAAGTGTTCTTCTTTAATTACAAACACAACCTTTTTAAATCCTGCTTTTAAAGCATCATAAGCGGAAAAATCTAAAATAAATTCTCCATTTAATCCTACAGGTTCAATTTGTTTTAAACCTCCAAAGCGACTACCCATTCCAGCAGCCATTACAACTAACGTTAAATCTTTCATAAACACTATCCTTTCTTTATACTACTATGATTTTTCATTAATTTTTTAACTCCAAAGTTTTTAGCAAAAGCTATACTTACATATTTATCATCAAAATCAATGACTACACCACGACCATAAATCGTATGCATTATAACTTCACCTTTACTAAACTCTTGAGCATTTTCATTATATAATTCTTTTTTATCAATAACTTTTTCTTCCTTAATTGAAGCATTAGTTTTCTCAATTAAAGATTCTTCTATTTCATTAATAAATCTACTTGGAGCATTTTGACTTTCTTTCCCATAAAGCATTCTCTTTTTTGCATTAGTCAAATAGAGTCTTTCTTTAGCTCTAGTAATTCCTACATAACAAAGTCTTCTTTCTTCTTCTAACCCACCTTCTTCTACAAATGAATTAGCATGAGGAAATATCCCTTCTTCCATTCCCACAATAAATACTACTTTAAACTCCAATCCTTTAGCGCTATGTAAAGTCATTAAAGTAATAGCATCATCATTATTTTTATGTTCTTCAACATCTGCCACCAAACTAACTTCTTCCAAGAAATCTCCTAAGTTAATATTTCCAGTTTGTTCTTCAAAAGAAGCTGTAATACTTTTGAATTCCATTAAATTTTCTATTCTAAGTTCAGCATCCAATGTCTTTTCAGCTTTTAATTCTTCTAACATTTTACTTTTTTCTAAAATATCATCAATTAACTCTGTTAAAGACATTACCTCACTATCTTTTGCTAACTCTAATATTAAGTTTTTAAATTCTAATTCCGCACCAGATTCGATAACATCAAAAATAGTTTTGTTTTGTTCCTTAGCTAAATTTTCTAACATTTCAATTTTCTTTGGACCTATTTTACGTTTTGGAACATTAATAATTCTTTTTAAACTAATTTCATCATTATGGTTATAAATTAATCTTAAATAACTTAATAAGTCTTTAACTTCTTTACGATTATAGAAATAAAAACTTCCCACAACTTTATAATTTAAATTAGCTTTTAATAATGCTTCTTCTGCGTTACGTGATTGAGCATTAGTCCGATAAAATATCGCAATATCTTTCTTTTGATATCCTTCATCTAATGCTTTTCTTATTTCATCTAAAACTAAAGCAAGTTCATGTTTTTCATCATAGCTTCTTAAATATTTTAATTTAACACCTTCACCGCAATTACTAAATAAATTAACATCTTTTCTTTCTTTATTATTTTTAATAACTGAGTTAGCTGCATTTAAAATCATATTCGTACTACGATAATTTTGATTTAAAGTAATAACCTCTGCTCCCGGATAATCTTTTTCAAAATTTAAAATATTTTTATAATTGGCTTGTCTAAAAGCATAAATAGATTGATTAGGATCTCCAACAATAAAGATGTTTTGATGTTTCTTAGCAAGCATTTTAGTCATTTGATATTGAACTTCATTAGTATCTTGATACTCATCTATTAAAATATACTTAAATCTTTCTTGATATTTTTCTAAAACATCCGGATGACTTTTAAATAATTCTACTGGTAATCTTAACAAATCATCAAAATCAACCGAATTATTTTTCTTTAATATTTCGCGATATTCCTTATAAATATCAAACGCTAACATTTCGGCATGTGTATTAAAAAATTGCGCTATTTGATCATCATTTAACATTTCACTTTTAATAAAACTTATTCGATTTCTTACATAATTCGGAGCAATATCTTTAGGCGTTAGCCCTTTATCTTTCATAATTCTTTTAATAATTGTTGTAACATCATCACTATCAATTATGGTAAAATTACTATCAAAACCTAAAAGGCGATAATTTTCTCTTAATAATCTTAAACCTAAAGAATGGAATGTCCCAATAAAAAATCCTGTTTCATCAACAATCTTTTCTACTCTGCTTTTCATTTCTTTAGCAGCTTTATTTGTAAACGTAATTGCAAGTATTTGATAAGGCGGAATACCATCCTCAATCATCTTGGCAATTCTTGTTGTTAATACTTTTGTTTTACCAGATCCCGCTCCAGCAATAACTAAACAAGGACCATTTAAATGTTCTACGGCTTTTTGTTGTTCTGTGTTTAATCTTTCCATACTACCATCCTTATAAATCAATTATACCAAAACTTATAATTAAACACCACAAAAAAAGCCACTTAAAAGTGACTTATAAATATTCAACAATATTAATATTTTTTGCAATTTTATCAATTAAATCATCACGATCATATTTTTCAAATATTTCTCTAAAATTACTATCATCAATTAGAAACATTTCATAAAAATTTTTAAAAACATCTTTATAATTTACGATACCTAATTCTTTTAAATAATCTAAATTGCTTTTAACTTGCTTCTTTTGTTCTTTTAATAAATCAACCACACTAGTAGGCACATTTTTAGTAAAAGAGCTGATTTCTTCTTTCGTAAAATCATAACTTTCTAAAAATTTCATTATAAACCTCTCTTATTCTCTTGGTTAAGCTCCAATTCTTCTATTATACTATCAACACCAGTCAAATTGGTTTCTCCATTACAATAATACAAACAAGCTTTTATAATATCATTATTAGATAAATTACTTTCAGTTGAATACCCAATAAGCTTTGAAATAACCATATCACTAGAAATTCTTGCTTCTGTATTATCACCTACATCAACTGTATAAATTGCATGCCTAACATTCTTTAAAAGTTCAGTAAGTTGTATATATCTTTCAAATTGATCTGCATCTAAATCATAAGCATCATTAACAAATAAAATTTTTTCTAAAGCAGTTAACCCTTGTTCATCTGGTTTTGTTGCCGCATCGCGTAAGATCTTAGACTCAGCACTTTTTCCTTTACTAGCTAATTCATTTACAGTAACATCCTCATCACACAAATTTTCTTTTACTGTTTTCCATTGCAAATCATCAAATAAGAATTCAGCAAATCGCCCATCAATTTCTATACCTTTACCAGCTTTAATACATTGTTCTATTCTGTATAATACTTCTTTAGCATCAAATCTAATAAGTTCTGGATTATTTAAGATTATTCGTTCATAACCTGCTTCTTTATAAACCGCAATACGAATTTTAATATCATTAAGATCCTCACAAGTAAATCTTATTAAAGCTTTAATCGTATTAAAATTAATATTATTTTCTTCCGCAAAAGAAATTACAGCTTTACAATTTTCTTCGTTTGCCTCAAGAGCAGGCAGCACTGTCATATATTTACAGAAAATACTTTTTTGATCTTCTGATAAATTTTTATAAGCGTTTGTATTACATATAAAATTTAAAATACTCATTTATACTCCCCTATCTTAATATGCCATTAATGGCACCATTTTTGGATCAAGTCCATTTTTTTCTAAATTACTAATAGCCTCTTCTAAACTAGCTAAACTATATTTTTTTAATACCATTGGATTTAAATAAATATCAATAGAAGTTTTTCCTAATGAGAAAATTCTTTCAATCTTAGCTATTAATTCAGCATCATATAATAATTCAACGTTATCAGAAAATAAATCCAAAGCCATATTATTTTGTTTAATATAATTGATATTTGAAGTAACAACTTCTTCGTTATAATTATTAGCTATCTTTTCTAAATCTGTACCAGTATAATCTAAATAATCTAATCCACATTTTTTCATTAGATTAAGCAGTTCTTCTTTCTTGTCTCCATTAGAAACAACTTGTTCTTCATTGACCTTATTTTCATTATAATTTTTTGCTTCAGCAAAAACTTCAGAAATTGTCTTACCACCCTTAGTTTCTTGATCATATTCATATAATGCATCTTCTGGGAACATTAATAATTTAGCAGCTTCTTTTTGTTCATCTAAGGTAAAATCAAATTGTTCTAATAATGAAGAAATAGAATCTCTCGTAATGTTTAAATTACCATTTAAAGCTAACTCAAAATATTCATTTAGTTTTTGTTGATTAGCAATTGCTGTATCTTTTCTAATACCTAATTCTTCTATTTTAGTAATAGCATCATGCATTTGTTCTTCAACATTTTTTAGTTCATCTTTAGCTTTAGTTGTTTCATCAGAAACTTTATCTAACATTTCTGGTAAAGAAGTATTTAATTTTTCTTCCATTTCTCTTGGATTAAAAGCAATATTTAATTTAGATAAAACCAAAGAAAAATCTTCTGCATTAATTCCTGATAAAACTTCTAACAAACGAGAGCTTTGTTCTTTTAATACCCCTTCTTCACTTGTTAGTTTTGCAATTTTATCTTGTAGCTCTTGTTTTTCAGCGCTTGTTCTATCAAGTGTAGTTTCAGCTTCTGCTTTATTTTCTTCAATGCTAGCTAGTATAACACTATCCTCACTACGTAAATTATATAATCTATCTAATAATCTTTTTATTTCACTAGTTAATGTAATCATATTACACACTCCCTTTATTCTAGAATTATTATAGCAAAAGCCTTAAAATAAGTAAACTATTTTTAAATTAATCTCCAAAATAAACTTTATACCATATCAAGAATATATAAATATTATATATTTTTCTTCCGTTATTAGATTTCCCATTATAATGATCTTCTAATAAATCATTTATTACATCTTTATCAAAAAATTCACTAACAAAAGATTCATTAAACATCTCTTTTACTTTATGATAATACTTTTCTTCTTTAATCCATTTAGAAAAAGGAACTGGAAAACCTAGTTTTCTTCTCTTCGCCCAATCTAAAGGAATTTTCTTTAAAGCTATATCTCTAAACATAAACTTAGTTTGTTTATCTTTAATCATAAATTCACTTGGAATTTGTTTGCTATAATTAAATAATCTTATATCTAATAGTGGTACTCTAAGCTCTAAAGAATGAGCCATTGACATCTTATCAGCTTTTAACAAAATATCTTGCGGTAACCAAAAATGATAATCAAAATACATCTTTTTCGTTAAATCATCTTTATCTTTAACTTTTTCATAATATGGATACAAAACATCTTTTAAAGTCATATTATCTTTTAATTTATCATTTAATATTTCATTTGCTTCTTCTGCATCCATTACAAAAGCATGTCCAATGTAACGTTCATAAAATGGCTTACTATATTTAACTAAGGTGTTTTTACCTGGAAAATGTGGTAACGGTCTAATTAATGAAGCAATTGGTTTTTTAATACAACTTGGTAAACTTGCATAAATTCTTACAGCTAATGGATCATTATATTCTGGGTAACCACCAAACATTTCATCAGCACCTTCCCCAGATAAAACAACCTTTACATCTTTGCTCGCTAAATCGGATAAGAAAAATAATGGAACTGTTGAAAGGTTAGCGTGCGGTTCATCAGTATAATATTGAATTGTTGGTAATGTATCAAAAAATTCATCTGGAGTTACGTATTGTCTTTTATTAGAAATTTTTAAAATGCTTGATAATTCCTTTGCTTTAACTGTTTCATCAAAACCTTCCGTTTTAAATCCGACTGAGAATGTTTTATTAGGTTTTGCCACACTGGCTACATAAGAAGAATCAACTCCTCCTGATAAGTAAGAACCTACTTCCACATCACTACTGATTTGATGAGCATATATACTTTCTTCTAAAATAGTTTCTAATTTAGTCTTATAATCATCATAACTTTCATTGGTTTTATCAAAAGATATATCAAAATACTTAGTTATATTCATTTTATTATTTTTTATTTCAAAATAATGACCTGGTTTTAACTTATAAACTTTTTGAAAGAAAGTTTCTTCAAAAATAGAATATTGGAAAACTAAATACATTTTTAAAGCTTTTTTGTTTACTTTTTTAACAAAACTAGGATTAGCTAAAAAAGATTTAATTTCAGACCCAAACATATAATTATCTTTATTATGGTAATAATAAAATGGCTTAATTCCAAAATGATCTCTAGCTCCTACAACTATATTTTTTCTTTTATCATAAATCAAAATAGCAAACATACCTCTTAATTTACTAAATATTTCACAACCATATTCTTCATAGCCATGAACAATAACTTCGCTATCTGTATTTGTTCTAAATTTATGTTTCTTTTCTAATAAGTCTTTTTTTATTTCTTGATAGTTATAAATTTCTCCATTAAATACTAAAACAATGTCTTTCTTTTCATTATATAAAGGCTGCGAACCACCTTCTAAATCAATAATCGAAAGTCTTCTAAAACCTAAAGCTACATTATCATCGACATAATAACCGTCAGAATCTGGTCCTCTATGAATTATTTTATCTGCCATCAATTTAATGTTTTGTTTCTTTTCTTTTTTAGATGTTTTATCTAAAATACCAACAAATCCACACATTTATATCACCTATTCTCTATTTAATATTACCATTTTACCTAGTTCTAATCAAGAAATACCTCTTTATTAGCAAGAAAAAAAAGACAAAATCTGCCTTTTTATGAATTGCATATATTTTTTAATTTGTTTATTCTATTAGAAAGTAATGTACATATTTTATTAATTCTTCTATCAGTCATTTTAGTTACATTTTGATACTTATGTAATAAATTTTCAAATTCTTCACACAGACCATCTAATTTTGTTAAATCAAATCTTTTTATATCTTGTATACAACCAATGATAGCGTCGAATTTATCAACATCATAGAAAAATCTACCATCTCCATTTATTATTAATTCCTCATCATTATAATCTAGTATATTTAATGATTGGCCTGTATCAAATATAGGGGCAGTTTTTATCCACTCTAAGTTTTCAACATTTCTAATAATACCAAAATTATTTAAATGCCTATCTTCATTTAACATTATAAAATCTAAAATAAACATGTTTTCAATTTCTTCTCGCGCATTAACGATACCATTATTTTCTAAAATCTTTATATAAGTCGCATAAGCATCATCTTTATTACAATTATTGTGTAATATTTGATAAGCCGAAACTAATTCAGTATCTTTATTTATAAAACATTCACATTTAGATACAATTTTATCTTTGATTACTTCTATAGTGTAAGCAATATGTTTAAAACCTAAACGGTTACAAATCATCGTAGCTAATACTTCATTAAAAGGTTGCATAACTTCATTTTTATATCCACCTTTAAGTAAATATCTTTTACCATTTTCAATTATCCAAGTTTTCTTTAATCTTCCATCGGTTGTATTATTTGGCGATATCAAACTTATTTTACAATTTGACTCTCTAGTATTTGAAAATGTTGCACTGGTAAACTCTGAGTCTTCAAAATCATGCTCAAAAAAATTAATATCTTTATATTCTATTTTAGAATCAAATGGTTTTACCCAATACTGATCTGATAACGATAACCCCAATGCTTTATCTAGTAATTCTGTCGGTGTAGAAACATTTAACTTCGCTAATAATAAATCCAAATCATCTCGCCAAGAAGGTATGCCTCTTCCTTTAAACCATTCTGATAATTGTTCTAGTAATTTTATTTCATCTTTATTTTTATTATATAAATTTTCTATAATAAGTGGTGCAAAATTTATATTTTTTATGTCATACAACTTATTAAAACCTTTTACTATTACATCATATTCAGCAATTAATACTTCCGTATTTTTATTCATAAGTATACATTTCATAAAAAGTCACCTCACATATAACATTTTACCATATATCATCTTTTTTTACTACTTCTTGGATCTAAAAATATCCTTTTGTTCTTAATATAGTTAACTAAAAAAAGGCATTCTACTGCCTTTTTAATTTTTACAATATTTTTTTTCAAATAATAGAACCATTTTATATAAAACAATTGACATAATAACTAAAATTACTATTCCTGCCATTACTAAGTTCATATTAAATATTTGAGTACCATAAATAATTAAATAACCTACACCTTGTTTGCTAACCAAGAATTCTCCCATAATTACTCCGATAATAGACATATGGGGAAAACTTATAAATAAAGGCTTTTTTGTTTAAGAACTTGCGAAGTTTGGAGGAATTAAATGGGAAAAGCTAATTGTCCATTTTGTAATAGTAAAAATACATTTAATATTGCATATGGGTATTTAGGAGAAAAGAAAGATAAAAAGAATTATATAGACCAACATGATATTGGTAAAAATATTAGTTATCGTAAAGGTTTTAATAAGTATGATTTTGATGGTGAAAGATTAATAAGTCATTTACCTAATCGTTATTGTAAAAATTGTAATAATAGTTTTCAATCTAGAAAAGTTATGTATACTATAGATATTTCTATTATTAATTTTATTATTTGCATTGACAATAACTATTATAGATATATCTTTGATTTTAGTGATAATGATAATCCAAAATATACTTTAAAAATAAATTGGATAACTATAAAAGAAGAAACTTTAACAATTAAAGAAAGAAATAAAATACTTGTTTCTTTTAAGAAATATAAACCAAATTTATGGAATGGTCACTATGGTCTTTCTTATGAATATACTAAATACTGTTGGATATTAAAATGTACCTATTATAATGGAATAGATTATGTAAAAAGTGGTAATGACAAGGTACCTGATAATTGGAAATATTTTGTTAAACCATTTAAAGAAATATTTGATGAAAATATATTTGATTTAGAATCCTAAGAAATTAGGATTTTTTTCTATTAAAAATTAAAGAAAGGGTGATACTAATGGCTGTATTTAAAGTTG
>JAFQES010000029.1 GCA_017398945.1 Bacilli bacterium | reverse complement strand
CGGGAGCCACTGGAGCAACGGGAGCCACTGGAGCAACGGGAGCCACTGGAGCAACGGGAGCCACTGGAGCAACGGGAGCCACTGGAGCAACGGGAGCCACTGGAGCAACGGGAGCCACTGGAGCAACGGGAGCCACTGGAGCACCGGGAGCCACTGGAGCAACGGGAGCCACTGGAGCAACGGGAGCCACTGGAGCAACGGGAGCCACTGGAGCAACGGGAGCCACTGGAGCAACGGGAGCTGATGGTGAAACCCCAACATTAACTATTGGTACTGTAACAACAGGAGATCCAGGTACTGAAGCAGCAGCTTCAATAACTGGAACGGCGCCTAATTTTGTTTTAAATTTAACAATACCACAAGGTCCAACTGGTCCATAAGGTGTTCAAGGAGTCCAAGGTGTATAGGGAATTCAAGGAGAATAAGGTGTTCCAGGTACAAATGGAGAATAATTAAGAAGAGCGAAAGCTCTTTTTTGTTGTAACTGTAAACAAATTATTATATAATTTAGGTATAGAAAGATAGGTGACTTATGAAAAAATATTTTTTATTTATTTTCTTGGTTGTTGTTTTACTAATTCCAAATGTTAATGCAGCGGAAAGTGAAAGAAAAAAGCAAATTGCTGATTTGCTGTCTACATATGAATTTGATTTCAAATTTGTTGATATGCAAAAAAATTATGAGTTGATTTTAGAATCTAGAACAGAAGAAGTAATGGGAACATAGCTTGATGGCTGGTTCTTACGTAATCTAGTTCGTAGCGAATTAGAAAAATTACTACCTTTTCAAAAAGATGATGCCATTGATATGTGGTGCCATAGAAAAGGGAAAGAATACGAAGTTTATGACTATGAGCAAGAAAAAACTGTAACAAAATTCTTTGAAAAAGATGAATGTAGCGGAGCAGTTTATTTATTTGAAGAACAAGAAAGTGTCGAATTTGTTTTAAATGGAAATTTCACTCAAGTTGATGGAGATGAACAAACTAAAAAAGAATCTTTTGAAATTATAAAAACTATTATAGATGATGTTTATGTAGCTGATGTAGCATATTTAAATCATTTACTATATTATCCCTCAAATTCTTCAACAGCATTTTCAAGTGAGTTGGCTTTATCAGAATTTGCTGAGTTAAAAAAAGTAGTAGAAGAAAACCCTGACTATAATTTCTTTGTTGGATTTGAAGATACAAGACGTGGAGATAATTATATTTCCATGGCTGAAGGATCTACTTATGTTGAAAAAGATGGAATTATATATGGTTTTACTTTAAATACTTATTCAAATGCTAATATGTTTTTTGTTCCGGTTGGTACAAAAAAGGAAGATTATGCTAAAGTGTTAGAAGAAAGATTAAATAACTATATTGGTAATCCAGAAGTAAAAATAAAAGTAGAAGAGTATGATAAGGATAAATTTGAAACTCCGTTTGCTAATGGAAATGTAGGCTACTTATTTAAAGATTATTTAAAGATTGATATAGAAAACTATTATAAAAAAGTTGGAACTAATAGAGATTTGGAATATGCTAAGATAGATAATAAAGAGTATCTTGATAAAACAGAAAATATTGTTGCAATGTATACTTATGGATTATATGTAAATGATCAAAGAATTGAAATTGGAATTGCCCCTTTAGATGTGAGTGAATATAGTAAATTCGATACTATTACAACCCGTGATTCTAAAACTGGAATTATTTTAAAAACCACATCAGGAAATGTTCCATTAGATGCAAAATTATTAGTTGAACAATTTGAAGTTAGTCAAAAAGAATTAAAACATTTAGATGATCTAGGCTATAAGAATCTTAATTCATATAATTTGAAATTATATTCAAAAATATTAGATAAAGTGATAAGTGATTTTAATAATGTTACTCACGTTATGATACCATTGAATGAAGAATGGGATGGTAACTTAAAAGTAATTTATATGTCAGAAGACTTAAAAAAAGTTGAATATTATGATGTTCAAATTGTTGATTATAATAATCAAAAATACTTGCAATTTGAGACTAAACATTTTAGTAATTACTATATTGTAGAAGCTAAAGAAGAAATTAAAGCTGATACAATAACAAAAGAGGAAGTAAAAGAAGAACAAGTTATTAAAAATGAAGATACCAATCCTAAAACATCAGACAATATTTCGACTTATATAATCTTATCTATAATATCTTTTGGAGTACTACTAAGTGCTATAAAATTTTCAAAAAAGGATAATTAAAATAATCCTTTTTTTATTTTCTTCATATATTAATATGAGGTAATTTATGAAAAGATTAAAAATATGTGTATATGCAATTTCTAAAAATGAAGAAAAATTTGTTGATAGATGGGTATCTTCAATGAGTGAAGCCGATGAAATATATGTTTTAGATACGGGAAGTGCAGATAATACGGTTAAAAAGTTAAAAGAAAAAGGTGTTAATGTCTCGCAAAAAATAGTAAGTCCATGGCGTTTTGATGTTGCTCGTAATGAATCATTAAAGCTTTTACCAAAAGATACTGATATCTGTATTTGTACTGATTTAGACGAAGTATTAGTTCCAGGGTGGCGTAAATTAATTGAGGATAATTATCAAGAAGGAGTAACCAGAATTCGCTATACTTATAATTGGAGTTTGGATGAAAATAATAAACCAATAGTAAGTTTTTATCAAGAAAAAATTCATACTTTAGATGGCTATAAATGGACTCATCCCGTTCATGAGATTTTGTCATATGATAAAGAAGAAAAATGGTTAACTATCCCCCAATTAACTATTAATCATTATCCAGATCAGACTAAATCAAGAAGTAGTTATTTACCACTTTTAGAATTATCAGTAAAGGAAGATCCTGATGATGACAGGAATATGCATTATCTGGGACGTGAATACATGTATTATAATAGAAATAATGAAGCAATTGATACTTTAATTCGTCATCTATCTTTACCAAAAGCAACTTGGAAAGATGAAAGAAGTGCTTCGATGCGTTTTATTGCGAGATGTTATCAAAGACTTAATCGTTTTGAAGAAGCGCGGATGTGGCTTGACAAAGCTATTAATGAAGCGCCGCACTTACGAGATCCATTAATTGAAAAAGCAATCATGGAATATATTCAAAAAAACTATGATGAAGTAGAAAAGCTAACTTTAAAAGCGTTAGAAATACCTATAAATGAGAAAACATATATAAATGAAGTATTTACTTTTGATCATACTGCTTATGATTTATTAAGTTTAGTTTATTATGAAAAGAATGATAAAGAAAAAGCTTTATATTATATTAATAAAGCTTTAGAAATATCCCCAAATGAGTCTAGATTACAAGCCAACTTAAAATATATTGAGGAAATGAATTAAATACTTACTTTTAAAATTTGATCAAAATAGATAAAAAAATAGTCTTCAAAGATTATTTTTTTATTTATAGAAATTATTTTTAATATTTTTTTATCTAACTTATATATTTTATTATTCTTAAAATAAGTTATTGTTAATTTTATATTATTATGCCAAGCCTCTAATAAAGTTTGTTCAATAATAATTTGCTGATCTTCACTTAGCTGAGGTTTATTTACTTTAGCTTTCTCAGATAAAATAATTTTTTTAATTTCATTTGATGACATAACAGAATCAAATGGTTGCCATTTAATTATACCTCTATCTATCATGCTTGATGTCCTCCAATTTTATTATTTCTATCCTTGATGGTTGAATTTTCTAATAAACTAGTAGCTTTTAAAATAGTATTTTTACCATATTTATCTCTTATTTTATCAATAGCTTCATCTAATTCGTTTTGTGATTCAATCTCTTTAACAGAATTAAATAAATCTAATTGAACACTGTTTTTGGTACATAAGTTGCCTAAACTAACAGTAACTTTTCTAATTGGTAAATTTGTATAATAACGTTCAAAAAGAAAATTACATACGTTAGTTATTTCTAAAGAATTATCTGTTGGATTATCTAATTTGGTAGTGTGAAAAAAACCTCCGCCAATATTTTTGGAATAAGTTATTCCGAGGCCAACTGCCATAGCTTGTTTACTATTACTTCTTAGACGAGCGCAAATTACATCAACCATTTCCGAAATGATAAGTTCAATATCTTCACCATAGTAATCTTTAAATAAAACTTGACTATGACTATAAGAAGCTTCTTTTTTGATATTTTTCCAGTCACTAATTTTACTTAAATCAATTCCGTTAGCATGATTCCATAATTCGGTTCCCATGACTCCAAATTTATCTTTTAGAATATATCTATCATATGTAGCTAAATCTCCAATTGTCTTTATTTTAAGTTTATTTAATTTCTTTTCCATATTGGGTCCAATTCCCCACATTTTAGATAGAGGAGTAATCGGCCAAAGTTTACTTGGAATATCATCATAAGTCCATTTGGCGATAAAATCATCATTATGTTTTGCTTCAATATCCATTGCTACTTTTGCAAGTAACATATTAGGTCCAATTCCACAAGTAGCAGTAAGTCCTGTTTTTTCTTTTACAGTTTTTAAAATAGTTAAAGCAAGTTCATAATCAGTTTTATTATACATTTTTAAATAATTAGTAACATCTAAAAAACATTCATCAATGGAGTAAATATGCAAATCTTCTTCAGCAACAAAATCCAAATAAACATTAACAACTTCACAACTTTTTTGCATATATAATTTCATTTGGGGATTAACTATTGTGTATTTAACATTACGTGGTATTTCATATAAACGACCTCTTGATTTAACTCCTTTACTTTTTAAAAAGGGAGTTACAGCTAAAGTGATTGCGCCATTACCTTGATTTTTATTAGCAACAACTAAAGGAGTAGTAAATGGATCCAAGTTTCTAATAAGGCATTCACATGATGCAAAAAAACTTTTTAAATCTATACAAATAATATTTCTATTAGGATATATATTTTCCATAATGCCTCCTTTAAAACGTTTGTTCGTATAAATTATATAAAATATTAAAATATATTACAAGTGGCAAAAGCTGGAAAAATAACTTTTTATTTAATTTGACAGTATTTAGTAAAACATTATATAATCTTTTTAGATAAGGTGATAAAAATGGACTTTGAAATATTAATAATTGGTAGTGATATAAACGCTTATTATATGGCTAGATGTGCTCATGAAGCTTATGGTAAAAAAGCCTATATGTTAGCGCATAGCAAGATGGCTTTTACGCATTATTCTAATATCATTAACATTATATATAATGATAAAATTTGGGATGAAAAACATTTTTTAAAAGCTATTAATAAATTTGCTAAAGAGTTTAAAAAGAAAAAAATCTTACTTATAAGTTCAAATGAAACTTATGCAGCTTTTTTAGTAAATAATCAATTACCAGAAAATTGTGTCTATAATTATCCGAATAAAAATATTCTAAATAGTTTTATTAATAAAGAAAAATTTTATAAAAAGTATGCTAAATATAATATTGATATTCCTAATACCGTTTATTATGCATGTACAAGTAAATCTAAACCCAAAATAAAAGGATTAACATATCCAGTTATAATTAAACCTGCTGATGTTGTTAAATATAATCATATTAGTTTTGAAGGAAAAAATAAAATATATAAAGTTCATGATGAAAATGAAGCTTTAAAAGTTATTGATAATATCAAAAATGGCGGATACGATGACACTTTAATAATTCAAGAATTTATTCCTGGGGATGATTCTTATCTATTTGATAGTGTTGTTTATTGTAATAAAAATGGAATAGTAACTGATATGACTTTTGCTCAAATTGGATTACAAGAACATAAAAAGACAATGATTGGGAATGCTGCTATTTTAATTAATGGATATAACACTTATAACATTGATGTTAAACCAGTTATTAAAAAATTAAAATCTTTTATGGAAGAAATCGGATACACAGGATTTGCCGAATTTGATTTAAAATATGATTATCGTGATAAAAAGTTTAAAGTGTTAGAAATAAATGCTCGACAAGGAAGATGTAGTTATTATCTTTCTGCTTTGGGTGGTAATTTAGTTAAAATATTAGTTGATGATGTTATCTTTAATAAAGAAAGAAAATTTAAGTATTATGATGATAAAGTGTTGTTGTCATTTGTTCCTAAATGTATTGCTGAAAAATATCTTAAAAATGAACAATTTAAACAAGAAGTATTAAAATTATGGAATAGTAGAGTAAATCCTGTTGTTTATAATAAAGATCAAAGTTTAAAAAGGAGTATATTACTTTGGAAAGTAAGCAGAAGATATATCCAAGATTATCAAAATGCTACTTGGGATAATGAGGTAGACAAATGAGAAAAAGTGGATTTGTTGAAGGCACTTTAATTGCGACAATTGCAATTGTTTTAACTAAAATATTAGGGATAATCTATGTTATTCCTTTTTATGCTATCGTTGGAACAATGGGAAGTGCTTTGTATGCTTATGCTTATAATATTTATATTATGTTTTTAGATTTATCAACAGCTGGGATACCTAATGCAATAAGTAAGATTGTTAATGAATTTAATGCCTTAAAAAAAGAGGAAGCTAAAGTAAGGACGATTAAATTAGGAGTTAAATTAATTTCAACATTATCATTATTATGTTTTATTGTCTTATTTATTTTTGCCAAACCAATTGCTGTGTTAATAATAGGTGATTTAACCGGAGGTAATACTATTTCTGATGTTACCTTTGTTATTAGATGTGTATCATTTTCTATTTTAGTAGTGCCGTTGTTAAGTATTTTAAGAGGTTATTTACAAGGACATAAAATAATTGGGGTATCAAGTATCAGTCAAGTTGTTGAACAGGTATTAAGAGTAGCAACTATTTTACTGGGAAGCTTCTTGCTTATTAAAGTATTTAAGTTACCTATAAAATATGGAGTAGGTCTTGCAACATTTAGTTCTTGTATTGGAGGACTAGCTTCTCTAATTTATGTTGCTGTTAAATGTTTAAAAAATAAAGATGAATTAAGTTTAGCCAAAAAGTTAAAAGAAGATAAAGAAGTAAAAGATAAAGATATAGTTAAAAAGATAATTAAGTATGCCATTCCAATGATTCTAGTGAGTATTTCAGTAGCTATATATGATTTTGTAGATATGGTCTTAATTTTAAGAATGACTAATCACTTTGGCTATGATGCAACTACTGTTGAATTTGTTTCAACTGCTATAAGTACTTGGAGTAAGAAAATATTAATGATTGTCACTGCTTTGGGGACTGGACTTACAACTAGTTTAATTCCAAGTATTGTTGAAGCTTACACATTAAAAGATAAAAAACTTTTAAATAATCATTTTAATAAAGCTTTACAAATAGTATTAACAGTATGTTCGCCAATGGTTTTAGGTATTAGTATGCTTGCAATGCCAATTTGGACAATATTTTATGGATATAATAGTATAGGAGGACATATTCTAACATTTAATATCTTTTCGGCTATTTTCTTGAATCTATTTATGGTGACCAACTTTACCCTTCAAAGTATGAATGCTTTTAAAGTAGTTTATAAAAGTGCTATTTCTGGATATGTTACTAATTTAGTACTAGATATCATATTCATGTATATTTTACATTGGTTAAAAATGCCAGTTTACTATGGAGCTATTTTAGCAAGTATTTGCGGATACATTGTTTCAATTACAATAGCAACTAAATATCTAAAGAAAAATTATAGTTTTAAATATCAAGAAACAATAAGTATATTCAAGAAAACTATTCCATCGCTAATTGGGCTAACTTTAATTACATTCGGCTTAAATAACTTAATACCATTAAATGAAACAAGTAGAATTTTAATGATAATTAAAGTAGCTATTATTTCCATCGTAGTTGGAGCTTTATACATCTTTACTATTTATAAGATGAAAATAATCAACGATGTCTTTGGTAAAGAAATGTTAAATAAATTAAAAAATAAATTTAGGAAAAAATCTGCATAAAATAATTATTAAAATATCAAGATAAACATAGAATATTGTTAGAGAGGAAACAATTCTATGTTTTTTAATTTTGGATTAGAAGTAAGTAAAGTATTAAAGAAAGCCGAAGAAGAAAGATATAATCTAAGACATCCTTATGTTGGTAGTGAACATTTATTATTAAGCATTTTAAAATATGACAAAACATGTATTAATATTTTAAAAAAGTATGATATAACATATGAAATATTCAAAGAAGAATTAATTGATGTTGTAGGTAAATGCACTAAGAATATGGAAATAAATTTATACACACCATTATTAAAAAGAATAATTGCTAATGCTTTAGAAGATAAAAATGAACAAAAAAAACAAAATGTAACCTGCAAAGATTTACTTTTAGCTTTAATCGAAGAAGCTGAAGGAATTGCTTTTCGTTTATTAATTGGTTTAGGTGTCGATGTTGAAAAACTTCATAAAGATTTAAAAGATACTAAAAAAGATCCTGGGCATCTAAAAATAATGGAAATAGGTTGTAATTTAAATGAAACAATTAGTATGGATGAAAATATTATTGGCAGAGAAAAAGAAATTGAACAAATTACGGAAGTATTACTTCGTAAGAAAAAAAACAATCCAATCTTAGTTGGAAAAGCAGGAGTAGGCAAAACAGCTATTGTTGAAGAGTTAGCCAGATTAATAAATAACAAAGAATTATGTTTAGAATTGCAAGATAAAGTAATTGTTATGTTAGAAATGGGGTCATTGGTTGCTGGAACTAAGTATCGTGGTGAATTTGAAGAGCGTTTAACTAAGATAATTGAGGAAGTTGTTGATAATAAGAATATTATTTTGTTTATTGATGAAATTCATACCATGTTAAATGCTGGTGGATCAGAAGGTGCTATAAGTGCTAGTGACATTTTAAAACCCTATTTAGCAAGAGGGGATTTAAAAATAATTGGTGCTACAACTACCCATGAATATGATAAATATCTAACCAAGGATAAAGCTTTAGAAAGACGCTTTGAAAAAATTTTAATCGAAGAACCAAGTTTAGAAGAAACTAAAGATTTATTAAAAGGAATTAAAAATGAGTATGAAAACTTTCATAATATTACTTTGACTGATCCTATTTTAGACAAAATAGTAGAATTAGCAGATCGCTATTTATCTAATAAAAGTAATCCAGATAAATCAATTGAACTGTTAGATACAATCTGTTCTCATGTGAAATTAAAACAAAATATTAAAAATAAAGATGATTTAAGTAACCATTTATTGAATAAACAAACATTAAATGATTTAAAAACTAAATGTATTAAAGAAGGTAACTTTGAAAAGGCATCTTTTTATTGTAATGAAGAATTAAAATTAAATAATAAAATAAGTAGTAAAAATAATATAACAATAAGCGAGGAAGATATTTTAAAGGTGATTGCCAATAAAACAAAAATGCCTGTTTTGACTGATTTAAGTAATTTAGAAATGAAATTAAAAAATAAAATATTTGGTCAAAATGAATCTTTAGAAAAAATAATTTTTCATATTAAAGATAAAATAGAAAATATTGATACTAAAAAAAGTTTATTGATTTACGGGCCTAGTGGGGTAGGTAAAACCTACTGTGCCAAACAATTAGCTAACCTTTATAATCCAAATACTAAAATTTTAATAGTTGATTTAAAAGAATATCAAAAAGAGACGTCGCTAAGTAAACTAATTGGTGTATCAGCAGGTTATATTGGTTATAATGATAATTATGTTTTAAAACAAATAAAAGATTATCCGTATAGTGTTATTCTGTTTGATAATATCGAATATGCATCCTCTGAAGTATTAAATCTAATATTTAAAATATTAGATGATAGTTTCATAACGGATGCTAAAGGAGAAATAATAAATTTTAATAAAACTTTAATAATCGCTACAACAAAAGAAGAATCTAAATTATCATTAGGATTTAATAAAGAATCTTTAGAACATATTTCTAATAAAGAATTATCGTCTCATTTTGATGCTGTTATTAAATTTAATAAAATTAGTAAAAGCGAATGCATCCATCTTTTAGAGAATAACAATGTTTCAAAAGAAGAGCATGAAAAAATAATTAATGAGTTAGAGTTAGAAAAACAAGGATTAAAAAATATTAATAAATATTTAAAAAAGAATTTACAATCAAGTTAACTTTCCTTTTAAGGAGAGTTTTTTTGTATCAAAAAAAGATTTTCTAATTTTATTTTTGCTTATCATTATCCTTTTACTTATTTCATTACTTTTTTTGATATTAAGATAAAAGAAAAAATCACCTAACTTAGTTAGGTGATTGCAAAACTATAAGGAAACACTCAACATAGCAAAATTAAGTGTTCCATTTTTATTATATTCAAGTTGAAGAGTGGACAATAACCAAAAAATCTACAAAAAGTAACTTAATCACTTGTGATAAAAATATATTCGTAGTATATTATTACTAGGAAATATTTAACTGTTGAGTACTTGCCAAACTTCATTTAGAGGGGAGGCTTGAAATTATGAAGAAAAAGGATCTATTAATCTCATTTCTAATACTAATTATCATTTTATTAATAGTCTCTTTAATGATACTAGCTATAAAAAAATAGTACTCAATCTTACGATTAAGTACAAAACCATCAATAGGTAAGTACTCAACGTGCAAAAGTTAAGTATTTCCCTTTTTTATTTTATGCAAGATTCCTTGCTTACATACTAATGTTATCATAAACTTTCGATTTTGGCAAGCAATCATACTTTATAAAAACTGCATTGAATTTGTAATTTACTAAAGTTAATAATAAAGTTATAATATTTACATAGGAGGGTTATAAATGAAATTAAATTTTGTTAAGAAACAAGAACTTAGAAAGCGTATTGCAAATGCTTTATATAAAAAAGAACCAACAGGTACAAGATATTTACCTAAAGATACTTTAATGACATTAATTGATTTATCTGAAAATGATCCGGAAAATTTATGTTATGATGATAGACTAATTTTAGGAAAATTTTTCTATTCGCTAATTGAACACATAGATTTAAGTGAAATTAAATGGGGTGAGTTATCTGCTTCAAGCCAAAAACAATTAAAAAGAGCTTTAGAAAGCTGTACTTGCGATAGAAAAGATTATAAAAAAGATAAAGCTGAAAGATTAAAGCTGCCAGCTGAATTATTAAATGATATGTTGTTTCTATCATTACCGGAAACAGAAAATAGTCCAAAAATCCCTTATTTTGGCAAAGTAAAATTAAGTGAGATAGATTTAAGTGAACTTGATTTTTCTAATATAGAATGGGATGTTGTTCATTATGTAATTTCAAATGGTACTAAAAGAAAAGATGGATATTATGAAATACCTAATTTCCCATTAATTTTTAAAGAATCTTCTACATATTTAATTGATATGTCTTATACAAATGCCAATATTATTTTTGGCAGGCAAGTTATCATAAAAAATGTTAACTTTGAAGGGACTGATTTAAGCAATAATCTAAAATTTTTTGGCAGAAGGGTTGAGAATTGTAATTTTAGAAAAACGGGTATTAAACCAGCATTTATTAAATCAGATAAATATATAAACTGTGATTTTAGAGATAATGATTTAAACCATCAAGTAGGTTGGATAAGTCTAAGAACACTTGATACTGTATTTGAAGATTGCCAATTTCAAAATACTGGATTAAATATTGAATTTAATAATGATGAAACAAAAGAAGCTTTTGAAACATTGGCAGAATATATAAAAAGTGGATGTTTAGCAGGCTGTGTGGTTAATGGTAAATTAATTAGAGGCCAAGAAGAAAGCGAAGAGTATAAAAAAGAATTACGAAAACAATATAAAGAATATGCTAAAACTTATGAAGATTTAGTAACTGAACTAATAAATAATCCAAGAATCAGAAAAAAAGAAGAAGAGTAATCGAATAATTATTCTTCTTCTTTTAATTTGACTAAAACCTCTCTTGGTTTAGAACCATTTTGTGGACCAATAATGCCACGATCTTCTAATAAATCAATAATACGAGCAGCTCTATTGTAACCAAATCTAAATCTACGTTGAATTAATGAAGCGCTTATTTTACCTGTTGATACAGCAAATTCAACTATTTCATCATACATTGGATCATCGTAATTTTCTTTTTCTCCAGAAGAAGGAGAAGATGGTCCTGTATCATTGGTACTAAAGATTGTTTCATCATATTTAGCTTTTTGAGCTTTGCAACAATAATCAATAATACGAGCTATTTCTTCATCGGAAATAAAACATCCTTGAATACGAGTTGGGATATTTTCACCCATTGGTAAGTATAACATATCACCTTTACCAAGTAATTTTTCGGCTCCAGAACCATCTAAAATAGTTCTTGAATCGATTTGACTTGAAACGGCAAAACTAATTCTTGATGGAATATTACTTTTAACAACTCCGGTAATTACATCTGTTGATGGCCTTTGCGTTGCAACAATTAAGTGAATACCAGCCGCTCTAGCCATTTGTGTAATACGCATAATTGAATCTTCAACTTCTTTAGAAGCAACTAACATTAAGTCGGCAAGTTCATCGATAATAACGACAATATAAGGCATCTTTGGAAGAGGAGAATCTGGATGCTTCTTGTTTTCTTTTTCTATAAACTCGTTATAGGTTGTAATATTTTTTACAGCATTTTTTTCAAATTCACCATATCTTCGTTCCATTTCCGATACAATTTTTTGCAAAGCAATTGAAGCTTTTTTCGGATCTGTTACTACTGGACATAGTAGGTGAGGAACACCATTATAGTTTGATAACTCAACTTTCTTTGGATCGACTAAAACTAATTTAACTTCATCTGGACGATATCGCATTAAGATAGATGCTAAAATTGTATTAATACATACTGATTTACCTGAACCGGTAGCACCCGCAACTAAAAGGTGAGGTGTTTTGGCAATATCCATTGATTTAGGATTACCCATAATATCTTTTCCTAAAGCTACTAATAACTTAGCGCCTTTTTGGCTTTTATCTTCAATTCCTAATATTTCTTTTACTTTAACCATACTGATACTTGGATTTGGAATTTCTACCCCAATTGTGCTTTTACCAGGTATTGGTGCTTGGATTCTAACATCTTTAGCAGCTAATGCTAAAGCTATTTCTTTATTTATTGATAAGATTCTACTAACTTTTGTTCCGCTAGGTACAACAACTTCATATTGAGTTACAGCTGGACCAATATGAATAGCTACAACTTTACCACTTATTTGGAAATCAGCTAAAACTCTTTCTAAGGCTTCCTTATTATTTTTAGTAAAATCAGTTGAAACTTTTTTGTTGGCAGCTGGATTATCTAATAATGATAGTGGAGGAAGAGTATATGTACCGCTAGTTGGAACAACGGGAGAAGCAGTATCGTTATTAACAATTGGTTGTTCGCTTGGTAATTCTTTAAATTTATTACTTTTTAATTCTTCAACACTTGTAATAACAATTCGATCATCTTTTTTCTCTTCAGGTTCATCATCATATTCTAATGTATCAACATTAAAATTCCTTTTTTGATCGGTTGCTTCTTTAGGTATTTTTTCTTTTTTACTGTCTGATTTAAGTTTAGCAATTATTTTACCAAAAACTTCAGATAGATTAATATCAAATAATAAAATAGCTCCAAAGATAACTAAAATTATACTAACAATAATTACACCAGTTTGCCCAAATAGCATATATAGTAATGTTGAAAAACTAGCTCCAATAATTCCTCCGCCAATTTCAATAGTTGAATTACCAGAAGTAAGTAGGGCAGTGTTTGAACCAATTGAACTAATTCTTTCCATAAATTGATCAATTGTTACTTTCATTATTTCTGAAGCATTTTCACAATTTTCTAAAAATCCAAAATGACTAGCTCCTAAAATAACTAAGGCAATAACATAAAAACCAATTAATTTAGAAGATAAAAATTTAGGTATTTTTCTTTTTATTAACATATGGGCGCCAATTACTAAAACACTTGCTAGTAATATCATCCACCAGTTTCCTGTTAAAAACATTGCGAACTTTTTGATTAAAGAACCAACCGGTCCAAAACCAAATCCAATAAGTCCAATTAATATTAATAAAAGACCGGTAAGTTCAACACTATAAGTGAAACTTTCTTTTGCGTCTTTACTTTTCTTTTTCTTTGCCATATCTTTCACCATTATGATTATACCATAAAAAAAGGACTATTTAATATCCTTTTTTTACATAATATTCATATAATTCTTTAAATCTATTAAAATGAACAATTTCACGTTGACGTAAGAATAATAGTGGTCCTAAAATCTTTATCTTTAGTTAAAATTTATCATATATTTAATATTTCTAATAATTTTAGTAAATATTCTTTATCATGAAATTTATTAATTGTAAAACATTTTTTTTCTAAATCTTTAAAAGAAGCTCCACATGAATATAATATTCTTCTATCAACTATAATAAATCTATTGTGAAATAAATTATTATTTAAAAATGTTACATTAGTATATTGGCTTTTATATTTTTGGGAAAGGATATCATCAATATTTTTAGACACTACAATTATTTTTCTATCAATTTTCTTTACAATATCTAAAAGTTCTTTACCTGCATAATTATCAATAAGAATTATTTCTTCTTTAGATTTATTAAATATATCTAAAAGTAATGAATAAGCATCATAAAAATCATTTTCAAAAAATATGCAATTTTTAGTTATTTCTTTAGGATTAAATTTGTTAAATAATTCATTTATTTTTTTAGTATTATCATCAACTTTATTTTCTAACAACATAAATTTGTATGGTAGTAACTCTTTGTTATAATTAATATAATGTCTCATTTTTACAAAACTTCGCATTATTCTAATACTCATTTTTTCTGCTATGTCAGTATGTAGTACTGATGCTAGCATTGCTATTTCTTGTTCAGTGAATACATGTGGATTTGTTCTAGACATTTTATTTGTGGTTCCAGATTGGAACCACAAATGCGTTTTTTCTTTTTCAGCAAGTTGAAAGTAAAAATCATCCGGAAATCTAGCTATATTTCTTTTAACAGCTTTATTTATATTTAGTTCCATTAGTACATTTATATAACTTTGCTAAATCTCTTGTAGCTATCAAATGACATATTTATCAACTGTTAATTAAAGTTTTATTATTTTCTAATAATATTGTATCAGAATTATTTAATATTTGCATTTGTGATATTGCTATTTTATTTAGTCGTTCTAGTCTTATTGATTGATTTAAACCATCATTAATAAACACTGAATTCAAATTTTCTAAATTAGCTAAACATATTAATTCATTTATTGATGCATAATCCCTAATATTTCCCTCTAATTCAGGATTATCTATTCTCCATTCTTTAGCTGTTTTGCCAAACAATGCCATATTTAATACATCTGCTTCTTCTGCATAAATATAATTAATTTGCTCTTTGGTTAGTTCTGCAGGTATTAGGTTGTGCTTTATAGCATCAGTATGAATTTTATAATTAATTTTAGATAATTCTCGTTTAGCATTCCAACCTAGTTGTTTTTGTTCTTCTTTTTTTAATCTTTCAAACTCTTTAATTAATAACAATTTAAATTTTGGACTAATCCACATTCCAAATTCAAAAGCAATATCTTTATGCGCGTATGTTCCACCATATCTACCGGCTTTTGAAGTGATACCAATAGCATTTGTTTTTTCTACCCATTCTTTAACACTTAGTTTATAACTATTTAAACCAGCTTGACTTTTAATTATGGCGAATTCGCCATAATTAAAATTAGGATTATGTAGTTCTTCCCAAATGCCCAAAAATTCAATAGTATTTCTGTTTCTTAACCAATCGGTAACAAAAAAATTACCATCTTTAGATTTAAGCATATCTGTTATTGATATATAATCTTCATCTTTTACTTTCATATAATTAATTATTTTATTATCTACTTTTAATTCCATATTATTTTACCTCCTATAAAAAAATTATTAAATATTGATATTGGTTTACCAATATCATAGTGTGTTATTATCTTGTCATAAAGATAGTAATGACATTTGAGTCCGTATATTTCACAATCTAACATTACTTGAACTCCTCTAATTTCATAAATAATGTCTTCAATTATAATTTTTTCATTTTCTATTAGTTCATTCATTTATATCTTCCTTCCTTTAAAATAAAAAAAGAGATACTCATCGTTAAATAAGTATCTCCGCATCATGCCTATTTCTATTTTGCCTCTAGAAATAGACCTTATCGATTAAATTGTCATATAAATATCAGGCAAACTATTTAATATAATATTATTATATAATTTAAATGGTATATAAGCAATAACTTGTTGATATTTTTCCAATTTAAAAAAGTTATATTTTAATGAAAAAAGAATATTAATTTAATATCCTTTTTTTACATAATATTCATATAATTCTTTAAATCTATTAAAATGAACTACTTCTCGTTGACGTAAGAATAATAGCGGCCCTAAAATATCTTCGTCATCAGTTAAATCAATTAAATTTTCATAAACAGCTCTAGCTTTTTGTTCAGCTGCCATATCTTCCATTAAATCGGCAAGTGGATCAGCAGTGACCGCAAAGTAGGTAGCAGTAAAAGGAACTCCTGAAGCATCAGTTGGATAAATACCTTTATTATGATCAGCGTAATAACTTCCTAAGCCAGCTTCTTCTAATTCTTTAATAGTGGCATTTTGAGTAAGCTGTTTAACCATTGTACAAATCATTTCACAATGTCCTAATTCTTCTGTTGCAATATCATTAAGTAGAGCTTTTCCTCTATCATCAGGCATTGTAAATTTTTGTGAAAAATATCTCATAGCAGCAGCTAATTCTCCGTTAGCACCACCAAATTGTGTCAGTAGATATTTAGCCATTCTTAAATCTTTTTTACGAATATTAATTGGATAATTTAGATGCTTAACATATTTAAACATACATATCACCCCTTTTACTATCCCAAGGCCAATCATTTAGCCATTCATATTTAGAACCAGTTGTCTCATCAATAACTAATGGTCCATATTGATTTACATAAGTATCAGTTAATTTATTTTTTTCTTTAATATAACTTTTTAATAAATTAAATGATTCCATATCATTAGGATTTAAATCTAGGGATAAATTTAAATCATTGATAGCAAAACATAATGACATTATTTCGTATAATAGTTTTTCTTGATTAGTTTTGGGTTTTAATTTTAAATAAGTTAAATTTTTATAAGGGTCATATTCATCTTTAAACATATTTCCTCTTAAAAATCCTTCATAAGGACTTAAGATATTTTTAGAACCCATTTTTTCCATATTAGTTGGCATTCCTGGCAAACTATAATAAGCCATATCAAAATTATAATCGTTACCTTCAAATAACATTTTTAAACCTCCTAATAAATTGTATGTTACAAGAAGATATGTGTATAGGTTATGTCCTAAGTTTAAATTCTTTCTAAAATATAATAGACTATATCCCCGATAAATACTAAGCTTAGTAAAATAGTAATAAATTTAGGGATTTTTTTAGCAATTTTTAAAGATTTATTTAATAATAAATAATTTATTAAAGTTGCTCCAACACCCCACATTAAAGATATTTCTAAAGTAATAAATTTTCCTAAATTAAATTTAAAATCAGTATAATCCCAATAAGTTTTATCTAATAAAAAATAAATTAAATTACCGCATACAAATTCTAAAATAGTAAGTAGAGTAGTAATAATGATAAAAAATAAAATTATTTCTTGCCATTTTTTTAAATTTAATTTTTTAATTTTTTTATTTACAAAATATATTGTTAGAATAGCTGTTCCATAAATTGGTGTCCAAGGTCCTCTAAGCATACCGCTATCAAATGCAGGATTGGTTATTAAAGATGATATAGTTTCTAAAGAAAAGCCTAAAATAGAATACATCAAAAATAAATTAATAAATTGCATATAATCACCTAAATATAGTGTGGTCTAAAAGCAAAAAAATAACCATTTTTTTGATAGTTTGCAAATTATTAAAATTATGGTATACTTAATTGTGTAAAAATGAACCTAGGAGGTATTTTTATGGTGTGTCCCAAGTGTGGTAAAAAAAATAAGAAAGATGAAATTAAATGTGTTGTTTGTGGTAAAAAATTAATTACGAAAACAAGCAAAACGAAGAAAGACGAATCTAAACAAGAAGGTTTATTGGAAAGTTTTACTAGCACAATTGATGTAAAAGCTATAAAAAAAGCTCAAAAATCATTATTAAGTTCTTTGAAAAATATGTCTCCAAAAATTATTGTTTCAATAGCTATGTGTATTATAGTATTATTATCTTTAATATTTATGTCTATTGGGTTTAATAGTGTTTCTTGTGCATATCAAAGTAAAGAAGATAACTGGTTATTTCGTTCAAATATAAATTTTAATTATAAAAATGATGAAGTAACAAGACTTAGTATGAGATTAGAATATTCAGCAGATTCAAGTAAGTATAAAGATGAATTTAGTGATATTTATAATAACATATTAGGAAACTTAGAAGGTGTTGATAATTATAAAAACATAGTTAAAGCTTCTAAAAGTAATAGACACTTTTCAATAGTTTATAATTTTGCTCCTAAATATATTAAGCAAGTGGAGACTTATACTGGCATTAATATTAATAATTATGAAACTATTAATGAATTTGTTAATTCGCTAGAACAGTCAGGATTTAAGTGTAACTAATGAATTGTAATAGATGTGGAAGTCCGCTACCAAGCCATGGTTACGTTTGCAAACAATGTGGCATGATGATGAGCGCAGGACAACTTGAACAAAACCGTAAATGGAATAAAGAAAATAATCAAAATAGTTTTAATAAATATAATAATGACTTTAAGCCATTAAAAACTAATAAAGAAAAATATAATTTCAAAATAGCTTTATTAGTGGTTGGAATTTTACTTTTTCTAATCATTTTAGCTATATTAAAATTAAATTAAAACATAATATAAATAGGTGATATTATGTTTTTATTATGTCTGAAAATATTTTTTGCCAGGATTTTAGATGTATCAATTGGAACATATCGAACTTTAATTATGGTAAAAGGTCAAAGAGTAAAAGCAAGTATTTTAGCTTTCTTTGAAGTATTCATTTGGTTTTTTGTGGCGAGAGAAGCATTACAAACTGATGTAAATTCTTTACTTATTCCGATTAGCTATTCTTTGGGTTACGCATCTGGTTCGTTTATTGGTAGTTGGTTAGTAAAAAGATTTGTTGAAGAAATAATTTGTGTTCAAGTTATTACAACAAAAATTTGTCGCGGATTAAAAGAAGAAATAAAAGCCAACAATTTTGGAGTTTCAGAAATAGTATTAAAGAAAGCTAAAGATGAACCAAATAGTCGTATGCTTTTTATAGAATTAGATTCCAAAAAATTAAGTGAATTAAAAAGAATAATTGAAAAATATGATAAAAAAGCATTTATTATTGTAAGTGAAACAAAATATGTGGCCAATGGTTGGATAAAGTGATTATTGTTTTACATGATGTAAAAGAGTGTAAAAGTTTACATTCTTTTTTTTATGATGGTATAATCATAACTAAGAAAGAAAGGTTTTCTGATTGTATTGTGTAAAATATTTGACATCTATATTGGAAGAGGGTAAAATAAAACAAAGATATATTTTTGAAGGAAGGAAGTTTAAAAATATGAAAGAATTAACAGAACAAGAGATAATAAGAAGAAATAAATTAGAAGAGATTAAAAATTATACTAACCCATATCCAGAAAGATTTGAAATAACTAATACCTTGTTGGAAGCAAGAAATTTAGAAGATGGAACAAATAATATAAGTATAGCTGGTAGAATTGTATTTATGAGAAAAATGGGTAAATTAATTTTTCTTCGTTTAAGAGATATTGAAGCAGATATTCAAGTACAACTTAAAGTTGATGTTACAAACGCTGATGATTATGAATTTGTAAAAAAACTGGTTGATTTAGGAGACTTTCTTGGAGTAACTGGAGAAATAATTACAACTCAAACTGGTGAAAAAACTTTACTAGCTGAATCTATTAAGTTTTTAGGTAAAGCTTTAAAACCGCTACCAGAAAAATTTCATGGTGTAACAGATACTGAGTTAAAATATCGTCAAAGATATGTAGATTTAATAGCTAACGAAGAATCAAGAAAAGTATTCTTAGGCAGAAGTAAATTATATGCATTTATTCATAAATTTTTAGGGGAAAATGGTTTTTTACAAGTAGAAACACCAATTATGCAAAATGCTGTATGTGGTGCAGCAGCAAGACCATTTTATACTCACCATAATGCTTTAGATATGGACTTTAATCTAAGAATAGCGCCAGAGACATATTTAAAACAATGTGTATCAGGTGGATTTAACCGAGTATATGAAATAGCCAAATGCTTTAGAAATGAAGGAATGGATACTCAACATTTACAAGAGTTTACTCAAGTAGAATGGTATGTTGCCTATTGGAATTTTGAAGATAATATTAAATTCTATCAAAAATTTATTAAAGAATTATTATTAGATTTAATTGGTACAACTAAAGTTGAATACCAAGGTGAAATATTAGATTTTGGGGTAGATAATTTAACTAGAATTAATTATACCGAAAAATTAACAGAGATATTAGGATTTGATTTCTTAAATATTGAAGAACCTTCAGAATTAAAAGATAAAATAGTCGAAAAGGGATTATTTACTTACAATGAATTAGAAGATTATAAATCAATTAGTCAAGTCATTGATTTTGTCTATAAAAAAACAATAAGAGCTAATATCATTCAACCGACAATTATATATAATTATCCAGCATTTTTAATCCCGTTAGCTCGTCGAAATGATGAAAATGATAAAATAATCGATGTTTTTCAGGTAGTAGCTTGCGGAACGGAATTATGTAAAGCATACTCAGAACTTGTAAATCCTATTATTCAAAGAGAAAACTTTAAAGAACAATTAAAGGCTAAAGAACAAGGTGACGATGAAACCATGGAAATCGATGAAGGATTCATGGGAGCAATGGAACAAGGAATGCCACCAATATCAGGATTAGGCTTTGGAATAGATAGGCTTCTTATGATAATTTATAATCAATACTCAATTAGAGATGTTGTTTTATTCCCAATGATGAAAAATGAAAAATAAAAAAAGCTTTATTTACTAAGCTAAATGTGCTATAATTTAAATGTTATACAGACAAAGCGGGCATATAAACCTGCTTTTATTATTATAATGAGGTGAGGTATGAAAGAAAAGTTAGATAAAATAAGAGAAAAACTAACTCCGAGTTTAGCAGAAATTGATATTGTTATAACTGACATTACTTTTTCTAAAAATAGTAAATATAATTTCTTAACTATTGAGTTAGATAAAGAAAGTGGAATTGATCTTGATACTATTGTTGAAGCAACTAATATTATTAATCCGTTGATTGATGAATTAGATATTATAGATGATAGTTATATCTTGGATGTAATTAGTAAGGAAAGAGGTTAGAAAGATGAACGGAAAAGAATTTATTAAAGCATTAAATCATATCGTTGAAGAAAAACATATTAGTAAAGATGTTGTATATGAAGCTATGGAATTAGCATTACAAACTGCTTACAAAAAGAATTTTGATTCTAAAACAAATGTAAGAGTTGAAATTAATCGTGAAACAGGAGATATCAAAGTGTTCTCTTACTTAATTGTAGTAGAAGATGTTGATTTTGGGACAGAAGAAATTGATGAAGAAGGAAATGTGGTAAAAATACCGCCAGCAATTAACCCTGATGCGCAAATTATTTTAGAACAAGCTGAAGAAATTGTTCCGGGAATTAAAGTAGGAGAAACAATTGAAAAAGAAGTTACTCCAGAAGATTTCGGAAGAGTTGCAGCTAGTACAGCTAAACAAGTAATTACGCAAAAAATAAGAGAAGCCGAAAAAAATAGTATCATTGCTGAATTTGAAGGAAAAGAATTTGAAATGATGCTTGGGTTAGTAGCTATGGAAGATAATCGTAACTACTATATTGATTTAGGAAGAACCAGAGGAATCTTACCAAAATCAGAAATCATCCCAGGTGAAGAAATTAAAATGGGAACAAATATCAAAGTTTATATAACTAAAGTTGAAAATCAAACGAAGGGTCCTCTAATATTACTTTCTCGTAAGAATTTTGGGTTTGTTAAAAGATTATTTGAAACAGAAATTCCTGAATTACAAGATGGAACAATTGAATTATATGGTGTAGCTCGTGAAGCTGGAGTTCGTAGTAAAGTTGCTGTTTATTCAAATAATGAAAAAGTTGATGCTATTGGTGCATGTATTGGGGAAAAAGGTTGCCGCATTGGAAGTATCCTAAAAGAATTAAATGGTGAAAAAGTAGATTTAGTATTATATAGCGAAGATCCTGCTGAATATATTAAAAATGCTTTAAGTCCAGCTAAAGATGTTATTGTAAATATAATAGATCCAGTAAAAAAAGAAGCATTGGCTATTGTTAATGATGATAATTTAAGCTTAGCAATTGGTAAAAAAGGTTCTAACGTTGTTTTAGCTAGTCGATTAACAAAATATAAAATTAATGTTAAAACTTTAGTTCAAATTCAAGAAGAAGGAAATAAATAATTTGACTGATTTAGAAAAATATAAACAAAGAAGACTATATACAATAAGGAACGAAGAATTAGTTAATAGCCAAAAATTAATTTTAGCGGATTTATTAGAAAAACAAAATAATTATTTATCAACTTGTACTCATCGCTTTATGTTAGAGTTAGGAAGTACAACGTTATTAGATAGTGAGAAAAAAATTTTATTATGTTTAGGTTGTAATAAAATATTGACATCGTCTAAAGAAAACACAAGTGGTTTTACAAAAAACATAATTAATATATCAGAATTTATAGATCAAACTAATTTACCTTCTTCAATGATAAATTCATCAGATGAAATGATTTTAAAAGTCAGAGAAGTTTTAGATAAATTAGCTAAAGAGGAAAATCCTGAACAAGAATATAGTTTTGAATTTATTAGCCATAGCGTTTTAAATGCTTTAAAAGAATACAAAGAAACATTATATCAAGGGCAATCAGATGAAATGAAACTTAGCAAACGAAAAAAACTTTAAAGGGAGGTTAATTTTTTATGAAAGTAAAAAAAATACCCATGCGTATGTGTGTAATATCGCGCGAAAAATGTGAAAAAAAAGAATTAATTAGAATCGTAAGAACACCAGAAAAGAATATAATTATTGATGAAACTGGTAAAGCTAATGGTAAAGGAGCTTATTTAAAAAAAGATAAAGAAGTAATTGAAAAAGCTCAGAAAACAAAAATCTTAAATAAAGTGTTAGAAGTAGATATACCAGATAGTATATTTGAGGAATTAAAAAATAAATATTAGAAAGGGTGACGTTATGACAGTTAAAGAATATGCAGTAGAAATGAATGTATCTGTAGCTGAAGTATTAAAAAAATGTAAAGAATTAGGAATTGATGTAAATGATGCTTCTGATGAACTTTTTGATGATGATATTATCGTTTTAGATAATGCCATTAATCTAATTAGTACTGATGAGGAAGTTACTTATGAAGAAGCAGATGAAATTGACGATGTTGTTGAAGATATCATGGAAAGTTCAAATATAAGTAAACAAATTAATACTATTGATAAAAAACAAAAGCTAAAGAAAAATAATAATCAAAAGAGCAATGATTTTAATAATCTAAAAAAAGAAATGTATAAACATAAAGAAAAATTAAAAAGTAATGAAGCTGATGATACAATTGTTTTATATAAAGAAGGTATGACTGTTGCTGATTTGGCTGAAAGATTACAGATTAATGGAACTGACATTATCAAAAAATTAATTAGTTTAGGTTTAATGGTTAGCTTAAACCAAGCTATTGATTATGAAAATGCTGAGATAGTTGCATTAGATTATGGAAAAACATTAAAAAAAGAAGAAACACAAGATGTAGCTAACTTTGAAGAATATGAAATAATTGATAAAGAGGAAGATTTAGTAAAACGTCCTCCAATTGTAACTATTATGGGTCATGTTGACCATGGTAAAACAACTCTTTTAGATTACATCAGAAATTCGCATGTTGTTGATGGAGAGTTCGGAGGAATTACCCAACATATAGGGGCTTATCAAATTGATTATAAAGACAGTAAAATAACATTTATCGATACTCCAGGGCATGCTGCATTTACGGAAATGCGTGCTAGAGGTGCTAGTGTAACTGATATCGTAATTATTATTGTAGCTGCAGATGATGGAGTAATGCCTCAAACTAAAGAAGCAGTTGATCATGCACTAAGTGCCAATGTACCAATTGTAGTTGCAGTAAATAAGATTGACAAACCAACTGCTAATGTGGATAAAATTTATCAAGAAATGGCTGAAATTAATATTACTCCAGAATCATGGGGGGGAGATATTCCGTTTATTAATATTTCGGCTGCTACTGGAGAAGGTATTGATTTATTATTAGAAACTATTCAAACAATTAGTGAAGTTAATGAACTTAAGGCTAATCCAAATAGATATGCTATAGGTTCAGTAGTTGAATCAAAAGTAGATCGCAATGTTGGGGGAATTGCTAGTTTAATTATCTTAAACGGTACATTACGATTAGGAGATCCTATCGTTGTTGGAACAACTCATGGAAGAGTAAGAACAATGAAAAATGACTTGGGTGAATCGATTGTTGAAGCTGGACCAGCAACTCCAGTTGAAATTACAGGATTAGTAGAAAACCCAAGTGCTGGTGATAAATTTATGGCTTTTGAAACTGAATCAGAAGCTAAGAGCGTTGCTGCTAAACGTCAAACTTTAGCAAAAGAAAACAAATTCAAAAAAGAATCAATTTCTTTAGATGATTTATTTGCTAAAATAAACGCTGGTCAAAAAGAAATTAATGTTGTATTAAAAGCTGATGTTCGTGGTAGTGAAGAAGCAGTTAAAAATGCTTTAGAAAAAATTGAAGTAGAGGACGTAAGAGTAAAAGTTATCCGTAGTGGTATTGGAACAATTACCGAAAGTGATGTTGTTCTAGCTAATGCTTCAAACGCTATTATCATCGGATTTAATGTGAGCCCAAGCAATATAACTAAAGAAGTTGCTAAGGAATATGGTGTAGATATTAGATTATATACAATTATCTACAAGGCTGTTGAAGATATGGAACTTGCCATGAAAGGTATGTTAGATCCAGAATTTGAAGAAAAAGTTCTTGGTACTGCTGAAATCAGAAAAATCTTTAAATTCTCTAAAGTTGGAAATATCGCTGGATGCTATGTAACAGATGGAGTTGCTAAAAATGGTTCATCTTGTCGTATTATTCGTGATGGAATCGTTATTGCAGAAACAAAAGTAGCAAGCGTTCAAAGAGAAAAAGATACCGTTAAAGAAGTTAAAAAAGGATTTGAATGTGGAATTACTTTAGAAAGCTTCAATGATATCAAAGAAAGAGATTTAATTGAAATGTTTGAAATGGTTGAGGTAAAAAGATAATGGCAAATTATAAAATTCAAAGATTGGCAGCAGATATTTCTCAAGAAATAAGTAATATCATTGCTAATGAAGCAAACGATTCTTTATTAAAAACAATTACAATTACAGGTTGTGAAGTAACTAATGATTTAAGTTTTGCTAAAGTTTATTTTACCAGTCTTAGTAATTTAACAGCCGAACAACTTGAAAAAGAATTAAAAGAAGCTGCTAGTTATGTTAGAGGAGAACTATCTAAGAGAATAGATGTTCGTCATACTCCTCAATTAAGATTTATTTTTGATAAATCAATTGAATACGGAAATAAAATCGAAAAGATTTTAGAAGAAATTCATGAAGAAGAATAATGGAATATTAATAATAAACAAACCGGCCGGTCCAACTAGTAGAGATATTGTAAATAAACTAAATAAAATATTTAATACGAAAAAAATCGGCCATACAGGTACACTTGATCCAATTGCGACAGGTGTACTTGTCATTTGTATAGGAAAATATACCAAACTAGTTAACGAATTAACAGCTTTAGATAAAGAATATGTTGCTACAATCAAATTTGGCGTATCAACAGATACTTTGGATATTACGGGAAATATTTTAAAAGAGGAACCTGTAAAAGAATATTCTTTAGAAAAAATCAAAGAAGTTTTAGATTCTTTTTTAGGAGACAGTATCCAAGAAACTCCAATATATTCTGCAGTCAAAATAAATGGCAAAAAATTATATGAATATGCCAGAAATAATGAAAAAGTAGAACTTCCAAAAAGAAAAATAACAATTAGTGAAATCGAAATTTTAAATTATAATGTCAATACTTTAATTTTTAGAGTTAAAGTATCTAAAGGAACTTATATTAGAAGTTTAATTAATGATATTTGTTTAAAATTAGATACAATAGGAACGATGCAAGCATTAAGTAGAACTAAGCAAGGAAATTTTAAAATAGAAGATTCATATACTTTAGAAGAAGTTTCAAATAATAATTATGAATTGTTACAAGCTAAAGATATATTTGCGTTTGAAACATATGAATTAAATGATGAAGAATATTTTAAAGTAAAAAATGGTAATTCTCTAGATATTTTAGTTCAAGGTAAATTAGTTATGATATATAAAGGTGAAGAAATAGCAGTTTATGAAGGAAAAGATGGTATTTGTAAATGTTACATAATGTTAAATAATTAAAATTTTTCTTTACCTTTTTTATTTTTTCGTTATAATAGTATGACAAAGGACGTGATAAAATGACTCAATTTGAAACAGCAAAACAAGAATTTTCTCGAGAAATTGATACAAAAGTAAATAAAATTATTAATGCATATAATAATAGTAAGTTAAAATATAATATCTATCATAAAAGAGCATCACTTATTTTAGATATTTATTATGAACAACTATTAATTAATATGGATTACAATAGTATCCCTAATAATGTAATTGAGGAATTAACTTCAATTAATATGATGAGTATATTATTAGAGCAAACAACTAATGGATTTTCAATTGGAGAAGTTGGATATACAATCGATGGGTGTTTAGTTTATAAAGATAAAGTAGAAGAATATAATGAACAATTAAATAACTTTAATTATTATAATAAAAAAAACTTAGATATAATTTCTTTGGATGATGAAGCAAATTATGAATGGCATTATTTGACTGATGAAGAATTATTGGTTTATGAGAATACTGCTAATAACGTAGTAATTCCAGAGGATGCTGAAAAATTAGTGTGTCAAATTGAGTTGTTACGTCATGCTCAACCATTATCTATATCCTTAAAATTGCTAGAAATAAGAAAAGTAGCTCAACAAAAATGTGGAATAAAATTAAGAGGGAAGATTTTAGAAAATTCAACGATTGAAAAAGAATTAATTAGAAATGATGAGAAATCTAGCTTAATACATGGAACTATTAAAAATAAAATAAAAAACAATTATTTAATTAGAAAATTACAGAAAAAAATGAAAAAGAAAAAGTTTTAAAAATTTTTTAAGACTTTTTATATATTACTTTTTAATCCTTTAATTGTAACTGGTATATTGGATTTTTCAATTATAGCTTTATATTTATTATAAATAGCTTCATTATTGTTTAAATATTTATCTTCCATAACACTAAATGGTACGACTTTAAATTGTCTAAAGCCTTTGTAATACGTCCAAGTTAAATCTACCTCAATATTATCTATAACAATTCGTGATTCGTTATCTTTAGTTGTTTTTGTAATATCAAATGAAGCCAGCATTCCTACTAATTTCTTTTCGCCTTCTTGAGCACTGATAAAGTTGCCTAATGAATAAATAACCAATGTATCATTTATTTTTTCAATAGGTTGAATAACATGAGGGTGACATCCAATTACAACTTCTACTCCTAAACCAGCCAAGTAGTTTGCAATTTGTACTTGTTCAGAATTTGGAGTATGGGTATATTCAATTCCCCAATGCATAGCTACAAATATAATATCCACTTTATCTTGATATCTTAATACATCTTCTTTAACTTTTTCTTCTGAATAAACATTTACTAAATAATCTTTTCCTTCAGGAACAGGAAGTCCATTAGTGCTAGTTGTATAAGATAAAAGAGTATAAGTAATACCATTTTTTTCAAATATACGTTCTTCTAAACGTTCTTCTTCACTTAAATACATCCCACTAGATAAAACATTTTCTTGCGAATTCCAAAACTCTATAGCATTTACAGCACCGGTTTCATTTTTATCTAAACTATGATTGGTAGCTAAGGATACCATATTAAATCCGGCTTCTTGCATGTCAATTCCTAAATGATTTGGAGTATTAAATCTTGGATAATTTGAATAACCCAATTTTTCGCCGCCAAAAATTGTTTCTTGATTGTAATAAGCAATATCATAGTTGCTAATAATTGGAGCAACTAATTCAAATTGTTTGCTAAAATCATAATCATTGCCATCATAAGCATCCTTAAAAATACCACTGTGAATTAGCGCATCTCCTGTTGTAACGACCGATACTTTTGAGACTGTTTCTCTTATTTCCGTTTTTTCTTGTAACTCTTTTATTTTTGTTTTAATTTCTTTATGATTTTCTAATTTCTTATAATAAGTAGGGCATGCAATTATAGCAGTAATAAAAACGGCACTTAATAAGCAACCTAAACTAAATTTAATTAATTTATTAGTATTTTTCTTTTTGTTATAATTCATTTTTTTCACCTATTTTAAGTATAACTGATAATTAATTATTAATCAAAATTAAATTAACGAAAATAAAATAAAGTAATAATACCTAACATTAAATTGACAATTATAAAATATTGAAATTGTTTTTTTGCTAATCTTTCTTTAAAACTTTTAGAATAATAAATACTAGTTATAAAAGCTGTTAATAAAGCAATCACATAACAGGGTAAATAATATAAAGTAAAAGTTGTTAATAAATTATTTACATTTAAAATTATAAAACCAATTAAACTTGTTGTATATATACAGAAGCTATATTTTAAAGCCACAGTTAACTTGAAATTACTTAATAAACAAATAAATAAAGTAACTATTAAATTATTAAAGCTAAATAAATTACTAATTATATTTGCAATTATAATAAAAATAATAGTTTTAAATCTCATATCTTTTTCTTCTTTTGAGCCATTTTTCTTTTTAATTAAAAATAGTAAAATGCCACTTATAATAAAATATAAACCTATTATTTTGGGATTTAATGCTCTTAATGTATATTTTTTTAAAATAATAAAACTAATAAAATAAATTACATTTGTAATTAATATAGCTTTATTATTCTTCTTGAGTTTTTCTTTTTTTTTCTTTTTCTTATCTTTATTATTTATTTTTATCTTAAGTAAAATTTTGATTTTGTTAAAAAATTTTTTAAGATATATTATGATAAATCCTAAAACAATTCCTAAATTAATAAAGATTAATAGATTTTTATCATAAACAATTTCAGTATTAAAAATATTATTAAATAATAAAAGTAAAGTAATACTAGACGAAAATAGATAACCAGCAAGTCCACCAATTATTCCGTAAATAATATATAAAATATATAACATTTTATCACCTAATAAATTATATAAATAAAATTAGAATTTAAGAAATAAAATTATATTGGGTGTTAAAGTGATTAAATATATAAATTTATTATTAGGAATAATAATAAGTAGTATTGGATTGTTTTTTATCATTTTATATCTTAATTTATTAGTAATGGGGTATAATTTTTTATTATTTGGTAATTTTATTATTAGAAGAATTGAGTGTTATTTTTTGATTTTAGGTATTATCTTAATATTCATAAGTTTAGAAAGGATTAAAAAGAGATGAACTATTATTATGATTTCATTCTTAATTTTAATAAAGAAAGAGAGCCTTATTATAATTTTTATGAATGGGAAAAAGACGATGATTTAGTTAAAATAAAAAAAATTCCTATTTTCAGAGTGGAAGAAAAAGTGTTAATTAGTTTATTTATTTATGAAGGGAAAATAGATGTGAACTGGATCAGTAATTTAAAAGATAAAACTACCTATAAAGCAGGTAGCAAGATAAAAACTATTCCTTATGCTTGTGTACTTACTGATACAAAATCATGTATCGCTTTAAAATTTTCTGAAGAAGGAACAATAATCGGCAAAAGTTTACTACTTTTAGACGATGAATTAAATTTATTAGAAATCGGCTATAGTTTAAAAAAAGAAAAAATATTGTTTACAAAAGGTCCTAAATCAAAAATTAGAAATAATCTAAGACAAGAATTATTAATTAAACAAGTTATTCAAAAAGAATTAGAAAAAGCTTATAAAGAAAGAAATGATACCAAGTTAATTTATTATCACTTAGAATGGTTTAATAATTTAAATAAAGATATTGATAAAATATATCAGAAAATGCAAGAAGAATTAAAAAATGATTTAACGGACAGTCTTTTAAAAATTTATTATTTAGTAAGATTATCTTACAATAAAATATAAAAGTTGGTTAACGATTTAAACCAACTTTTTTAATTACTGCATCATATTTTTCTTTAGCTATTTTAATTGTTTTTTCTTTACCATCATCTAATATTTCATCTAATTTAGAACTATTTATTAAATTATTATATTTTTCTTGAATTGTAGTTAATGTATTAACGATTATATCTGCAACTTCTTTTTTAAAATCACCATAATTAGATTCTTTAAACTTTTCTTCTACATCTTTTAAAGGCATTTTACTTAAACAAGAGTAAATAGTTAAGAGATTAGAAATACCTGGCTTATTTTCTGGATCATAGTAAATTCTTCCTTCACTATCAGTTACAGCCGAAGCAATCTTTTTACGAATAACATCTTCGGAATCTAAAAGTAGAATAGTCCCTTTATAATTATCAGCAGATTTACTCATTTTTTGAGTAGGATTTTGTAAATCCATAATCTTAGCCCCAACTTCTGGAATTAATGGTTCGGGAACAACAAAAGTCTTACCATATTTATTATTAAAACGATTGGCTATATTACGAGCTAATTCAACATGTTGTTTTTGATCGATACCTGTAGGAACAAAATCAGCGTCATACAATAAGATATCTGCGGCCATTAAAATAGGATAAGTAAATAATCCAACGGAAACATTTTCGCCTTTAGAAGATTTATCTTTATATTGTGTCATTCGGCTAGCTTCACCCATATATGTATGGCATTCTAAAACCCAAGATAAATTAGCATGATATAAATTATCAGATTGAATATAGATAGTGTTTTTTTCTGGATTGACACCACAAGCTATATATAATGCCACATTTTTTCTAATTCGTTCTTTTAATGTTTTAGGATCTTGTTCAACTGTAATGGCGTGTAAATCAGGCACAAATATAAATGACTCATAGTCTTCTTGATATTTAACCGTTTGGCTAATTCCACCAATTAAACTTCCTAAAGTAAGTTCACCACTTGGTTTTAAACCTGTTAGAATTCTTTTCATTTCTAATCACCTTATTATATTTTAGCAAAATATTATCTTAATGTCCAATTTTAGGTATAAAAATCCATTAAAATAGCAAAATAGTACTAGAAGGAGAGTAAGATGAAAAAGTTTATAGCTATTGTATTTAGTTGTTTAATGTTATTTGGATGTAGTTGTACAGATATGGGAGCTACTAATGCTGTCACAGATTATTTAAATCAATATAAGAATTTAAGTGATGATGTTTTGGCAGATTTAGATGATACCATAAATAATGAGGATTTATCGGATGAACAAAAAGATATTTACAAGGAAATATTAAAAAAACAATATCAAGATATTCAATATGAAATTATTGATGAAAAATATAATGGTGATACTGCTGTTGTAACTGCTAAAATAACCGTATATGATTTGTATAAAGCTCAAACGGATGCCCAAAAATATATGAAAGATAATATAACAGAATTTTATGATGATGACGATATTTATGATAATAGTAAATATTTAGATTATAAATTAGATGAAATGAAAAAAATGACTGATACAACTACTTATACAATTGATTTTAATGTTAGTAAAGAAGATGATAAATGGGTCGTAGAACAACCAAGCCAAACAGATTTAGAGAAAATACATGGTATTTATAATTATGAACAATAGACACTTAAGTGTCTTTTTGTTTAAGTAAGTTTTGCGTTTTTAATAAATACATATTATAATAAATTTAGAATAGGAAGGTATCTATGAGACAAGATTTATTAACAAAAGAAGATTTGAATTTATTAAATGATTATCTAAATACTGCTAATTATTTGTCAGCAGCCCAATTATATTTAAAAGATAATCCTTTGCTTAAAAGGCCATTAGAGTTTGATGATGTAAAAAGTAAATTAGTAGGTCACTGGGGAACTTGTCCAGGTCAAAATTTCATCTATACTCATTTAAATAGAATAATCAAAAAATATGATCTAAATATGATTTATGTGTCAGGACCAGGTCACGGAGGAAACTGTATTATTTCTCATAATTATATTGATGGAACATATACAGAATATTATCCAGAAATTACAGAAAATGAAGAAGGATTAAAAAAACTATTTAAAAGTTTTAGCTTTCCTGGAGGAATGCCTAGTCATGTTGCCCCTGAAGTTCCAGGTTCTATTAACGAAGGTGGAGAATTAGGTTATAGTCTTGCGCATTCATATGGAGCTGTTTTAGATAATCCTAAATTAATGGTAGCTTGTGTTATTGGTGATGGTGAAGCCGAAACTGGACCTCTTGCTGGAAGTTGGTTAATTCATAAAATCTTAAATCCAATGAAAGATGGAGTTGTTTTACCGATCCTGCATTTAAACGGTTATAAAATCGCTAATCCAACCTTGTTAGCAAGAATAAGCGAAGAAGATTTAATAAGTTATTTTAATGGGTTGGGGTACAAACCTTATATTGTTCATGAAAATGATATGAACGTTATGCATGAAGATATGGCTAAAGTTTTAGAAGATGCCTTAGAAGATATTCGTAAAATCAAATTAGGATTTGAGGAGGCAAGATGGCCGCTGGTTATTGTACGTTCTCCAAAAGGATGGACTGGACCAAAAGAAATCGATGGTAAAAAGATCGAAGGTAATTTTAGAGCTCATCAAGTTCCAATTGAAGTAACTAAAGAAGATTCAGAATCTTTAAAGAGATTAGAAGATTGGTTAAGAAGCTATCATCCTGAAAATTTATTTAATGAAGATGGCAGTATAAAGATGCATATTAAGGAATTTGCTTGTAAAGGTAAACAAAGAATGGGAGATAATCCTTATGCTAATGGAGGGTTATTATTAAAAGAATTAAATGTTCCTGATTATACTTCTTATGCTGTAAATGTAACTTATCCGGGAAATGTTGTTAAACAAGACATGAAAGTTTTAGGTGAGTTTGTAAGAGATATTGTTAAGCTTAATGATAGAGAAAGAAACTTTAGAATATTCGGTCCAGATGAAGCTTTATCTAATAGATTAAATGCCGTATTTGAAGTAACTAACAGACAATGGAATTTAGAAATGGTAAAATCAGATGAATTTTTAGCAGAAAATGGTGCAGTAATCGATTCAATATTATCAGAACATGTATGTGAAGGATTATTAGAAGGTTATATTTTAACTGGTCGTCATGGTTTTTTTCATTGCTATGAAGCCTTTATTAGAGTAGTGGATTCAATGGTTAGTCAACACGCTAAATGGTTAAAAGTTTGTCAAAATATTCCTTGGCGAGCTGATGTATCATCTCTAAATATAATTTTATCAAGTCATGTTTGGCAACAAGATCATAATGGATATTCTCACCAAGATCCGGGATTCTTAAATCATTTATCAACGAAAAAAGCAAGTATTTCTAGAATTTACCTTCCAGCTGATGCAAACTCATTATTATCATGCTTTGATCATATAATAAAAACCAAAAATTATGTAAATGTTATTGTTGCTTCGAAACATCCAAAAGAACAATGGTTAAGTATCGATGAAGCTAAAGCTCATTGTGCAAAAGGAATCGGTGTTTGGAACTTTGCTAGTAATTGTAAAGAAGAACCAGATATCATTATGGCTTGTTGTGGAGATACACCAACACTAGAAACTCTTGCTGCAACATCAATTTTACATAAGTATATTCCTGAATTGAAAATTCGTTTTATAAATGTTGTTGACCTTATGAAGTTACAATCTAATGTAACTCATCCACATGGGCTAAGTGATGTAAGTTATAATGAACTATTTACCAAAAATAAACCAATTATTTTTGCTTTCCATGGTTACGCAAATTTAATTCATGAATTAGCATACAAAAGAGAAAATGCTAATTTACATGTTAGAGGATATAACGAAGAAGGAACAATTACAACTCCATTTGATATGAGAGTACAAAATAAGATTGATAGATTTAATTTAGTTTTACTAGCATTAAATCATTTACCAGATATTTTTGCTAAAGAAGAAATAACTAAATATTGTAAAGATGCTTTAGAAAAGCATTCTTGGTATATCAAAGAACATGGTAAAGATATTCCAGAAGTAACTGATTGGAAATGGCAAAATATAAATTAAAGCTTTGAACACGAAGGATACTATTTAAAAGATGGTGAACCTGCTACATCTACAGCTATTACATCATTAATGATAAAAAGACAAATATTTGTTGTAGGAGAAGATATCAATGAATATTTTACTGTGTATGATCGATACCTTAAGACTACCTTAAGCGAATTTTATGAAAAAATTAAACCGTTATGTAAAAGCATCGTAGAAAAAAATCCTCAATTACAATTATCAGATGATGGTACGGGATTTTTTAGAAATGATATCTATCCGTTTGAAAATTTACAAAATGTGCAAAATTTATCCACTGATTTACACATTGATCAACCAGAAGAATTAAAAATGAAGACTTATGCAGATTTTATAGAACCATCAAAACAATTAGAACAAAAATGTCAGATTATCTATAACAGAATGATTAATGCCTTACTATTATCAGAAAATAAACATAGGTAATTTTAAGAATGTAGACTAAAAAGTCTATGTTTTTTATGATATAGTAGATATATGAAAAACATAGTAGGAAAATGATGTTAAATGATAAAAATTATTAAATATATTTTGTTAATCATAATAGTTATTGCAGTAATAGTATTAAGTATAAATTTTCATGTGATTCAATCAACTAAAAATCAAGTAAATATTGAAAAAGATAAATTAAGTGATATTGAGTGCATCCTAATTTTAGGAGCGGGTATTAGAAATGAAAAGCCTAGTCCAATGTTAGAAGATCGATTAAATGAAGGTATAAAATTATATAAAGAAGGTATTGCTCCTAAAATTATAATGAGTGGAGATCATGGGAGAAAAGATTATGATGAAGTAAATATCATGAAAGAATATGCTATAGATCAAGGAGTGCCATCAGAAGATATATTTATGGATCATGCCGGTTTTTCTACATATGAAAGTATATACAGAGCTAAAGAAATATTCAATGTTAATAAAATAGTGGTAGTAACCCAAAAATATCATTTGCATAGAGCTTTATATATTGCAAATAAATTAGGGGTTGAAGCTTATGGTGTAAACTCTGATCCAAGAAGGTATGTCGGAGCCGCTTATCGAGAAACAAGAGAAATACTAGCGAGAAATAAAGATTTTTTGAAATGTATAATTAAACCAAAACCTACCTATTTAGGAGAAGCAATTCCTGTTAGTGGAGATGGTGATTTAACAAATGATAAACAAGGTAAGAATAACTAAATTTGCTAGATTAGTAATTATATATTACAATGAATATGTCAAGGCAACTTGAATATAATAAAAAAGGTAAACGTTTAGTCTGGATCACTGAATGCCTACCTAAAATTAAGTGTCATTTTTTTATAACTACTATCAAGATGATAAGGAGAAATAAAATGATAGTAATGAGCTTTAGTACTTTTATAATAAAAGTCTTAGTTTTCATTTTATTAAACCTCCTCTCTAAAAGATTAGAGGTAGTAAATAACTTGAAATTTAAAACTATTTTGTTTTAAATTTTTATTTGCTATAATATTTTTGGTGATAAAATATGCAAAAAACAGTTTTAGTAACAGGAAGCGCTAAAGGAATTGGAGCTGCTACAATAATTAAGTTTGCTCAAAATGGTTACAACGTTGTAATTAATTATTTAAATAGTGAAGAAAAAGCTTTAAGTTTAAAAAAATACGTTGAAGAAAATTATAAAGTTAAAGCATTATTAATAAAAGCGGATGTTTCAAAAGAATCAGATGTAAAAAAAATGTTGGAAATAATTCTTCAAAATTTTGAAACTATTGATTGTATAGTTAATAATGCAGCGATTACTATTGACGATGAATATTACAATAAAAAAGAAGAAGATTTTAATAAAGTTATGCAAACAAATTTAACAGGGACATTTTTAGTTTGTAAACATTTTGGGAAAGTTATGGTTAAACAAAAAAGTGGTAATATTATTAACATTTCTTCAACTAATGGAATTGATACACCAGAAACATATTCCATTGATTATAATGCTTCTAAAGCGGGAATAATATCTTTAACTAATAGTTTTGCTGCTGCATTAGCCCCGCATGTTAGAGTAAATACTGTAGCCCCAGGATGGACAGCTACTGAAAATGTTTTGGAAATGGATCCAAAATATTTAGAAAGTGAAAAACAATATATACTCTTAAATAGATTTGGTAAGCCAGAAGAAATTGCAAATGCTATTTATTTTTTAGCGAGTGATGAAGCTAGTTACATTACCAATAGTTTAATTAGAGTTGATGGAGGTTTAAAATGAATATAGATAAATATTTTGAAGATTTAGAACAAGAATTACTTCCAATTTATCAAAAGTATGAAAAAATATGTGAACTTAATTCAGAAAAAGTTTTAAAAGCTTTTATCGAGAATAAAGTAGGTGAAGAACACTTTTCTTCTAGTACTGGTTATGGTTATGGAGATTTAGGAAGAGATGTTATTGAAAGTATTTACAAAGATATTTTTAAATCTGAGGATGCTTTAGTTAGAAATCAATTTATCTCTGGAACTCATGCTCTACAAACAACTTTATTTGGAATATTAAGACCAAACGATTTATTATTAAGTATTAATGGAGATCCTTATGATACGTTACAAGAAGTGATAGGAATAAGAGAAAATCCTTCATCATTAAAAGCTTTTGGAGTTTTATATAATAAGATAGATCTTAAAGATGGTGAATTTGATAAAGAAGAAATTTGTAAATTTTTAAAAAATAATAAAGTTAAAATGTTAATGATTCAAAGATCAAAAGGATATAGTACAAGAAAAAGTTTTACGATTGAAAAAGTACAAGATATAATTGGTTTTATAAGACAAATTGATAAAGAAGTAATAATTATGGTTGATAATTGCTATTGTGAATTTGTAAGTGATAAAGAACCAATCGAAATAGGCGCCGATATTTGTGTTGGATCTTTAATTAAAAATTTAGGAGGAACAATTGCCAATAATGGTGCTTATGTTGTAGGAAGAAAAACTCTAGTTAATTTAGTGGCCGAAAGATTAAATGTCATAGGCCAAGGTAAAGAAGTAGGGCCAAGCTTAGGAGCCAACAAATATATTTTACAAGGGCTTGCTAATGCTCCAAGAGTAGTATTTGATAGTATTAAAAGTGTTATTTTAACGAGCCGTATCATGCAAGATTTTAATGTCCCAACTGAGCCTTTATATAATGAAGAACATGCTGATATTGTGCTAAGTATTATTTTCAATGATAAGAATTTACTTAAAAAATATGTTAATTTAATTCAAGCAAATTCGTTAATCGATTCTAAAGCGTATATTGAAGAAACTGAAATGCCAGGTTATGAAGATAAAATTGTCATGGCTAGCGGTTCTTTTGTATCGGGTTCTTCAATCGAGTTGTCTTGTGATGGACCATTACGTGAGCCTTATATCGCATATCAACAAGGATCATTTAGTTATTATTATAACAAGATAGCTTTAAAAAATATTGTTAGATATTTTAAGGAGAGTGAAAAATGAAAAAAATATTATTAATTATAGTAGCGTGTTTCATGCTAGCAGGGTGTAATTCTAAAAAGGATGAACTATTATCAGGATATCATTATGTTGAAATTGATATTAAAGATTATGGGGTTATTACAGCTAAGTTAAATGCAGATATTGCTCCGATTACAGTTACTAATTTTATTAATTTAGCTAATGAGGGATTTTATGATGGACTTACTTTTCATCGCATTATCGATGGTTTTATGATGCAAGGCGGAGATCCTAAACACGATGGAACCGGGGGTTCAGAGCAAACTATTAAAGGTGAATTTAAACAAAATGGAGTATATAACGGACTTTCTCATATTAAAGGAGCTTTATCTATGGCGCGTAGTGAAGATATGGATAGTGCTAGTTCTCAATTTTTCATAGTTCAAGAAGATAGTCTTCATTTAGATGGATCATATGCAGTATTTGGTTATGTAACTGAAGGAATTGAAATAGTTGATAAGATTTGTGCTGATGCTAAACCAATTGATAACAATGGAACAATCAAGTATGAAAACCAACCAATCATAAATAGTATAAAAGTAATCAAAAAAGATGAATAAATTCTAATATAAAAAAATAATTGGCAATTAACCAATTATTTTTTTAATTCTTTTTCTAATTCTTTTTTATGTGTGTGAACTAATTTTTCTAACCAATTTTGTAAATTCTTCATAGATTTTTCATCAGTTGATTCGCACCTTAATGTTATATTTGGACCAGTATTACTTGCTCTAACTAATCCCCAACCATTCGTGAAATTAATTCTTACCCCGTCAATAGTATTTAATGAATAATTTAAACTTTGACAAAAAGCTTTAACTTTTTCAACAACTTGAAACTTAATTTGATTATCAGTAGGAATTTTTATTTCTTCTGTTGCAAAATATTTAGGGATATCACTAGTTAGTTCGCTTAAAGAATCAGAAGTATTACTTAAAATTTCTAGGAGTCTTAATCCAGCATAGATGCCGCTTCCCATGTCAGCAACTTTATCTCTAAAATAAACATGACCTGAAAATTCACCGCCAAAAGCTAATCCTAATTCTTTAGTTCTAGCTTGGGTGTAACTAGCTCCAGTACGATAACAAATTGGGGTGCCACCTAATCTTGTTATTTCATCTTCTAAAGCTTTAGAACATTTTACATCAAAAAGGAAAGATTTATTTTTAATGTTATTAATAATGCTTCTAATAATTAATATCATATAAATGTCAGTCGGGATGTAATTACCTTTATCATCTATAATACCAACTCGATCTCCATCTCCATCGTAAGCTATACCCATATCAGCTTTTTCTTGAAGCACTTTTTGTTTTAATGCTTTTAGATTGCTTTCTACACAAGGATCAGGATGATGATTAGGAAAATTTCCATCACTTTCTCCAAAAATGATTTCAAAATTCAAATTAAACATTTCATGAACCTTACGCGCAATAATGCTAGTCGTTCCGTTTCCACAATCGATAATCACTTTTCTTTTGTGTGAACCTAATTTAATTCCAGCTTTTAAATATTGCAAATATTTATCCGTAATATCATTTTGTTGTAAGATACCATTTCCTGATAAAAATTGACCTGCTAAAATATAATTTTTAAAATCAACAATCATCTGACCTCTAGCATTAGCTAGCATGTCAAATGAAAATTTAAAGCCATTATCATCTTTAGGGTTATGAGATGCTGTAATCATAATTCCTAACATATTATTTAAATATCTTCCGTAATAATGCATTGGTGTGGTAGTAAGCCCATAATCAATAACATTACATCCACTTTCTAAAATGCCTTTTATTAGGCTTGAACTTAACGAATCTGAAGATAATCTATTATCATGAGAAACAATACAACATGATTGGTTATACTTTTGTCTTATATAACTGCCATAACCTTTACCAATAATATAAGCTACATTTTCGTTTATACTAGTTGGGTATACTCCTCTAATATCGTATTCTTTAAAAATACTTAAATCATTTATCATTATATCACCTATAATAATTTTAGCATGTTCAATATAAGATGTGTAAAATTAGAAAACTTATTTTGCACTTAATTGACAATTTGTGTTTTTAATAGTAATATTTTTATGTAAGCAGGCGAGTTTAATTTTAAATAAGATAAAACTTTTGATTATAGAAATGGGTGAATATTATGGAAAGTTATGATGATTTAAAAAGAAAAGCTCAGTTGAATGAATATTTAAGAAATAATACAATAAGTGAATACGGAAAAGAAATTTCAAAAAATACTTTAAGTGAAGCTAATAACTTGGAAGCGCAAAGTAAAATAATTGAGTTTGCAAAAAAAAATGTCAAATGTGATGGTGATCAAAACATTGTGTATAGACCACAACAAAAAAGAGTTTCAAAAATAAAAATGAAAAGTGATATTTTAATTTTGATACAAAAAATATTATCTATATTAGCAGTTCTTGGAATAGTTGGGGGTATAGGAATGATCGCTAATATTGGAATTAATAATTGGGAAGATCATATTATATCTGTTGATGCAGAGAAAAAAATTAGTACAGTTATGGCTGGTCGTAGTGATGGTATAAATGCTGATAAAGGTAAAGAATGGTATGAAGTAAGAAGATTTGTTAATAAAATAATTGAACAAAAAAGTTATGATAATTCTGATGAGCTATATATGCAATTAGCAAGGATATATACTGGGTTGGAAAGTGTAACTTCAAAGGATAATCCAAAACTTAATGATGAGAATGAAAATGGTTATACGCCTGAACAATGGATCGAAAATATTTATGATTCCTTAAGAGAAAAAGTGTTAGAAGACTATGGAATGGAAATAGGCCCACAAGAATTAATGGATTTTCTTAATAGTATAGGTAAATTACCATATGATAGAGATCCATATGAAGTAATGCTAGAATATTATAATAAATATAAAACTGCTATTGAAAATCAGGTAAGGGTAAACCCTAACTACGTAGTTTTATTACCAGTAGAAGAAGTTTTAGAAGCAGAATTTGGTGTAGTATTAGATTAAATAAAGAATAAAAGGTGAAAATATGCAAGATGACGTAAAAATAAATGTTGTTACATTAGAAGATGGCAAAGAATATTATGAAATAAAAAAATTATTATTAAATGATAATGAATATTTAATCCTATCTGCTGTAGAAGGAGAAGATTTTGCAGTGCGTAAATTAATTAAAGAAGAAGGTCAAGAAGATTTATTTATTTCTAAGCTTGATTCGGAAGAAGAAGTTAAAAAAGTTTTAAAAACTTTTTTGGATAGTTTTAATATTTAATAAATTTAGGACTAGTAAAATAAAATATTTAATAGTATAATACAAGAAATACATTGAAAAAGACACGTTAAATAGTGAAAGCTTTTAAGAGAGTTAGTGGTGGTGCAAACTAATAAAGAATAGCTATTTAATATCACTTTGGAGTTAATTATCTGAAAATAGTAAGATGATTCGCAGAAATTCTGCGTTATAAAAAATGAGAAAAAAATTAAGGTGGTACCACGATAACATTCGTCCTTTTGGGATGAATGTTTTTTTATTTAGAAAGGAAAGTGTTTATGAAAAATTTTAAAGAATTAGACAAAAGACCTGTTAGTGAAGTGGAAGCATCGATATTATCTTCATGGAAGAGTATGAATGCTATGCACGATGCGCAAAACAAGAAAAATGAAAACAACGAAACTTTTGTCTTCTATGATGGTCCAGCGTTTGCTAATGGATTTCCAGGGCTTCATCATATGGTGTCTAAAAACTTAAAGGATTGTGTTACTAAATATCATGTAATGAATGGTAAGAAAGTAATTAGAAAAATTGGATGGGATACGCATGGTCTTCCTATTGAAAATCATGTTGAAAAGAAATTAGGAATTTCATCTAAAAAAGAAATTGAAGCATTAGGAATTGAAAAATTTAATGAAGAATGCCGCAAGAGTGTTAGAGCTAATGAAGATGCTTTTACAGATCTTACTGCGAAAATGGGACAATTTTTTGATGTTGATAATCCATATTTAACTTATAAAAATGAATACATTGAAACTGAATGGTGGATTTTAAAAGAAATGTTTGAAAAAGACATGTTCTATGAAGGAACTAGAGTAGTACCTTATTGTCCACATTGCGGAACAGGGCTTGCTACTCATGAAGTTGCTCAAAACTATCAAACGGATACAGCTATAACAGTATACGTGCCATTTAAGAAAAAGGATGAAGATGTTTATTTCTTAGTATGGACTACAACACCATGGACATTAATTGCTAATGTTGCTTTATGTGTAAATCCTGATGAAGAATATTCATTAGTTGAATCTAAAGGAACAAAATTTATTGTTGCTAGCGCTTTAGTAGAAAAAGTTCTTGGCGAAGAAGTAACTGTGTTAGAAACATATAAAGGAAAAGATTTAGAATATCAAGAATATGAACAATTAGTTCCATCATTCGAAGTAGATAAAAAAGCTTTCTTTGTAACATGTGATAATTATGTAACAATGGAAGATGGTACTGGTATCGTTCATATTGCTCCAGCTTTTGGTGAAGATGATGCTAATATTGGTAAAAATTATGATTTACCATATTTAAATCCAGTTGGAAAAGATGGATGCTATATTGGTGGATTATGGGAAGGTAAATTTGTTCATGATGTAAATGAAGAAGTAGTAGATTACTTAAAAGAAAATGATAAATTATTTAAAAGACAAAAACTTGCTCACGAATATCCACATTGTTGGAGATGTGATACTCCATTAATTTACTATTCAATGCCAAGTTATTATATTAAAGTTAGCGAAATGACTGATAAGTTAGTTGAAGCAAATAGTAAAGTAAATTGGTATCCAGCTTATGTTGGAGAAAAACGTTTTGCTAACTGGCTAGCTAATGCCCGTGATTGGAATGTATCTCGTAGTAGATATTGGGGAAGTCCAATTCCGTATTGGAAGTGTGAATGTGGACATTCTCATATGATCGGATCAATAGCCGAATTAAAAGAATTAGCATTAGAAGAAATCGGTGAGGATTTTGATTTACATAAACCATACATTGATAATGTTCATTTGAAATGTCCTAAATGTGGTCAAAATATGACACGTATTCCAGATGTCTTAGATTGTTGGTTTGATTCAGGAGCAATGCCATTTGCGCAATATCATTATCCATTTGAAAACAAAGAATTATGGGAAAGTCAATTTCCAGCAGATTTTATTTGTGAGGGAATTGATCAAACAAGAGGTTGGTTCTATACATTGATGGTAATATCAACATTTGTTAAAGGATGTTCACCATTTAAAAACGTCTTAGTAAATGACTTACTTTTAGATGCTGAAGGCAAAAAAATGAGTAAATCTCGTGGTAATATCGTAGAACCATTTACAACTATTGAAAAATATGGAGCAGATACTGTAAGATTTTATCTTCCATATGTTTCTGTTGTATGGACACCTTTAAAATTTGATTTTGAAGGGTTAAAAGAAGTATATTCTAAATTCTTTAATCCTTTAAAAAACACTTATAGCTTCTTTGCAATGTATGCTAATATCGATGGAATTGATATTGATAAATGTAATGTGGCTTATGAAGATCGTGAAGAAATAGATAAATGGTTATTATCAAAATATAATAAGTTAGTTAAAAAAGTTAGAGAGTCATTTGATGAATATGATTTAAATAAAGTTGTTCATTATTTAACATCATTTGTATCAGAAGATTTATCTAATTGGTATATTAGAAGAAATAGAAATAGATTCTGGGGTAGTGAATTAGATAATTCTAAGAAAAGTGTTTATGTTACAACTTACGAAGTATTAGTTGGACTATCAAAACTAATTGCTCCAATAACTCCATATGTATCAGAAGAATTATATCGTAATCTAACAGGTGAACAATCAGTCCATTTAACTGACTATCCAACATATGATGAAAAATTAATTGATGAACATATTGAAGAAAGAATGGACTTAGTTAGAAATTTAATTTCTATCGGACGTTATGTTCGTGAAGAAACTAAGATAAAGGTTCGTCAACCATTAAGCAAAGCTTTATTAGATGGGAAGAATAAAGAATTAATTTCTGATTTGGTACCATTAATCCAAGAAGAATTAAATATTAAAGAAATTGAGTTTGTATCTGATTTAAATGAATATATGAATCTTTCTGTAAAACCTAATTTTAAAGTAGTTGGTAAAGTATTTGGTCCACTTATTAAAGAATTCCAAACAAAATTAGAAAATCTTGATGCTGATAAAATAGCAACATTACAAAAAGGTGGAGTAATTGTTTTAGAAGTTGGTGGAGAAGAAAAAGAAGTAACTAACGAAATGGTAGATATTAGAATTGCTTCTAAAGAAGGATTTAATGTTGGTATGGAAAATAATGAATTTATTATTCTAGATACAACATTAACTGAAGAATTAATATTAGAAGGAAATGCTCGTGAAATTGTTTCCAAAGTCCAACAATTACGTAAGAACAAAGATTTTAATGTAGCAGATCGTATCAATTTATACTATGATGGAATTGAAGATATTGAAAAAACAATTTCAATGTTTGAAGCTTACATCAAAAATGAAACATTATCAGTTAATGTTATTAAAAAAGATAATTTATCTGAAAGTTTTGATATTAATGGTTTAGAAATGAACATTGATATAGAAAAAATTATAAATTAATGATTTAATATAAAAGTAAACACAAAAAAATAAGTGTTTACTTTTTTGTTGGTATAAATTAACAATAGTGTCATAGTATTTATTAGAAAAATGGAGATGGTTTTATGGAAAAAAACGCTATAATCCAGTCGATAGCAAAAAGAGGAAACGGTGAAATATATCTAGGTGTAGTAGGGGCCGTTAGAACTGGAAAAAGTACTTTTATAAAAAGGTTTATTGAAAACATTGTTGTACCTAATATAAAAGATGAGTATGAGAAAAAAAGATGCTTAGATGAAATTCCTCAAAGTGCTCACGGAAAAACAATTATGACAACAGAGCCAAAATTTGTTCCTTCAAATGGAGCTAATATTCAAATTGAGGAGTTTAAAACAGATATTAAGCTTGTTGATTGTGTAGGGTATGTGATTCCTGAAGCTAATGGATATGAAGATGAAGAGGGAAATCCTCGGATGGTCAAAACTCCTTGGTTTGAAGAAGCTATTCCTTTTGTAGAAGCAGCTGAAATAGGCACACAAAAAGTTATTAGAGATCATGCGACGATTGGAATTGTTGTAACAAGTGATGGATCATTTGGTGAAATTAAAAGAGAAAGTTATATAGAAGCTGAAGAAAAAATAGTTGGAGAATTAAAAGAAATAGGAAAACCATTTATTGTCATATTAAATACTGTTCATCCAACTAATACAAAGACTGTTGAATTAGTAAATGAACTTCGCAGAATGTATGACGTACCAGTCTTGCCTGTTAGTATTGAAAATATGAATGAACAAGAAATAATCGAAATATTAAAACAAGCTTTATATGAATTTCCAGTAATTGATATTAAAGTAAATATGCCAAAATGGGTTCATGTTTTGCCTAATGAGCATAAAATAAAAGAACATTATTTAGAAAAAATAAGAGAAAGTGTTGTAAATATTACTAAGATAAAGGATGTTGAAAATATTATTGAATATTATCAAAACAGTGAATATATTAAAAAAGCTTATATTAGTGAATTGGATGCTTCAACTGGAATTATAACTTTAAATTTAGAGTCATCAAACGAATTATATCAAGCAACTTTAAAAGAAATGGTTGGCGATGCTGCTACTTCTAAAGCTGGACTTATAAAAATATTTGCTAATTACCAAGATAGTAAAAATGAAACAGAACAGATTCGTTCAGCTTTGAAAATGGCTCAAAAAACTGGATATGGAATTATGTATCCTGGATTAAAAGACATGAAACTAGCAACTCCGGAGATTGTAAAACAGGGAAGTAGATATGGGGTTAAACTAAAAGCTGTTGCATCATCAATTCATTTAATGAAAGTCGAAGTAGAAAGTACCTTTGAGCCAATTATTGGTAGTGAATTACAAAGTAAAGAGCTAATAAACTATTTAATGAAGGATTATGAAACAGATCCATCTAGTATTTGGAAAAGTGAAATATTTGGGCGTAGTTTAGAGGAGATTGTTCAAGAAGGAATAGGAGCTAAACTTTCTTTAATGCCAGAGAATACTCGTTATAAACTTTCTAATACAGTTACTAAAATAGTTAATAAGGGCTCAAACAATTTAATTGCTATTGTTTTATAAAATTTGTAAGTAAAATCTTACAAATTTTTAATATTTATGCTTGACATACTAATATAGATACGTTAAAATAAACAAACATTGGAAATGGAGTTGACTATGATGTCAGAAAAAAAGAATTTAAGAAGTTGTACTGTATCGAAATTAGGAATCGCAAAAATAAATGATTGTTTAAATGCTTTAGGTTTTACTATTAAAACATTTGATAGATTTCCTAAACATGCAAAAGTTACAATGCCTGATACTTTTAGAGAGGAACTATCTTTAGAAGATGATAATCATTGTGTAATTGACTTTTATGATGAAAATAATATAAAAAGAGGTAATTTTTATATTAATAAGAAAACTGATATAGGTTCAACAATAATTTTAAACAAAAGATTAAATATTCATGCTTTGAAACATGGTGTGATGGAAGAATTTTATATTGGAACTGAAAATATTAAATTAATTTCATTTGGGTCAGTTAATACTGAAGTAGGAAGTTCTATATATATAGCAAACCAAATGAGTGAATTACAAAATAGGTTAAAAGTAGCCGCTAACGAAATTTATCCTGATTGGAAAAATCCGTTGGCTTATTGGGAATTGACTGATGAAGAATTATTAGCGATGTTACCAACTAATGAAGAACAACTTGGTGAAACAAGAGTTAGAACTAATCCGAATTTTTCAAGCTCAAACAATATTGATTAACACTTAAATTTTAAGTGTTTTTTTATTTTATATTATGTTATAATTAATTAGAATATGAAGGATGTGATATAGATGAACTATGATGATGAGGATACAAGAGTATTTGAATTAATTGACCAAAAAGAAGAGGAGCAAGAAGATATTGCTGATAAAAACAAAAAAAATAAAACAAATAAAAAATGCTCTTTAAAAGAAAGATGGAACAAATTTACAAAAAAACAGAAAGTTCTTATTATTTTTTTAATAGTATTACTTATGATTTTCATTATTATAGGTATTATATTTTTTGTTTCTAAGAACACAACCAAGCCAGAAATAAAACTTCCCGAAGATCCAAAAATTGTTATTGAAAATAAGAACTATCGTTATGAAGATGGTAATTTAATATTGCTTGATAAAAATGAACAAGAAATTGGTAAATATGTTTGCAAAAATAAGGACAACGAAAAATGTTACGTGGCTTATAATTCTAATGAAGATGATTTGGATGAAACTAAATATGTTTATGAAGATGGAAAAAGTGTAAATACTCAAACACCAATAATTAATGATACTTATGTTTTTATATATGATAATGATAATGAAAAAGATAGTTTAATAAGCTTATATAATATTAAAGAAGAAGAAATAGAAGAAGTTTATTTATTAGTAAAAAAAGCAATAAATGATGAAACTTATTTTATTGTAGCCAATACTGAAGGAAACTATGGATTAATTCAGCTTACTGAAGAAGGTATAGTTCAGGTAATAAAATTTAATTATGAGTATTTAGCAGTAGCAGAAAAAAGTGTTCAACAATTAGGGAATCTTATTGCAAAGTCTAATGATAAATATTATTTAATTAATAAAGATGAAAATCAAATAACTAAACCTATTAAAGAGGCTATTGTAGGTTTTAATGATAATTTTATTAAAGTAAAAACTAATGATGGGGCTTATACTGTATACGGTTATAATGGAAGTAAAATATTAGAAAATACTTATGATTATGTTTATTTGGTTGATAAATATTTAGGTGTTATTAAAGATAAATTACTTTATATTATTGATGAAAAAGAAAATTATTTAAACATTGAAGGAATTAAGTTATCAAATACTTATTATAATAAGACTTATATTTATGATCAAAATGATAAGATGTTGGAAATTAAAAATGCAGCAGATATTAAAGTGGAAGAAAATAATATTATGGTTACGTTAACTGAAAATGATAACGAAAAAACTTATACAATAAATGTTTTGGAAGCAATAGTTAATAATACTTTAAATTATGTTTCTTATATTGATGGTAAATTATATTTTTATAGTGATGAACAGAAGAAAAATTTAATTGGTTCATATCCTTGTAAAAATAAAAATACTATTATAGATGAAACTTCTATTCTACAAAATTGTTATTTAGCAAAAGAAAGTTCTTATGCTGAAAATACAAGTGAGGTTGAATTGGGGTATTTACCAATTATTAATAATCGATATGTATTTGTAAACGATGTATTAGATACTTCAAAACAATCTATTGTTTTATATGATTTAGTGGAAAAGGAAACAAAAAGTACCTATTTAAGTGTAGATGCTGGTATTTATTCTGGTGTGTTATCATTAACTTTTTATGATACTGATAATCTTAATATTATTGCTCTTAGTGCTAAAAAAAATAAATATGGAATGATAACTATTACAAAAGATAATGTGACGGCTTTCTTAGAATTTTCTAATAACAAAATTGAAAGATTAGGAGACTATTATTTGGTAAATCGTTCTAGTGGAACATATGCATTGTTAGATAACACAAAGAACTTTATAACTAAAGATTATAGTTATAAAATAGTTAATTATTATAAAAACTATGTTAAAGTAATTGATAATAATAAATATCGTTTGTTTGGTTTTGATGGTAAAGAAATAACAAATGAATCTTATGATTATATAGAACTATTTGCTGATAATTATGTTGCTATAAAAGATAATAAATTACTCGTTAGTACTTATGATAATGTTATTCTAATAAAAGACGTTGAATTAAAAATAACTGATTATGATAATGCGTATTCAATTGATAATGATGGGGTTACAATCTATAATGCTGATAAAACATTTGAAAAATTTCTTTATATAAAGGAGGAAGCTAATGGAGAAGAATAAGTATACATTTTATAGTATTGTAATTCTTTTAATAATTTTAGTTCCGTGTAGTATATATGGAACTTATATGCATATTAAAACTAATGCGAATATAAATCATGAATTTAAATTTAATAATAAATTGTATTTTTATGAAAATGATAAGCTATTAGGAACTTATGATTGTAAAAGTGATGATTGCGATTATGCAATTCATAGTAGTACTAAATCATCTATTATAAATAGTCAATATACATTTATTAGTGATGATAAAAAAGTTTATTTGTATGATATAACTAGCAAAGAGAGTTTAAAAACTTATGAAGAAGTTCAAACTATAATGGAAAATATTTATAAAGTACGTCAAAATGGTTTATGGGGAGCAATTAGTATTAGCGCAACTTTAAATACTTTGTTAGAATGTAGCTATGATGATTTGGAATTTAAGAATAATAAATTCCTTGCTTTAAAAGATAATAAGTGGTCAATATATCAAAATCAAAAAGAGTTATTCAGTACTGAATTAGAAATAAAAGATTTTACTGAAGAATTGGTTGTTGTAACAAATAATGGTATTGACAAATTATATGATTATCAAAGTAAAGAGTATCTTGAAAATGTTTTGGACAAAGAATTAACATTTGTTTCTGAATTTATATTATTAGAAAGAAATAGTAATTATTATGTTTATCAATTTTATCAAATGGAGAATGTTTTTAATTTTAATATGATAGGAAATTTCTTCTATAATGGAGAACAATTAGTTACACATAAGAAGACTGAAACCATGCTTGAATTTTATGCTGGTGAAGAATTGCTTAAATCTATTGATATTAGTACGTTAGAAAATGATTGAAATAAAAAGTAATGTTTGATAAAATAATCGTGTAAAAACGAAGAACAAGAGGAGTAAATAATTACCTTTCTATAGAGAGTTAGTGGCTGGTGTAAACTAATGAATGTAATTATTGAAGGTAGCTTGGGAGTTGTATATCTGAAAATTAGTAGGATATAATGTTAGTCGCATTAAGACTTTTAAGAAAAAAATAAGGTGGTACCACGAAACATTCGTCCTTTGGGATGGATGTTTTTTTATTTAGAAAGGATGGTTTTATGTTAGACAAAAAATATAATCATAAAATAGTTGAAGAAGGTAAATATAATAATTGGAAAGAAAAAGGGTATTTTGAATCTTTTGATAAAAAGAAATTACCGTTTTGTATTGTAATTCCTCCTCCTAATGTAACAGGAAAATTACATTTGGGACATGCTTGGGATACTGCATTACAAGATATTATTATTAGGTTTAAAAGAATGCAAGGGTATGATGCTTTTTGGCTTCCAGGAATGGATCATGCAGGAATTGCTACCCAAGCTAAAATTGATGCTAAGTTAAAAAGTGAAGGGATTAACCCAAGAGAAATGGAACGCGAAAAATGGTTAGAAGAAGCTTGGAAGTGGAAGCGTGAGTATGCAGAAAATATTCATAATCAATGGGCTAAATTAGGTCTTAGTCTAGCTTATACTAAAGAAAGATTTACTTTAGATGAAGGGTTAAACCAAGCGGTAAATGAAGTTTTTGTTAGATTATATAACGAAGGATTGATCTATCGTGGCGAAAGAATCATAAATTGGGATCCGCAAGCTATGACAGCTTTATCTAATGAAGAAGTTATTTATAAAGATGTTAAGGGAGCTTTCTATCATTTAAAATACTTTATTGAAGGAACTGATAAATATTTAGAAGTTGCTACAACTAGACCAGAGACATTATTTGGTGATACAGCAGTTGCAGTAAATCCTAAAGATGAAAGATATAAAGATTTAATTGGCAAAAACGTAATTTTACCAATCGTTAATAAATTAATACCTATTATTGCAGATTATCATGCTGATCCTGAGTTTGGAACTGGTGTTGTTAAAATAACTCCAGCTCATGATCCTAATGACTATGAAGTAGGAATGCGTCACAACTTAGAAAAAATTGTGGTAATGAATGCTGATGCCACAATGAATGCTAATGCTGGTAAATATGAAGGCATGACTAGAGAAGAATGTCGTGAAGCTTTAGTTAAAGATTTACAAGAAGCTGATTTATTAATTGAAATTGAAGAAATAACTCATAATGTTGGACATTCTGAAAGAACTGATGTTATGGTAGAACCATATTTATCTAAACAATGGTTCGTTAAAATGAGACCACTTGCGGATCGAGTATTAGAAACGCAACAAGATAAAAAAGCTAAAGTAAACTTCGTTCCTGAAAGATTTGAAAAAATAATGAATCACTGGATGGAGATAACATATGATTGGTGTATCTCTCGTCAATTATGGTGGGGACACCGAATCCCAGCTTGGTATAAGGGTGATGAAATCTATGTTGGCAAAACAGCTCCAGAAGGTGAAGGTTGGGTACAAGATGAAGATGTACTTGATACTTGGTTTAGTAGTGCGTTATGGCCATTTAGTACTCTTGGATGGCCAAATAACACAGAATTACTAGAAAGATATTATCCAACTAACGTTTTAGTAACTGGGTATGATATTATTCCATTCTGGGTTAATAGAATGACATTCCAAGGATTACACTTCTTAGATAAACGTCCATTTAAAGATTGCTTAATCCACGGACTTATTAGAGATAATCAAGGAAGAAAAATGAGTAAATCATTAGGTAATGGTGTTGATCCAATGGATGTTATCGAATCATATGGAAATGACGCCTTAAGATACTTCTTAACAACATCATCAGCTCCAGGAATGGACTTGAGATACGATGAAGAAAAAGTAAAATCATCATGGAACTTTATTAATAAACTATGGAATGCTTCAAGATTCGTTTTAATAAATATTGAAGATTTAGACAAACAAAATTATCGTTTAGATAATCTAAATATTTATGATAAATGGATCTTAACTCGAATGAATGAAACTATTGATGTAGTTACAAAACATATGGAAAAATATGAATTTAATGTTGTTGGAACAGAATTATATTCATTTATTTGGAATGATTTTTGTGATTCATATATTGAATTTGCTAAGTATAATATGAACGATTCTACTAAATCAGTTTTATTAAGAGTATTGAAAACAATTTTAAAATTATTACATCCTTTCATGCCTTATGTAACTGATGAATTATATGATAAATTACCACTTAAAAATAGTGAAAATATTATGATAAGTAGCTATCCTAAATATGATAAAGAGTTTATCTTTAATGAAGCAAAAAAAGAAGTAGATGATATAATTAATTTCATCACTTTATTTAGAAATATAAAGGCAGAAAACAATATAACAAAGGATTACAAAGTTTATTTAAATAATAATTATGATTATAGTTTTGTAGCTAAAATGTTAAAATTTGAAGATAAAATAACTACTGAAAAAGAAGATAAAAAAGAATATGTTGTTAAAGTAAATAATTTAAATATTTCAATCTTCTTTGAAAAAGAAATAACAAAACAAGATGAAGAAGCATTAGCTAAGCAAATTGAAAGTTTAAAGATGAGCATCGAAAGAAGAAAAAAACTTTTGGCTAACGAAAACTATGTCAGTAAAGCTCCTGCGAATTTAGTTGAACAAGAAAGGATAAAGTTAACAGAAGAAGAAGATAATTTACATACTTTGCTAAATAATTAAAATAGGTTCCTTTTCAATGGAACTTTTTTTATGTTAAAACTAACGATTAATAAAACAATTAAAGATTTATGTCAAAGAATGTCAAAGAAACTACACTGGCTTGAAAAAAAGATTAGGTTAATATACAATGAGAATAGGAAAGTAGGGGTATATAATGAAAAAAATTATCCTGATAATTATGTTGATGTTAGTACTTCCAATAAGTATTGTAAAAGCAGATAAAGTAGATAAGGTAATATATCAAACATCATTTGAAACCGAAGAAGAAAGAAACTTTTGGGATTTAACAGGAGACTTAGATGGTGATGGTGAAATGTGGGAATATAGATCAAAAGAAGAAAATGATGATTATATCGTTAATGATGGATTATATTCTTTGCATTCAGAGTCATGGAACACTCTTAGTGTTTTAACACCAGATAATCTAGCTATAAGCAATTCAATAACTGTTGATGATTATAATATAAATCAAAATATTAGATTAGCTTGGTATGTAGCATCTCAAGATGGGACTGATGTTGAAGAACAATATAGTGTATATATTTTTAAGGGTGATGAAACGACCGAAAACATTAAAAATGCCATCAAGAATAACACGGTAGAAGCAATCTTTAATGAGACTTTATCAGAAAAAACAAGATTATATCAATATAGAAGTATAGATATAAAAGAATATTTAAATAAATGGTATGGAAATAGTGATGAACAAAAGACTATAAGAATAGTATTCAGACATCATAATAGTACTGATAATCAGGCAATAAAAATAGATTCAGTATCAATAGAAAGCTATTACAAGCATTTTATTAGATATGCCTTCGAAGAAAATTTAGAAGGATGGACAACAATCGACTATGATGGTGATGGCCACAATTGGGAACATAAAACTTCTAGTGATGATCAGTATTTTGGGGGCTATAATAGTGATGGGGTAATAGTATCAGCTTCATTTGATCATTTAGTACAAAAAATATTAACTCCAGAAAATTATGTAATAAGTCCTAAAGTAAAAATAGATCCAAAATTTAATAGAGTTGAATTAGATTGGTATGTTGGGGCTTATTCAGGCGCATTCTTTGACGATCATTATTCAGTATATGTATATAGTGGTACAGAAGAATTAACAAAAGATAATATTAAAGAACAATTAGCAGATGAAAGCATCTCGCAAAAATTACATGAAGAGACATTAAGTACATATGAATTTGTTTTAAAAACATCCCAGTTAGATGAAAAGTTTATAGGAAAAGAAGTACAGATAATATTTGTTCATCATG
>JAFQES010000028.1 GCA_017398945.1 Bacilli bacterium | reverse complement strand
TCCTACTACCATTACTACATTTAAAACTTTTTTTAACTTCCTACCAATTTTTTTCTTCACAATATTCTCCTTTCAATTATTGGCACTACTAACAAAAAAGATTTTAAATTGCTATCATCCCCTTTCTTTTCAAGCAAAAATGGAGATTTTGAACGCAAAAAAAGAGAGATAAAATATATCTCTCTTTAATATTGCTTCCATTTTTCCTATATTACCATTTTAGCACATTTTTTTAGGACAGTCAATGGACACTTTTAAATTTTTTAATTTTTTTATGACAATAATGTTAATTCTGCATATAATCCAGGAGTATTATCATATTTGCTAGATACTGAAGAAGCAAATTTAATTAAACCACCCATTCCATCAGTTCCTAATGTATAATTTTGAGATTGAGATAAACTAACATCAGAGGTTGCGTGTTGATAACTTGCTCTTACTGGGAATGGATCTGCTCCACATAAGAATACTACAGTAATTGAATTTTCTAAAGATGTTGTTGTGTCATCAACTAAATTTTGAGATAACCCTAAACCTTTTTTCCAAATAGTACTTGAATTTACTATTTTCCAATTTCCACTATCAACACCATAATTAATTGTATTTCCATCCCATTTTTGATATCCACTTCTGTGACCTGAAAAATTAAATGATATAGATGCAACTCCAGGTGCAATTGCTAAAACATCAAATGATTTAACTCTTGGAATTGTTTTCCATACATTTGTTAAAGTTACATATTTAGTAGATACTGACCCACCATAAGTGATATCTAAATTTATTCTTTTATAATTTGTTTCTACAAAATCATTTGCAGCAAATCTAGCGCCTTCAGATGGAGTTATTACTGATGTTGTTGGAGCAGCGTTAAACTCTTTTAACGTAAGTTCTCTTTCATTAGTATTAACAGCTTTTCCATTAACATAACGAGTAGATGTTTCTACATATTTTGTTGTTGTAACTTTTTTAATATTAGTGTCATCCTTTAACATATCAATCATTTCTTTTGACATTGTATTAATTGTATCATGACTAAATCCTTTTAGTAGGTTATTGTACTGTACTTCTGTCAACTCAACTCCATTCATGTTGACAAAATATGCTTTATTTAATTCTTGAGCATTAACTTTTAATGAACCTAACAACATTATAGATAATGCACATAATAATAATGATATTCTTTTCATATAAACTAATTCCTTTCTTTTTATTTATTTGGTTTTATTAATGTTTTTAACTTATTTACCACCTTCCATTTCTATTCTATATAAAGGTACTTTATATAGAATTAATACCAATATATTTCAAAAAAAAGGCAGTACATCCATATAAATGAATAATACTACCTTCATCTAAATACATTATAACACTATTAGCGACATAATACAACAAAATTTTTTTTATTTATTATTTATAACATCAATAGGTCTTGTTTTTGAAATTTTAAATATAGGTAAAACGAAAGATATAGTTGTTAAAGTAACTAATACAATTAATAATACAATTAATATATTTGGATTAAATATTATTGGAGAAACATTAATAAATAAATTAGATGATATTAATTTATTAGCTATGTTTACAGCAAAATAACATAATGCAGAAGATAATACCAATGCTACAAATCCCATTAAAAAACTTTCTAAATAAAATACTTTATATATATCGCTTGTTTTAGCTCCTAAAGCCCTTAAAATACCTATACTTTTTTTATTACTATTAACACTAGTCATTGTAAAAAACGTAAATAATACAATTGAGAAAACTAATGAAAAAATAGCAAAATATGAAGCAATAGTTGAAACTTTATCAACAACCTTTTTTACTGTATCCATTGTTGATGAATAAGCAGTTCTAGAAATATATTTTGAATCTTCACTAGGAAACTCTTTAAATATTTTTTCTAATTGTTGTTGATCTTGTTCCTCAAAATAAATAGATATTGTTTCTGATTTTTCTCTCATATAATTACTAAATACAGAATCTTTTGAGTAATAATTATGAATTTCTTCTTCTGAATATCCGATTATAGTAAAATCATCATATCTTTTTGTCTTTTGTTCTTGAGTTCTTAAAAATAAATCATTTACTTCTACAGATATCGTTTTTCCAATAATTTGTTTATCATATATATATTTATAAGTAAAATCCTTTTTTACTTTATCAAAGTCTACTTCTTTTATCTCTGGTGGATATTCATAAATATAATCTGGATTTGATTCTAATTCTTTTTCTATTTGTTTTATCTTTTCATCTCTTATTTTTACTTGATATTCATAATCACTTCGTTTTTGTTGTAATAATTCCAAAAGTTGTTTAGAATATTCCCCATCAAATAATTCATCCAACATATTTGCACCTAATATAACTTCGTTAGGTTGTAAACAATCTATTTCAACAATTTTATTTCCATTATATATTTTTATTTTCTTATCAATAGTAGCTGTGTTTGTCATTGGATAAAATTGTTTTTCTCCAAACACATACGACAATTTATAAAAATCTATAGGCATAACATTGTTTGGTTTTAACGCAAGATTATCAAAAAAATTATTGGTAACAATTACTTGAGATATTTTAGAACCATATTTTGCAATATATTCTTCATATAGTTTTGTAGGTTCTATCACCATATCATCACTTAAAGTTGTTTTTAAACTTTCATATTTATCCATATTTTCATCAATGATTCCTGAAATAACCAAGTAGCTTGTACCATAAACCATTTTTTTATTATCGTTGATTATATCCTCATATGTCGCAGGATAATAATTGCTTTCAATATATTTTCCATTTTTGTCTTGTTCCCAAACTAATAATCCGTTTTTTAAAATAAAATCAGCTAATACTTTATTTATAATAATTTCATTATTATCGTTTGGAGTTCTACCTATTAGTTTTAAAGAATTCAATTTTTCTAAATCATAATCTAAAAACAAAGTATATGATGGGTACAATTCATAATAAGCATAGTTGTTAGTGTCAGTATTATTAGGATTAGACTCTGATGCAAATCTCATTTGTAAATAAAAATTATCTTCAACAGCTTTGCTTACTTTAATTACATCTTTATCCAATTTATTTTTTACTTCTATAACTTCATCACTAGTAAATGTTATAGCTGGTGAAGCAGTAGTAAAGTTTTCTCCTTTAACTTTTTTATTGATTTCAATTTGATATTCTTTTTCTTTAATCAAAGTTTCAGCGTGAGTTCTATCTATGTCAAATTTTATTAATTGAGAAAAGAATCCAAACATTGTAAATGTTATAGTTATTAATAATGTTATAATTGCAAGTTTTAGTTTCTTTTTTTTCAAATTTGCGAAAGATAATGAAATTGATTTAAATAAGGATAATCTGGATTTAACTAATGAAAAATCTTGTAAATCATATTCTTCTTCTTTAGTATTAGTATCATTTATTATTTCTCCATCTTTAATTTCAATTATTCTATCTGCATATTTTCTTGCAAATTCAATATCGTGAGTTACCACAACCACTAATTTATTGTTTGATATCTCTTTTAATAAACTAAAAATTTGTTCACTATTTTCGCTATCTAGATTTCCTGTAGGTTCATCTGCTAATATCATATTTGGATTTTTTACAATAGCTCTACCAATTGCAACTCTTTGTTTTTGCCCTCCAGATAACTCTTTGATTTTTCTTTTCTCTAATCCATCCAAACCAATTTTTTGTAAAATTTCATTAACTTTATTTTGATTTTTTTTCCTTTTTTGTAAATCTAATGCTATTTCAATATTTTTATTAACATTAAAATTTTCTAACAAATTATATTCTTGAAAAACAAAACCAACATATGTGTTTCTATAGTAATCAATTTCTTTTTGTTTAAATTTATGTACAAGTTTACCATCAATTATGATTTCACCAGAATTTGGTTTGTCTAATAAACCCAATAAATTTAATAAAGTAGATTTCCCACTTCCACTTGTCCCTAAAATAAATATCATGCCTTTATTTGGTAATTTAAAATTTATATCTTTAAGTGCCATAACTTTATTTTTATTACTAATTTTATAAGTCCTAGATACATTTTTAAATTCTATCATATTTTTATCTACCTCACATCTACTATAAAAATCAAATTAGAATTTATATTTTCATGATCTAACATAATTTCTATTTGATAAATACCTTTGCTCTTAATTATATCAGCAATATTTTTTTTAAAAACACCTTCGTAAATTAAATGACCAGTTAATCCATCTGTTGAACCACCAGTTATTTTCATTTGCTTTAATGCGACCGTTTCTATTTCTTTCATAATAGGATGGTTGTAATCGGTGCAACTTATTTGTATTTCTTTTCCTGTAATATCTGAAAAACAATAATATCCACTAATATCAACTATAATTGGTTCTCCAAATGGGATTGTAAATTTTGAGGGTGTTGTAAATACATGAGCAGAACTAATAAAGTTTAAAAAATGGGGAACTATTGATATACTTTTTTTTACTTCCATATTTAATCCCTTAATTTCATTATTTATTTTCAATTGATATATAGGATTATCATATGGAACTTTAATTTTTAAATTTATTTGTCCAAACAGGACTTTTATAATGATTAAAAATAATAATATTAATATAATTATTAACGAATATGCTTTTTTCTTACTCATATTATCCCTCTCTGAATAGTACACCACTCTATTATGTATTAATTATATCATATATATATATAAATTCATATAAGCAAAAGCCTAATTTATTATTTATTCTTTCACAAAAAATCGTTTATAAAGATACACTTTTTAATAATTTATTAAAATATATATTTTTATATAGTTGTGTTCAAGTTAAAAAACAGTTCATTATGAACTGTTATCGTATAATTTATTTATGAAAATATAATTTAGAGACTTTTAATAACAATTATATATAAGATTAAAATTATATCATACAAGTCGTAGAGTTAATTATTTTTTCTTTTTTGCATCTCTATATAATCCTGCAAAAATCAAACCAAATAGCATAGACACAATTGCCAATCCTGGATTAGTTTGACCTTTGGTATATATTACATATCCAGCACTCATGAAAGTTATTATTAAAAATATAATAAAAAGTATTAAATAAATTCTCTTTTTTAATTTATCTTTTTCTAATTTCATATTAAATCTCCAAATTATCCAACTTATACCACAAACAAATAATAAAAATAAAGATCCTATGGCTAATAATAAGCAACCAACACTATCCCAACCATCTAAAACAATTGTATATTATATGTTTTAAATTTAACAGGACATAACCTGAGAGTTTAGCAAATTACTATTTATTTAAATTAATGATTGAATAAACCATTAATGCTACACCTAGACCAAATAATAAACAACCATACCATTCAGTTAAATGATTAGCAAAAAATCCTATAAATCCTCCACCTAGAGCACATAATATTGCATATAATAGTTTTTTATTTTTCATATATCTCAACTCCTTTACAAATTACTATTTATCTTTCAGTTATATTATACCATGAAAAAAGCAAATCTTATTATAGATCTGCTTATAAAATTGTAATTTAGTGAATATTAACTTAATTTTCTTTTTTATTAAACATATGGCGTACTTTATCTATTCGATTATTTGGTCTACGTGATTGAATAACTGGTTCACAAGTAGCAATTTGATAATCTTTTAATTCTGTCAAAAAAACTGCTTGCCCATTTGTAT
>JAFQES010000027.1 GCA_017398945.1 Bacilli bacterium | reverse complement strand
CGTTCATCCTGAGCCAGGATCAAACTCTCAATAAAAAAGATTTATAATTTAAATCCATTATTTTCGTTTAATCAAGACTACTCAAAATTGACTTTTTACTTAGTTTTCAAAGAACATTTTTGCACCCTTTTTCCTGAGTGCATAAGTAATATATCAAATTGCCGATTTAATGTCAACACTTTTTTTCATTTTTTTTAATTTTTTTGCATTTTTTGATTTTTTTAGTTAAATTCAGCTTTTTTTTGACATATTCCTCTTTTTTCAAGAGTGTTTTTATTATACTACTTACTCTATATATTATGCAAGAACTTTTTTAATATTCTTGTAAATTGTTTTTTATAAGACGATATTTTTCTTCATACATTGCAACTAATTTTCGATCAAATGGTCCTATATTATTTTTTTTCATCATAATAAGCTCGCTTAATTCCCTTTTAATTATTAAATTTATTTCCGGAGGATAGTGCATTATTTTTCGATGATATTTATATTCATTACGATCGAGTATTCTATATCCACCATCTGGAAAGACTCTTAAATCTAAATCATAATCAATATATTTTATTATTCCTTCGTCAATTAAAAATGGTGTTGCAATGTTACAATAATAATACAAACCTTTTTTCTTTAATTGAGCCATTATATTAAACCATCTTCTTGTATAAAAAAATATTATCGCCGGTTCATTGGTTCTGTGACTTCTTCCATCGTTTTCTGTAAGTTTAGTTTTATAGTTTGCACAAACAAGCAAATCATCCTGGATATCCAATATAGTTGCTTCATCACAAGTTCTATCTATTTGGCCATTATGTTTATAACAATGGATCGTCAATCTGTCGCCTATTTTTATCTTTTTCATCCGATCCCACTTTCTTGTTTATTATAACTCATAAAGCATAAAATAACAAACATAAATAAGAATTAGTTATTTAATAATTCTTGTGCTTTTAATAATTGACTATCTTTAAAATCGATAATTTTCTCATTTTCTCCGTAAGTTATTGATAATTCTATCTCATAGTCTGGAGTCAATCCCTTCCCATCAACACATATATTATTTGGGGTATACCATCTAGCGCTAGTATATTTAACCATACTTCCGTCCGATAATTTTTTTGTTTGCTGCACTTTTCCTTTACCATATGTTGTTTTACCAACTAATAACGCGCCGTAGCTTTCTTTTAAAGCTGCTGCTAGTATTTCTGAGGCGGAAGCACTATTTTCATTTACCAATACAACAATCGGATAATTTTTATGTTCTACCGTTTCATCTTCATATGAAACTTTATTTTTGCTATCGGCTAAAGAGTAAATAACTTTTCCTTTTTCGATAAATATACTTGCCAAATCATAAGCCGCTGATAAATAACCACCAGCATTATCTCTTACGTCAATAATTAAAGAATTTATATTTTGGCTTTCTAATTTAATCAATGCTTCTTTTACTTGCTTGGCTAGAGTGCTGGAAAAACTACTAATATAAATATATCCGATATTCCCCTCTAATATTTCATAACTTATTGCTGGTACATCTAATTCTTGAAACTCTATTGTCAATTCAATTTCTTCATTTTCTCTCAAAAACAAAATAGTGGCTTTATCAGGATTTTTTTTTATTGCGTTTGTAATGTATGCTGCATCCTTATCTTTTACTTCTTCACCATTTACTTTAGTAATAGCATCTCCTACTTTAACACCACTTTTATAGGCAGGAGAGTTATCAAAAACTTGCCGTATAACATTACCTTCTATTAACACTCCAATTCCTATATATTCTCCTTTTAACTGATCTTCTAATAAAAGCCTTTCTTCTTCAGTTAGATAGGTAGTATATTTATCTCCTAAATATTTAGTCATAGCATCGATAGCACATTCTAATAATGCTTTTTTGTCTATTTCTTCATAATATTCAGTAGATAATGAGTAATAAACATCTAAAAATTCTTTTAATGCTTCATCTTTGGCTATTTCGTTGTATGTTATTCCGGTATTATCTTTATAACTGTTATACAAAATAATACCAGTGGCAATACTAGAAGCCATAGCTGTCACTATTATTATTATTATCGTTTCTAACAACCCAAATCCTTTGATCTTTTTCATAAATCATCACCTATTATTACAATAATAACATAAATAAAAGAGCTTTATCAATAAAAAGCGCCTTTTGTTTTTAGTTCAAAACATTTTTATATTCTATATTATTATCTATTTTAGTCGCAAATAACTCAGCAGCTGACTTTTGATCCACTAATAAACCATAATGTACTGGAATTACCTTTTTTGGTTTAATTATATTTATTAATGTTGCAGCTGAATTGTATTAATTGTATATGTTCCTTAATTAGATACGGGTCTATGTAAATATCATTTATTCTAATATTGCTATGGGTATTTAAGGATATATACATATTAGATTCCTAATTCTGATTTTATTTTTTCAAGATCTTCGACATATTTATTAATACTTTTATCTTTAATTTTTAACAAAGTAATTTCTCCAAACTTAAATTCATCTATCTTTGTTGCAGTTGGATTATATTTTGTGCTTTCAAACCTTTTATTTAGTTGATTATTTAAATCTACTGTGTAAATTCTTAAACTATCTTCCTTTGATTCATAAAGACCTAATAAGGTTTCATATATAACGGCTTTAGAAGAATTAGAATTATATACTATTACATAGTATTCAATATGCGGCCGGTTTAAAATACTTCCTACAATTATATTGTTAGAGCTTATTTGTCCCTCTGTAATATCTTTATTTATATCATATTCTTTTTTTACAACTATACTTGTAAAAAAATATATACCTAATATAAATACAACAACTATTAATAAGATTTTTATAAACCTTGATATTTCTTGCTCATCTTCACTCTTAAAGTTTTCTTGCTTTATTTTTTTTGCCTTTACCATTTTTCTCACCTATTACAATTATATCAACAACAAAAAAGGAAAGCAACTTTTTTACTTTCCTACTTACTACCTGATACAATAACACTGTTAGTCATAGAGGCAGCTATCGTAAGCATTTCTTCACCACTTAAATCATTACTGGCTAAATAGTAATCGATATTGTTATCTGTCCAATAAATCGAGTTAGCACCCAAAGCTACAACTGATGACGCTAAAACATGTGGATCCCCATAAATTGGTATTATTTCAAATTCTTGGGCTATTTGAGAAGCTTGTTCAACAAGAATAAAGTCCTTTTCCCCTGCAAATGTTAAAATTACTCTATTGCCATTTTCTGTATCAATTTTTTCGCTAGATGTTAATGAACTATTTTGAGGGACATATAAAGGATAAATAACATCTTCTAATATACTTGATGTTGGCTCATTTTGGCAGTTTTCTCCCGTACACTTACTCTCTTCTTCACAAGGATTATTACAATTAACCTCTTCTTTATTACAACATTCTGGTTCAATTAAATCATCCAAAGCAAAATCTTCATTTTCTAAACCGGCTTTATAATTGATATCGTCAACTAGGACGCTTATAGAGATATTATCTTCCAAATTATAGACTTCCACTTTTTGTAAGTTTATCTTTTTGTCAAAATATAATTTTTGATACTCTAAATCACTATTATTAGGATAATTAACTTTACTTATTAATATGTAATTTTCATCTGTTTTTTCTAATTTTAATTCTTTATCGTTTTCTAAATCTTTAAGCAAGGAATTTAAAATATATGCTTGTGAACTATTATCAGGCCATTCGCTTTGAAATTTAAAACTTTTATTTAATGATGGGGTGACAACATAAACACCATCATCATTTCTTAAAATAACTTGCTCGTGATTATTAGTTTGATTTACTAACTTTACTTGATAATAATTGTCTTTGAGATAATTTACTTCTAAACTATAATCAAATTTTTCTTCATTACTAATTATTTGCATTTTACCTTTTAATATATATGAATTACTTTTATTTACATCGTTTTTAAATTCTTTTAATACTGTTTGTTCATCAAACGTGCCGCATCCACAGACTAATATTAGCATTGTAAAACTAAATAATATAAATTTTTTCATCAACCACATTCCTTTTCTATTTAAATATATTTTTAAAAATATTAAAATATTCATACATAAAATAAAAAAAACGTCGCACAATACTAATAAAGGATAGTGATTAAATGGAAACAGTTCAAAAGATTGCTCTAACATTTACAATAATTGGGGCATTAAATTGGGGTTTTATCGGATTTTTTGATTTCAACTTAGTTGAATCATTATTTACTGCAGCATCACCAATTACTAGAATCATTTATGCTTTAGTGGGTATATGTGGTCTTATTAATTTGGGATTGCTGTTTAGTAAGTTATTCCATGAAGACAAATAAAAAATGTTTCAATAATTAGAAACATTTTTTTATTTTAATTATTTTTTGCTATGTCTAAAGCATCATCAAAAGACATAAAACCAGTATTGTCTAATGGAGAAAAAGAAAAATCTTTTTGTTCATCGTTATCAAGTAGACTAAATATTTCTGCGTTTTGACTGGTAGGGTTAATAATCATATCTTTAGGCACCAAGTCATCTAAAATTGGTAATTCTTCATTTGGTATCTTTTCAAAAGTAAAATCAGTTTTAATTTCTTGCTTTGGTTCTATTATAGGCTCTTCGATTTGAGGGACCATTTCTATGTTTTTGATAACCTCTGTTTCGGTAACAGGAGTTTCCGGAGCATAAGCATCTACTTTTTCTTCTCCCGCAAATAATAACATTTCTATTTGATCAAGTACTTGATTTGGGGTAATGCCAACTCTTAATCTTGAATTAAGTCTTTCAATATTATCTACCAAATCTTTTAGTTCTTTACGATCTTTTTCTTTTTCAATTACGTTAATGCTTTCACTATGTAATAACTTCTTCTTGTTTAAATAATCCTTTTCTTCTTGAATATCATTAAGTTGACTTTCGCATTTTGCAATTTCGTGATAGTTTAAATTATTAGATAAAGATATTAAATTTTGCAGATCATTTTCGTAATTTGTAATTATTTCGTTTAAAAGATTATATTTTTCTAATTCCAAATCATAATCTTTATCAGTATTGCTACTTAACTCATATTCTGAAAATGCAATTTCATAAGTTTGGGCTTTCTCGCGTAATGCAATTAATATGTCTGTTAGTTTAATTATTTCTTCATCAGCAATTAAACTTTCAAGTGATTTGTAAGCTTCAACTTCCTTAGTTATTAAGTTACTCTTGCTTTCTAAATAATTTATACGTCCTTCAATTACATTTAAATCTGAAGACGCGTATTTTTTATTTTCAATAAGTGTAGTTAGCTCATCTTTCTTACTTTCTAATTGACGCAATTCTTCTCTTAAAATGGCTTCATCTTCTATACTTTGGTATGGCAGATTATTTAATTTGTTTGTTATTTCACTTACTGTTGATAAAAACTCAGTTTTATCCTCTTCCTCGCTAAGTAATAAATTTTTACTTTGTTCAGCTTTGTAGGCAATTGACTCTAAAATTTCTTCTTTTCTTTTTTCGGTATTTTCTATTTTTGTTTCTATATCTTTTACCTTGTTTAAATCTTCTTCTTTTCTTTTTACATCAATATAAGATGATTTATCAGCCAAACTTTGCTTCACTTCTTCTAATTGTTTTTTCTCATTGTTTAAATTATTTTGAATATTTTCTTTGATTTGTTCTAATTCTTCTAATTTAAGCAATAAATCTTCTTTATTTTTTAAAGCATCATTTATTTCTGCATTTAAAGCTTCATAACGCAATTTTTCTTGTTCTAACAATCTAAAATATTTAGAATCTTCTTCAACTTCGTTATCGTTTTGAAAACGACTATTCAAGATATTTATAAAAGATTCACAAGATGCAATTCTCTTATTTAATAAGTCATATTTAATAACTGATTCTTCAGTTTTTTTTGATACAAGTTCTATTTTTTCTTTTTCGTTATTTAACGCTTCTTGTAAATTATTGATTTTTTTCTTCAAACTAAGTTCGATATTACGATCAATTATTTCGCTAGATGCATCAAAATATTTATCATCGGTTATTGATAGAGTTAGAGCTTCTAATTCATTTTTTAATTCTGGTAATAAATTATCTAATGATGTTAATTCTTCACTTAGATTTTTAAAATTATCTTTTTCTCCAGACATTTTTACTAATAAATTTATTAGATCAATTATTTTTGCATGCATAAAGCCCACTCCCTTATTTTATTCCATTATAAGAATAACACAACAAGATATTAATTGCAAATATCTTTTATAAATTTAAATAAAAAAACAACAAATCACATCATTGTTGTTTCTCAGGTTTTTCTTTTTTCACTAAATTTAAAATTGGAGTAGAATTCCCTAAATTTCTTTGAATTGCTATGATTAACTCATCTTTATTACTATTAGTATGTTTATTTACGAAAGATATTACTTCTTCAGGCTTTATTCTGAATAGTTTATCTATTTTATCATTAGATTTACCATATTTTTCATAAAATTTGAATATGTATGCAATAAGTAGGTAATGAGCTGCTTTAGTTTTTTGATCAAAACATTTAGTCAACGGGCTAGCATTGTACCATAAAATGTAAGAAAAATATTTTTTTCTTACATTTAAATCTCCTTGTAAGCAGTCATAAAAAGCATCACGACAATTGTTTAGAACTATAGCAATTTCCCCTTGGTTAGTTGTTGTTATAGCATCTATTAAGGTTCTAGCAAAATAAGCCTCATCCTCAAAGTCACCTTTTTTTTCTATACTATATAATGAGTTGTGGTGATTTGTTGGTTGTTTAATGCTAGCGATTGGAATATCTTTTTTAGGGCCATTTACTACTCTAAATATATCTTTTTGCTGAAGAATAGCTCTAGATTCATCATCCATTATAAGCCCATCAAATGGTAAATTAACGAAATTATTTCTAATATCATTTTTGATGATACTTTTAGGATTAGGATTTAATTTAATAGTAAAATTATCGTTATTAATAATTATTTTTTCAACAGTATAATCATTGTAGCATCTACGATACATTAATTTAACTACATATTGAGATTTTCCTGATTCCCAAGATCTTTTATTTTTTTCAATAACAAAACAATAGATATCATCTTCACTTTTAATTAAAAATCGCATTTTATTTCCCCACCTTTCTAGCGAAAGAAAAAAAGCATTTAATGCTTTTTATACTAATTCTAATTTAACTTCTAAAGCGTCGTCGCCGATACGCTCTTTAATTTTGATTATACGAGTATAACCACCATTACGATTTTCGTATCTTTTTGCTAAGTCATTAAATACTTTACTAACTACTTCTTTATCATTATGTAAGAAAGCTAAAGCCTTTCTTCTAGAAACTAAAGTTCCTCTTTTTCCGTAAGTAATCATTTTATCAACAAACTTACGAACTTCTTTAGCTCTAGCTTCAGTTGTTACAACTGATTCATTTATGATAACAGCTTTAGTTAAACCAGCTAGTATACTTCTTCTTTGTCTAGTTTCTCTATTTAATTTTCTATAAGCCATCTTATTCACTCCTTTTAATCGCGGAACTTAAGTCCCAATTCTGCAACTTTATCTAATACTTCTTTTAATGATTTTTTACCTAAATTACGAATCTTAGTAACTTCTGATTCTTTTTTAGATATTAAATCTTGAACTGTATGAATACCAGCTCTTTTTAAGCAATTGTAAGCTCTAACTGAAAATTCGATTTCTTCAATTGAAGTTTCAAGGGTTTTAGTAATTGTATCTACTTTCTTTTCAGCCATTAATCCAGATAGATTACTAATAGCATTTAAATCAGCAACTATATTGAAATGTTCAATTAAAATTTTAGCTGATAAAGCCATAGCTTCTTGTGGAGTTATACTTCCATTTGTATGAATTTGCATGATTAATTTATCATAACTTTCATCTTGTCCAACACGTGTATCTTCTACATCGTATTTAACCAATTCAATTGGAGAATAAGACGAATCAACTGCAATAACACCAACTTTATTTTCAGCAAATAATTTTTGGTTAGTTTTAGCGTCTACATATCCACGACCATTAGATATAGTAAGTTCCATATCAATTTTTCCACCTTTAACTAGTGTACAAATTACATGATCAGGATTAATAACTTCGATATCAGCATCTTTTTCGATATCAGCAGCAGTAACAACACCTTCAGTTGATGCAGTTAAACGTAAAGTTTTAACTTCATCAGAATGATTTTTAAAAACTAATCCTTTAACAGCTAAAACGATACTAGTAACGTCTTCTTTTACTCCATCAATTTTTTGGAATTCATGTAATACACCATCAATTTTAATAGAAACTACAGCTGAACCTGGTAAGCTTGATAACATTACTCTTCTTAGAGCATTTCCGATAGTTGTACCAAATCCTCTTTCTAGTGGTTCTAATTCAAATTGACCATAATGTGTACTTTCATTGCTTTCTGTAATTTTATATTCTGGTTTTTCAAAGCTTATCATATTTAACCCTCTTTCAATTAATTTCTTGGACGTTTTGGTGGACGGCATCCATTGTGTGGTACTGGAGTTTCATCAACAATACTTGTGATTTCTAATCCAGCAGTTTGTAAAGATCTGATAGCAGTTTCTCTTCCTGCTCCTAATCCTCTAACAAAAACGTCTACTTTTACAACACCTTGTTCCATAGCAGCTTTAGCAGCAGCTTCTGCACTTATACCAGCAGCAAATGGTGTTTTTTTCTTACTTCCTTTATAACCAATAGTTCCAGAAGATGCCCAAGCAATAACATTACCTTGTTTATCAGTTATGGTAACAATAGTATTATTATAAGTAGAATGAATATGAGCTTGTGCTTCAGGAATATTCTTTTTAATTTTTCTTTTTCTTCTATTATAAGCCATAATTTAACCTACTTTCCTACTTTTTTCTTGTTAGCTACAACTTTACCTCTACCTTTACGTGTATGGGCATTACGATTAGTTCTTTGTCCCCTTACTGGTAAACCTTTTTTGTGTCTAACACCTTGATAACAATTGATTTCCATTTTATTTTTGATATTCATTTGGATTTCACGACGTAAATCCCCTTCAGTAGTTTCGTTATCAATTTCTTTTCTTAATTTTGCTATTTCTTCATCAGTTAAATCTTTAATTTTCTTAGTAGTTTCAACTCCTGCTCTTTCACAGATAGTTTTAGCTAAATTTCTACCAATTCCATAAATAGCTGTTAATCCAATAACAGTATGTTTTTCACCTGGTAATTCGATATTTTTAATACGTGCCATTTTTACCTCCTATTAACCTTGGGTTTGTTTGTGTTTTGGATTTTCACAAATAACCATTACTTTTCCTTTTCTTCTTATAATTTTGCATTTTTTGCATATTTTTTTTACAGATGGTCTAACTTTCATAAATTAATTCCTCCATTATCTTTTATTCCATGTTATGCGCCCACGTGTTAAGTCATAAGGCGATAATTCTACAGTAACTGTATCACCTGGTAGAATACGAATCATGTTAACTCGCATTTTACCAGAAACGTAGGCTGTTACAGTAAATCCATTTGATAGCTTAACTAGATAATCGCTGCCTTTTAGAACTTCGACTACCTTTCCTTCTAATTCAATTTTCTCTTCCTTAGATTTCTTATTCATATCATTTTTTTTCGCCATTTTATTTTTCTCCTGTTAAAATTTCGTATCCGGTATCTGTAACCAGTACAGTGTGTTCGAAGTGAGCGGATGGACTACCATCATCGGTTTTTATTGTCCAATCATCATCTTCCATATAAACATATCTTTCGCCTAAATTAAGCATTGGTTCAACCGCAATTGTCATTCCTGCTTTCAAAACTAGTCCAGTATTTTTCTTGCCAAAGTTTGGAACATCAGGATCCTCATGAATACTTATTCCAACACCATGACCGACCAATTCTCTTACAACACTTAGACCATTTTGATGAGCAACTTCGCTAATAGCAGCTCCAATATCGCCTATTTTAGCACCAGCTTTTATAACTTTCAAGCCTTCATATAAAGATTCTTCAGTTTTTTCCACTAGTTTTTTTATTTTATTATCGACTTCCCCAATAATGTATGTTCTTGCAGCATCCGAATGATAATTCTTATAAGCTACACCAACATCTATAGATATTATATCACCATTTTTAAGTTTTGTGTTACCGGGAATCCCGTGAACTACTTCATCATTAATTGATGTACAAATAGAAGCGGGATACCCTTCATAATTTAAAAATGATGGAACACAATCGTTTTTAGTTATAAAATCATAAGCAATCTTATCTAACTCTTTCGTAGTTATTCCAGCTTTAACATGCTTTTTTATCTCTTCATGAGTTAAATAATTTATGTGACCGGCATGTCTCATTAAGTCAATTTCACGTTCACTTTTAATGCTTATCATTTTATCCCTCGTTTATTATTTTATCAATATCTTCGAATACTAAGATAGATTCTCTATTAGCATCTACTTTTACTAAATGATTTTCTGCTTCGTAACCTTTTAATAATGGTTCGATATTATTTAAGTAAGTTTGAAAACGTACTTTAAATGTTTCTTCGTTATCATCACTTCTAGTTACTAACGCTTCATTACAATCATCACAAATTCCATCTTCTTTAGGCATCATTGGGCCATAGAATTTGTTGTAATCTCTTTTACACTTTGGACAATTTTGTCTACCTAAAGTTCTTTCCATTGCTTCTTGCATTGAAATATCAAAATAAATTGCTAAGTAATCTGTTATATTTAATTCATTAAAAATTCCTTTTAATGTCTCAAATTGTTTTGCGTTTCTTGGATAACCATCTAGAATAAATCCTTTTTGACAATCATCTTGTTGTAATCTTTCTTTTAATAGTTCATCAACTATATCATCTGGTACTAATCCGCCAGAATCTTGAGCATCAATTATTCTTTTAGCTCTTTCGGTTCCGTCGTTACGACCAGCTCTTAGTAAATCACCAGTTGAGATATGAACATAACCATATTTTTCAACTAATCTTTTACTTTGAGTTCCTTTCCCCGCAGCAGGCGGTGCTAAAAATATTAAATTTGTCATCTTAGCCTCTTTCTTTTTGAAGCATAGCTTCTACTTATTAAACCACTTTCGATTTGTTTATAAGTTTCAATAGCAACTCCAACAACGATTAGGATTCCTGTTCCTCCAATTGTTACTGAATTTGGTAAGTTAGTAACTTTTGAAACTAAAATTGGAAGTCCGGCTAATATTACTAAGAATATTGATCCTACGATTGTTAGTTTTCCTAATGAATCGCTTATATATTTTGAAGTTTCTACTCCAGGTCTTACACCAGGAATATATCCTCCGCGTTCGTTTAAGTTTTTACTCATTTCATCAGGATTCATACTTATAAATGTGTATAAGTAACCAAATAAAATAATTAATACTAAGTATAGAACAAAACCAGTATTTGATGTTGATATAATGTATTTATTAACAAAATCTATTGCTTTATCATTTCCGATGGCGGCAACAATTGTTGCTGGTACAGAAGTAATGATTGAAGCAAAGATTACTGGCATAACTCCAGCAGCGTTTATTTTAATTGGTAGGTAATTTTGAGTACCACCATAAGCGCTTGTTGTTCTATTAGCATATTGAATAGGTATTCTTCTTTCAGCAAGTGTTATCCAGATTATTCCAACAATAATTAAAATATAAACTAAGATAAAGATTGCAAATAAGATAATACCTAATATATCATTAAAGGCACTTCCTGATATAAATGTAGTATAGGCCCCCGTGAAGATGGTTGGCATACTTTGTAAGATACCAGCCATTATTAATAATGATTGACCATTACCAATTCCTTTTTGAGTGATCTGATCACCCATCCAAAGTAGGAATGCAGTACCAGCCGTCATTACTAATGTAGTTTTTAGCATTGTCATTGTATCTGCGTTTTGCATATAAAAGACAGTTAGCATGTAAGCTTGGAAAAAAGCAATTATGATTCCTAGATATCTATTAATCTTATTAATCTTTTGTCTACCTACATATCCTTGATCTTTTAATTCTTTGAAATATGGAATTATATCCATTTGTAATATTTGAGTAATAATTGAAGCAGTGATGTAAGGGGAAACTCCTAAAGCAAATATTGAAAAGCTTCGAAGTCCTCCACCACTCATTAGGTTAAATATTTCTAAGAAACCTAATTCTTCATATACTCTTGATGCCCAAGGAATTGTTATTGTTGTTCCTAGGCAGAATATTCCTAAACAGAATAAGGTAAAATATATTCTTTGTCTTAAATCTTTATTATTTTTATTGAATAGTTGGGAAATTCCCTTAAACATCTAAATCACCTCAGCTTTGCCACCAGCATTTTCAATCTTACTAACAGCTGCAGATGAGAATCTTTGCGCTTTAATAGTAAGTTTTTTATCAATAACACCAGTAGATAAAACTTTAATACCACTTAGTTGTTTCTTAACTATCCCTCTTTCTTTTAAAACTTCAGGAGTAACAACATCTCCGTCATTAAATAATTTGTTTAATTCACCAACATTAATTGTTGCGTATTTTGTTTCGAAGCGCTTATTGTTAAAACCTCTTTTTGGTAATCTTCTATATAAAGGAGATTGACCACCTTGGAACCATGCAGGAACTCCTCCGCCACTTCTAGCAAGTTGTCCTTTTTCTCCACGAGTTGAAGTTTTACCCATTCCACTTCCTGGTCCACGACCAACTCTTTTTCTTGCTTTTGCTTCTTTAGAAGCTGGTAACTGTTCTAACTTCATAATTATAATTCCTCAACTTTCTTACCACGTAAAGCAGCAACTTTAGCTTGAGTTTTTTGAACTTTTAAAGCTTCTAATGTTGCCTTAGCAACGTTTACTTTTGTATTTGATCCTAGTGATTTAGCAACGATATCTTTAATACCCGCTAATTCGATAACTGCTCTGGCAGCTCCACCAGCAATAACTCCACGACCTTCTTTAGCTGGTTTAACTAAAACTTGTGCTCTACCAACTTTTCCAGTAGCTTCATGTGGTATTGTTCTATTGTCAATTAAAGCAACTTTTGTAATATTTTTATTTGCTGCTTGAATTGCTTTTTTAATAGCTTCTGGAACTTCATTAGCTTTTCCAGTTCCAATACCTACTAAACCTTTGCGGTTACCAACTGCAACTGTAGCAGAGAATCTGAAATGTCTTCCACCAGCAGTAACTTTTGTTACTCTACCAATAGAGATAACTTTTTCTTCTAATAAGTTTTTCTTTGCATCTACATTATGTTTTGGCATATTTTGACCTCCTAGAATTCCAATCCATTTTCGCGAGCCGCTTCAGCTAAAGCTTTAACGCGTCCATGGTAAAGGTAACCACCTCTATCAAAAACAACTTTTGTTATTTTTGCTTTTTTACATTTTTCAGCAATATCTTTTCCTACTAATGTAGCACCTTCGATATTACCACCATTTTTAATTTTTAATTCTAATGATGAAGAGCTAACTAAGGTTTTTTGAGCTTCATCATCGATAACTTGAACAAAGATTCCATTATTAGATCTAAATACATTTAATCTTGGACATTCTTTTGTTCCAGAAATTTTATTACGTACACGTACATGTCTTCTTTTACGAGAAACATTACTTGATTCTTTCTTTATCATACTTACTCTCCTTTACCTTATTTAGCTGCTTTCTTACCTTCTTTACGACGAACATGTTCACCTTTGTAACGAATACCTTTACCTTTATATGGTTCTGGTTCTCTTACTTCACGAACTTTAGCCGCAAATTCAGTTACTTTTTGTTTATCAATACCAGCAATTGTAATTTCTGTATTACTAACTCCTGTGATAGTGATTCCAGCAGGTGCTTCCATTACTACTGGATGTGAATATCCAGCATTAATAGTTAATTTGTTTCCCGCTACATTGAAACGATATCCAACACCTACAGCTTCTAATCCTTTTTCGTATCCATTAGATACACCAATTAGCATGTTATTGATTAAAGAGTTTGTTGTTCCTTGAACAACGTTTGCTCTTTTACTTGAATTTTTTCTGATTGTTTCAATTTCGTTTTCTGAAATTTGAACATCGATTAATTCATCAACTGTTAATGTAAGTTCTCCTTTGGCACCTTTAACTGTTAAAACGTTTCCGTTTAAAGAAGCAGTTACACCAGTAGGAATACTTAATTTTCTATTTCCTATTCTACTCATAGTCTTTCCTTACCAAACATAGGCAAGTACTTCGCCTCCTAATCCAGCTTCTTTTGCTTTTTTACCAGTCATTAAACCTTTAGAAGTTGAAATTATTGCAATTCCTAGTCCATTTAGTACACGAGGAATTTCATCACTTTTAACATAAACTCTTAAACCAGATTTACTAATTCTTTTAAGACCAGTAATAACTCTTTCTTTTTTGTCGCCATATTTAAGATTTAAAGTTAATTTATCTCCTTTTAGGCTTTTTTCATAAGTAAAGTCACTGATATATCCTTCTTCTTTTAAGATTTCTGCAATCCCTAAAGTCATTTTAGTACCAATTACTTCAACAGTAGCATATCTCATTTGATTTGCATTACGAATACGAGTTAACATATCGGCTATTTTATCTTGTACAAACATTTAAAATTCCTCCTTTCTACCAACTAGACTTCTTAACGCCTGGGATTTGTCCTTTATTTGCTAATTCTCTAAAGCAAATACGACATAATTTAAATTTTCTTAATACACCATGAGGTCTTCCACATCTTTCACAACGTGTATACTCTCTAGAGCTAAACTTTGCAGTTCTTTTGTTTTTTACAACCATACTTTTCTTTGCCATAAGTTTTCCTCCTTAATTTCTAAAAGGCATACCAAATGCTCTTAATAAACTTTCTGCTTCTTCATTTGTTTTAGCAGAAGTAACAAATACAATATCCATTCCGCGAACTTTAACAACGTTATCATATTCGATTTCTGGGAATATTAATTGTTCTTTAATACCTAAAGTATAATTTCCTTTGCCATCAAAAGCAGTTTTTGATACACCACGGAAGTCTCTAACTCTTGGTAAAGCTACTTTAATTAATTTTTCTAAAAATACATACATATTTTCATTTCTTAAAGTTACTTTAACTCCAACTGGTTGACCTTCACGAAGTTTGAAGCTAGCGATTGATTTACGAGCTTTTGTTACAACCGGTTTTTGACCTACGATTTGTTCTAGATCTTTAACAGCTGCTTCGATAAACTTAGAATCTTTAGATCCTTCTCCAACTCCCATATTAACAACTATTTTTTCAAGTCTAGGAATTTCCATTGAAGAAGAATATTTAAATTCATCAGCTAATTTTTTAGTTATTTCTTCATTATATAATTTCTTAAAATTACTCATACGTTCACCTACTTACTAGCTTTCTTAGTCGTCTTTTTTGAAGTAGTAGCTTTCTTTTCAGTAGCAACTTCTTCTTTTACTTCTTTTTTAGCAACTTTTTTAGTTTCTTTTTTTGCTTCTTCTATTTTTTTAACATTTGAAACATGAATAGGAGCTTCAATATCAAATATTCCACCTTTATCATTTTGATTGTTTGGTTTAGAATGTTTTTTTACAATATTGATTCCTTCTACAACAACTTTATTTTTAGTTTTTAATGTTCTAAGTACTTTACCTTCTTTTCCTCTGTCTTTTCCAGCAAGTACTTTTACATTGTCTCCAACTTTAATTTTCACTTGTGTACCTCCTATAATACTTCTGGTGCTAGTGAAACGATTTTCATATAATCTTTTTCTCTTAATTCACGAGCAACAGGCCCTAGAACTCTTGTTCCGATAGGTGATTTATCATCTTTGATTAAAACACATGCGTTGTCAGAAAATTTGATATAAGAACCATCTTTTCTTCTAACACCTTCAACACTTCTTACGATTACTGCTTTAACAACTTTTCCTTTTTTAATGTTTCCATTAGGAATAGCTTTTTTTACTGTACCAATAACAACATCACCGATATTAGCATATTTTCTATGACTTCCACCTAAACATCTGATTACTAATAGCTCACGAGCTCCAGTATTATCAGCAACTTTAAGTCTTGATTCTTGCATTACCATAAAAAATACCTCCTTATAGAATTACAGCTTCAACTAAAACGTTTACAAGTTCATATCTTTTTGTTTTAGATAATGGTCTTGTAGCTCTAATTTTAACTGTATCTCCTACTTTAGCAACATTCTTTTCATCATGAGCAGTATACTTTTTAGAATACTTAACTCTTTTTCCGTATAAAGGATGTTTTTTATAAGTTCCAACTAATACGGTTATAGTTTTATCATTTTTAGCACTTACAACTTTACCTACAAGTTCAGCTCTTTTACTTTCTGTCATCGTTACCTCCAGCAGTTAATTCTCTTTCGCGAAGAATTGTTTTCATTTTAGCAACATCTTTTCTAAGTTCTCTTAAATCAGATGCTTTTTCTAAATTTCCAGTTGATTGTTTTAATCTTAAATCAAATAAAGTTCTTTTTGTTTCAATGATTTTGTCATTTAATTCTTTGTCGGATAATTTTCTTAGTTCATTAATTTTCATTAGAAACACCATCCTTTTTTACAAATTTACATTTGATTGGTAACTTATGAGAAGCAAGTCTTAATGCTTCACGAGCTATTTCTTCGGTTACACCACTTACTTCGAACATGATTTTACCTTTTTTAACTACAGCAACCCATTGTTCTACGTTACCTTTACCTTTACCTTGACGAGTTTCTAAAGGTTTTTTAGTTAAAGCTAAGTGAGGGAAGATATTAATAAATACTTTTCCTCCACGTTTCATATAACGTGTCATAGCAATACGTGCAGCTTCAATTTGTCTTGCACTAACCCAAGCTCCTTCTTTAGCTTGAAGTCCGAATTCACCGAAGTGTAATTCAGTATTACCTTTAGCGTGTCCGTCATAGCTTACACGATGAGGTTTACGATATTTAGTCTTTTTTGGCATTAACATGTTTATCGTCTCCCTTCTTGTTACCTCTTACAGGAAGAATTTCATCTTTGTAAATCCATACTTTAACACCAATTTTTCCGTATGTTGTATCTGCTTCAGATGTAGCATAATCAACATCAGCTCTAATTGTGTGTAGAGGCACAGTTCCTTCTGTGTATCCTTCTGTACGAGCCATTTCAGCTCCACCTAATCTTCCAGATACGCTTGTTTTAATTCCTTTAGCTCCAGCTTTCATTGTGTTTCTGATTGCTCTTTTTTGAGCACTTCTGAATGGAGCACGTGCTGCGATTTGAGCAGCAATTTGATCTGCTACTAATTGAGCATTCAAATCAGGATTTTTAACTTCAACGATATTTACATATACGTCTTCGTTTACTAATTTACGGATAGAGTTACGTAATTTTTCGATATCTTCTCCGCCGCGACCAATGATTACTCCTGGTTTAGCAGTGTGGATAGTAATATCAACTCTACCTTTTTTTCTTTCAATAAGAACGGATGCAATGCTTGCTTCTTTAAGATTTTTGCTTAAATAATCTCTGATTTTTAAATCTTTGTTTAAATTGTCAGCATAATCTTTTTTAGCATACCATTTAGATTCCCAGTCTTTATTAACTCCAATTCTATAACCTATTGGATTGACCTTTTGTCCCATTATTCTGCTCCTTTCTTATTTACTTTTCCATCACTTACTTTTACAGTAATGTGACTAGTTCTTTTGTCTCTTCTATCAACATTTCCGCGGCTAGCGAATTTAATTCTTTTTAATGTTGGTCCTGGATTTATAAAACATTCTGATACAAATAGTTCATCTTCTTTTGCATTTTGGTTATTAACAGCGTTAGCAATTGCAGACTTTAATACTTTTTGGATTAGGCGACTAGCTTTTGTATTAGTATTTTCTAAAATACCCATAGCTACAGAAGCTTTTTTTCCTCTAATAAGATCTAAAGTCATACGAGCTTTACGAGGTGCTATAATAGCGGTTTTATGTATTGCATAACTTTCCATATTTTACCTCCTACTTTTGTCCCGCATGTCCGCCAAATTTACGAGTTGGCGCGAATTCTCCAAGTTTATGTCCTACCATATCTTCAGTAACATAAACAGGTATGAATTCTTTTCCATTATGAACTGCGATTGTATGTCCAACGAAATCAGGATAAATTGTTGAACGTCTTGACCAAGTTTTTACAACTTCTTTTTTATTATTTTCATTTAAAGTTTGAACCTTTTTTAATAATCTATCAAATACGTAAGGTCCTTTTTTTAAACTTCTTGCCATAATAACCTCCTATTTTTTCTTCTTACTAACAATTAACTTGTCAGAAGCTTTCTTATTTTTTCTAGTTTTAAATCCAAGTGCAGGTTTACCCCAAGGAGTAAGAGGTCCTTTGCGTCCGATAGGCGCACGTCCTTCTCCACCACCATGTGGATGGTCATTAGGGTTCATTACAGATCCGCGGTTTGTTGGGCGAATACCCATATGACGTTTACGTCCAGCTTTACCAAGATTTACTAAAGAGTAATCTTCATTTCCAACTGATCCGATTGTAGCCATACAAGTTCCTAATACTTTTCTTGTTTCGCCTGATTGTAATCTTAACATTACATATTTGCCTTCACGTCCTAGTATTTGAGCGCTAGATCCAGCACTACGGCAAATTTCAGCACCTTTTCCAGGTTTTAATTCTATACAGTGAACAACTGTACCAACTGGAATATTAGCAAGTGGTAATGCATTACCAACTTTAATATCTACTTTTTCTCCAGCTTCAATAATCATTCCTACTTTTAACCCTTTAGGAGCGATGATATATCTTTTTTCACCATCTCTATAGTTGATTAAAGCGATATTAGAAGTTCTGTTTGGATCATATTCGATTGTAGCAACTTTTCCAGTAACACCAAATTTATTTCTTTTATAATCAATAACACGGTATTTTCTTTTTGCTCCTCCACCGATATGTCTAACAGTCATTTTACCTTGGTTATTTCTTCCCCCACTTTTTGAAGTACTCTTTAAAAGTGATTTAGTTGGAGTGCTTGTAGTAATTTCTTCATTTACTAAAGTAGACATTCCCCTACGACCATTTGTCGTAGATTTGTATTTCTTTATTGCCATACCATTAACTCCTGTCTATATTTCAATCGTTTCGCCATCTTTTAGAGTAACGATTGCTTTCTTATAAGTTTTTGTTTGGCCAGTATATCTGCCAACTCTTTTATCTTTTGCTTTTGTGTTTAAAGTATTAACTTTAACAACATGAACGTTGAATGCTTTTTCAACAGCCCATTTAATTTCATTTTTTGCTGCACTTTTTGCCACTTTGAATGTATAAACGTTGTTTTGAGCATTTGTTGCAGATTTTTCAGTAATAACTGGTGCAATAATAATATCAGTATAATCTTTCATTATTTAAGCACCTCCTCAATATATTTTACTGCTTCTAGATCACATACTAGGTAATCAGCATTTACTAAATCATAGCAATTGATTTCATTAGCTAATACTACATAAGCATATCCTAAGTTACGACTAGCCATATATAAGTTTTCATTATCTTCAGCAGTCACGAATAATACTTTTCCGTTTAAATCTAATGATTCAATCATTGATTTTAATTCTTTAGTTTTTAAATCAGCCATTTTAATAGTATCTAAAACTATTAATTCTTTATTTTGAGCTTTAAGTGATAAAGCACTTTTTAAAGCTAATTCTCTTTCTTTCTTATTTATTTTGAAAGCATAGTCTCTTGGAGTAACTCCGAATACAACTCCGCCTCCACGCCAAATTGGACTTCTGTTAGAACCAGCTCTAGCTCTACCAGTTCCTTTTTGTTTCCAAGGCTTTTTACCGCCACCAGATACTTCTGCTCTAGTTTTTGTCTTAGCTGTCCCTTGTCTTTGAGCAGCTAATTGTAATTTAATCATTTTCTTTAAACAATCATTATTTACTTCAATATTCCAAACACTATCAGTTAATGTTAAATCTTGAACTTTTTCATTTTTAATGTTTTTAACACTTATCTTTGTCATAATACTTACCTTTCTAGAAGACGACTATGCGTTTTCTCCTTCAGTAGTTTCACTAGTAACTTCAGCAGCCTCTACTTCTGTAGTTTCAACTGCTTCTTCTACTACTTCATCAACAACAGTTTCTTCTTCATAAGAGATTATTTCTTTTGCATCAGCTTTACGAGAATTTTTCACTGCACTTTTGATTAACACTAATGATTTCTTTGGTCCTGGAATATTTCCGCTTACTAAAATGTATCCTTCAGCAGCATTTGCTTCGATAATTTCTAGATTTTGAATAGTGATTGTTTCATGTCCCATGTGTCCAGGAAGATTTTTACCTTTTAATACTCTTTTAGGTAACATTGTTCCTAGAGAACCTGGTCCTCTGTGATAACGAGATCCATGAGTCATTGGCCCACGATGTTGGTTATGTCTTTTGATAGTTCCTTCAAAACCTTTTCCTTTTGAAGTTCCTGTTACGTCTACAACTTCTCCAACTTCGAACACACCAGCGTCAATAGTATCCCCTAAATTGTAAGACCCTTCTAAATTTCTTATTTCTTTTAAGAAGCGCTTAGGTGTTGTGTTTGCTTTTTTTGCATGCCCAATACTTGGCTTGCTGCTATTTTTTTCTTTTTTGTCAAATACGCCTAACTGTACTGCGTTATATCCGTCAGTTTCAATAGTTTTTACTTGCATAACTGTATTTGGTTGTACTTCAACTACAGTTACAGGAATTAATTTACCTTCTTTAGTAAAAACTTGAGTCATTCCAGCTTTGCGTCCTAAGATTCCTTTCATTTTTCTTTTTCCTTCCTTTTAATTATAATTTAATGTCGATGTCAACACCACTTGGAATGTCTAAGTGAGTTAAAGCATCAATTGTTTCTTTAGATGGATCTTTTATATCGATCAATCTTTTATGCGTACGCATTTCAAATTGTTCTCTTGAATCTTTATATTTGTGTACCGCTTTTAATACTGTAAATTTTTGAATTTCAGTTGGTAGTGGTACAGGTCCAGAAACAACTCCCCCAGTTCTTTTAACTGTTTCTACGATCTTTCCGCAAGCTACATCTAACATTCTATGGTCATATGCAGCTAAGTTAATACGAACTTTGTTTTTTGACATAATTATATGTCCTCCTTTCGCCTATATCTAGTATAGACTCGCTCCGCCCGAATTACCTGATTTCTAGATATTGTTTAATCAACGTCACCTAGTGTATCAGCAACCTCGCACATCTAAGCAGCCATACAGATTCAATTATAACAACATATTATATGAAATGCAAGCCTAAATTTTACTGAATTTAAATAAAAAAATAGATATTATAAATAATATCCATTTTATTGTTAGTCTATTTTAATATTATGTTTTTTCATATATAATTCAGGTTTCCCCACATTTAATTCTTCCGACACATTTAATCCCAAACTATTTATAAAACTTTGAATTTCGTCTTTAACTTTTTTAACATCTACATCATCTTCAGTACAGTATTCAACTTCCATAAATATCCCTAAATCTTTTACATTTTCAATTACTATTTCATAGTCATTAAATACATAAGTATCTTTGCAGTTGTCAATTTCAATAAATTTAATTAAACCAAGTCTTTTAAATATTTCTCGCAACATACTTATATTTTCGATTTTTGTTTCATATTCATCAGAATATAACCATTTACCATTTTCAAATACATCGTCTTTATATGTAATAAAACATTCGTTATCTTTAGTTCGAAGACGCAAGCAATGATTAAGTCCTCCATTTTTATCTGGTTTCAAATCATCTCTTTGAGGATCGTAATAATATTCATCTAGGGTTCTTTTTAATCCCTTATATTCAAAATCTGCCAACTTTTTTTTCAGTTCATCAAATTTATTATACACTTCAACCAATACTTCTATTTCTTTCATTATTACCTCTTATTTCTTTAATATTCTCGCTAAACTTTCTTTATTATCCCAAGTTATGCCTAAAGACATCCACCACATTGTTCTTTTGTTTTTTAATATTTCTAATGCAGCATCTCTTCCAAATAAATGCCCCATTACATTTATTGTTTCTTCTAATGTATCATATAGCAATGGAACTTTGATATTTTTTTTATACCAAGTCAGCATACAATTTCTTGCACTTTCAATGCTAGCTTCTCTCATTTTTCTCCACTCTTCAAAATTAGCCGCGCGTATATTATCCGGGATATACTTGTACCACATATTATTTAAGTCGTCATTAAAGGTTTCGTCCCAACCTAATGTTACAAAAACACCATCATCAGTCAATAAATCAAATACGTTTTCTAATTCATTTCTACATCTATCTTTATCAGATATTTTACTAGGAAAACCAAATGAACTTATAATGAAGGATGACTTCTCACCATTTGGTATTTTAAAATCTTCTATTTTTGAATGTTGTAAATGTATATCCTTAACATAATATTTTTGTCTATTTATTGTTCTTTCAAAATACTCTAACATTTGCTTACTATAATCTACTGCATATAAAGTTCCATCATACGAAATATTATTTAATATAAATTTAGCAGCTCTTCCTGTACCGGTAGCTAAATCAACAGGATTCATTACTCTTATTTTTTCTGATAATAATCTATTGAAAATTATATTAAAACAAACATTTTCTGGATCTTCTGCTTCTGAAAATAAATTATATATTGAGGCATCAGCATACCATTTATCTGAATCATCGCCAATTAATCCATTTTCGTTTACCATATATTTTCTTATATAATTACGTTCTTCTGCAAAATAATTGTTTTTAACCATATATATAGCTTTTGACAAAGATGATATTACATTAGGACTTTTTTCATTTTGAAGCAGGCGTTCAAGTTCAGTCACGTCAACTTTAGCACCTAGTTCTGCTAATCCGGCAATTGCCATCTTTTTTATTAACTTATCATCCGAATCTAAAAACTCTCTAAAATATTTTAGATAAATAGTTTTTGGATCGTCAATCATTGCTTGTAAAATATAATATTTTGTTTCATAACTACTAGTTGTTTCTAATATTTCTAAAGATTTACTTAACATACTTTCATCATACAAACGTAATCTACCAGATAACCATATAATATTAACCAATTCTTTTTCGCTATTAGATGAATTAAACCTTTCTTTTAATCGAGGATAAATAACCTCTCTAATTACATTACTATTGGCATGCAATAATACATTAATTACATTTTTCTTGTCTGATAAATCTTCTAAGCTATCTTCTAAAGAAATCGCCCCATAATTTTTCAAACTTCTTTTTAAATTATTTATGGCATTTTTTCCAGTTATCTTTTCAAGAGCAAATGCCGCTCTCCACCACGATTCTGAATTTCTACCATTATTTATAACCTCATATAAAAATTCAATAACTTGCTCATTTTTATATGGACACTCTCCTAATGCCCAGCAAAATCCTATTGAATCATACAAATACCCTCTTCTATTTTGAGAAACATTTTGCAAAGCCCCAATGATTTCATTATAATCAAAATGTTGTAAAATACTACCAATATTCCAATCACAATTTTCGTTAATATTATTATGAAGAATAATATTAATTAAAATACTTATGTCAAAATTATCTTCTTTAAGTTTGTCGGCGATTTTCAACAAATTTGTTTCAGATATTTTTGATTTCGATATGCTTTTATGATTACCATTTTTTAATCCATTAACTATAGTTAATATTTCTTTATCTTCCATTTTAACCTCCCTAATTAATATATATTATATACCTCATTACATTTAAATAACAATATATTTTCTATTTAAATTAGTCATATAACTGAACTTTTAATTTTTCAATAAGCTCACTACAAGTTTCGACAACTTCATAATATTCTTTTACACGTAGATCAATAAAGTTTTGATTATATAAGTTTTCTAAAAAACTTAGTAATTTATCGTAAAATCCATTTAGATTATATATTATAATCGGTTTATTTAATTTGCCATTTCTTTTCAATTCTATTGCATAAAATATTTCATTTAAACTACCAATTCCTCCTGGCAAAAACAATAAAATATCTGAATTATCAAATAACACATCTGTACTTTCGTTAATTTTATTAACAACTTGTTCAAAAGGACAATCTATTTGCTTCAGGTTTTCACAATAAACCTCTGGAACAATCGCTTTAATCTCCTTATTGTATTTCTTAGCAGCTCTGTAGGAAATGCCCATAAGTCCATTATTGGATGCCCCAAATACTAAATCATAATCCATTTTAAATACTTTATCCAAACATTCCTGAGCTTGTTCTAAATAACTTTTAGAAATATTTTCTGAAGATGAACACCCCACAAACAAATTCATATAAAACCACCTTTGCATAAACATTATTTATTAAAACAATTTTATCATAATAGTTATATAAAAAAAATATATATATCACTTTTATACTCATGAATAATTTTTTGTTATAAAAAAGAAGGTTTTTGTAAACCTTCTTAATTATTTTATTAAACTATCAGTATTTTGCATATCCGCAGGTCGAGCAATGTCCATATAATCTAGAATTGTTGGAGCTACCATAGTAATATCACCAGTATTTTTTAATTCTAATCCATTATCAGTTATTATAAATGGTACTTTTGATAGAGTATGAGTTGTACAAATTTTCCCTTCTTCATCAAACATAATATCAGCATTACCATGATCAGCCATAACAATTACTTTATAAAAATTATCAAAGGCAGTTTCAACAAGTTTCCCTAAACATATATCTACCGCCGAGCAAGCTTTTACTGTTGCCTCAAAGTTGCCTGTATGCCCTACCATATCCGGGTTAGCATAATTTACTACAACAAAATCATAATCTTTTTCTAAACAAACCATAGCTTTTTTAGTAACGTCGACCGCACTCATTTCTGGTTGCATATCATAGGTAGTAACTTGTGGTGAAGGTAGTAAAAATTTATCACACTTTTCTATTTTTCCATCATATTGTCCGTCAAAGAAATATGTCACATGCGCAAACTTTTCTGTTTCAGCAATTCTGGCTTGCGTAAGCCCTAATTTAGATAAATATACTCCAATTGGGTCATTTACTTTATTGTATTGAACAAAACTATTAGTTAGGATTGGTTTATCGAACGGAAAAAAAGTATAGACTTGACAATCCGAAATATCTTTTTTAGCAAAGTCTGAAAATTCTTGGTTTGTTATGGCGTTTAGAATTTGATTAGACCTATCTTCACGATAATTCATCCAAAAAATATTATCGCCATTGTTGATAACTCCTTCTTTATCCACAATTAGCGGTTTAACAAATTCATCTGTTATACCACTATCATAACTTTTTTCGATTCCCGCTTTGATGTCTTTGCAACTAATAGCTAGTCCTTTAGTAATTAGATCATAATATAATTTGGTCCTATCCCATTTTTTATCACGATCCATGGCATAATGCCTTCCACAAATGCTAGCTATTTTAACATTTTTCATATCAACAAGTTTTTCTTGCAATTTTTCAATATAACTATATGAACTTTTTGGATCAGTATCTCTTCCATCAGTTATAACATGAACATAAATATTATTAGTTATTCTTCCTTTAATTACATCTATAAGCTTAGTCCAATGTTCAAATGAACTATGAACATTTCCTTCACTGAGTAAGCCCATTATATGTAATGGTCTAGCGCTTTCATTAACACTATTAATAAAAGTTTCAAACTCTCCATTGATTCTTATCCCCGCAAAAAAGTCATTAACTATTTCTCTATTACTTTTTATTTTTCGACCTGCTCCAATAGTCATATGTCCAGTTTCACTATTACCAAACACTCCTGGTTCTAACCCAACATGTTCTTCGGATGCATAAAGCGTTGTATGTGGATAATTTTCCCACAAGGAATTAAAATTACTTATGTTAGCATTTAATATTGCATTACCATTTTTTTCTTCACGATAACCAAAACCATCTAAAACAACTAGCATAATTTTTTTCATTATTTACACCTTCCGTTAATTAAATATAACACAAACATTTTAATAAAGCAAAAAAATGAGTGTTACCTCATTTCTATACCGCTAATAAAGTTTTATCCATGCGAAGTTTATCTGCTAACGTAGCTATAAACTCTGAATTAGTTGGTTTAGCACGATCGTAATCAACACTATGACCAAATATTTCTTCCATTAAGTCATAGTCTCCTCTATTCCAACTTACTTCAATAGCATGTCTTATAGCTCTTTCAACTCTTGATGATGTCGTATCAAACTTATCGGCTATTTCGGGGTATATTTCTTTTGTTATACCACCTAACATATCCGGATTTTGATACATCATCATGATACTTTCTCTAATATATTGGTATCCCTTTATATGAGAAGGCATACCTAAACTATGTAACAACTTACTTATAGCTAGTAAGACATTATCAGATAAATCACTAACTAATTCTAAGTTGTCATTTAATACTTCTAAAATTCTTTTTTCTAATGATGGTAAACTAAATGGTTTCATCATATAGTAATTTACACCATACATTGCTGTTTGTTTAACTGTATAATCCTTTTTATAGCTAGTTAAAACAATTACTTTCTTGTCAATATTATGCTTTTGCATTTGTTGTAAGATTTCAATACCATCAACTTCTGGCATTAATAAATCCATAACGATTAAATCATAATTATCTTGTTTATTTAATATAATATCTAAAGCATTAGCTCCATTATTACATACACAAGATACATTAATTACTGCGTGACTACTAAAATACTTCTTAATATTGTCGATAACAGTTTCATTGTCATCCACTATCAACAAATTAACTTTCTTTTCCATAATCCATCCTTTTTTCTATTTATATTTACCACACGCAAATTCATTATATATAAAAAGTAGACAAAATACTAGGAAATGTTTTGTCTACTTATGTAAAGATATGTCTATTTATGTCGAATTATATTTTATTTAGGATTTTTTTCACTTGTTCAATATCTAAACTAGCATTCCCAATTAAAAAGCCATCAATTTCTAAGTCTAAATAATCCCCAACAATGTCTTCATCAATACTTCCGCCATATAAGACATTTATGTTTATATCATAATAATCTAAAATAATTTTTTTAATAAAGATAACAATATCTTTTATTTTTGCTAAATCAATACTATCGCTATCTTTTTTATTTTCACTAATAGCCCAGATTGGTTCGTAAGCGATAATTATATTATTTAAATCTCCTTCAAAGTTATTAAATATTCTGGCAATTTGCTTTTCAAGAACTTGATAAGTTTTTTCGCGTTGTTTTTCTTCACGAGATTCTCCTACACAATAAATAACTTTAATATTATTTTCTAAACAATTAGCAATTTTTTGTTTAAATTGTTTTTCATTTTCATCATAATGAATTCTTCTGCTACTATGTCCAACTAGGCAATATCTAACATCTAATGATTTTAACTGTTTAGCAGTAACATTACCAACAATATTTTCGTGGTTGCTAAAAGAAACATCTTGAGAGCAAAGTGCTATATTTTTAGGATAATATGCTAAATAAGGAAAACTTGGAGCTATTATGAGTTCATGATTAGTATCTAACTTACTTAAATCAACGATATACTCACGATATTCTTTCCAAGTCTTATGCGATTTTAAATTACATACTACTTTCATTTATTTTATATCCTCCAAAACAGGCAGAGTTTGATAAGCAATATACTCTAAAGAAGCTCCTCCTCCACTTGATAATATAAATTTATCTGTAAATCCTAGGTTATTAACAGCTGCAACAGTATCTCCACCACCAATTACAACAGTTGGCACATTAGTTAAATATTCGAAAACTTTTTTAGTACCGTTTTCAAACCCAGCTTCTTCGCTCATCCCAAGAGTTCCATTCATGAATACTGTCCCAGCATTTTTTAAGATATTTCCATATTTAGTTGCTGTTTTAGGACCTATATCATAAATAATGTCATCATTAACTAGCTCTTCTAACGTTTTTATTTCCCCAGTATTTTTATCTTTGAAATCTATAGGTAAAACTATTTTATCTTTATATAATTCAATTAGACATTTTAAATCTAATAAAATATTTTCGTCTGTCGTAGCTAAGCTACTACCTACATTTATATCTTTGGCCTTTAAAAACGAATTAGCTATACCTCCGCCAAGCAATAGATTTTCACAGCGAGGTAGTAGGTTTTTGATAAGGGGAAGTTTATCATCTACTTTAGCGCCACCCATTATAACCATAAATGGTTCGTTTGGTTCTTTAACATGATTTAAATTTTCTAATTCTTGTTTTACTAGATAACCAATACAGGTTGGAAGTAAACTAGCAAGTCCTGATGTTGACGCATGACGACGATGCGCACTAGCAAATGCATCATAAACAAAAACATCTCCAAGTTTAGACCACATTTTAGCTAGTTCTAAATCATTACCGCTTTCTAATTTTTCTGGATAGTCAAAATACCTAGTGTTTTCTAAAAGAATTAGTTTCCTATCTTTAGGAATATCTTCATTTGGATAATCGGTAACAAACGTTACTTCCGTACCAAGTAAACTTTCTAAAGACTCCTTAACTGGCAACAATGTATTTTTATTTTTATCTTCATTTGACTTTACTCTTCCTAAATGGCTTAATAAAACAACTCGACAATTTTTTTCTAGTAAGTAATTAATAGTTTTTAAACTCTTAACTATTTTACTATCATCAGTTATTTTTCCATCAATTATTGGAACATTAAAATCACATCTCACGATAACTCTTTTGTTATTTAGATGCATATCTTCAATAAACTTCATTATTATCACCTATTATAATTATACCTTAATTAAAGTTATTTACAAGTTGCTATTTTTCTTTTTAGTTAAACCTAAAGCAAGCTCATTTGTGCACTCAACACTAAAATGAGAAGTATTTTCTAGCATCACTGCACGCGTTTGTCTTATCGCTTCATAAAAACCTGTCCCTAAAAAGTAATCATAGAATATGACTCCGTCTTGGATTAAATTTTTAGAAACAATTTCAGCAACTAATTTTTTTCTTTCTTCTCGCGGATAATTATATGCTTTAAAAATTGTTTCATAATAATTTAGTATATTTGAGACGTCTATTAAATCATATGTTTTAAATTCTAATGGGATTGTTGTAACATCTGCATGTTTAAACGTTATTGTAGCATCTTTTAAACAAGATTGCATTTTTTGATAATCACTAGAACTTCGAAGATATTTATTAAAATGCAACCTATCAAATTCAGAAATAAATAAATTTTCAAAATCAAATCTCAAATTATTTTGGTCATAATATATGCGATAGAACTCTTCCCAAAAGTATTTATATTTTTCTTCTGCGCCTTTTACAACAGCAAATATTTTATCTTCATTAATTCCAGGCGTAAGCAATGTTTTGTAAAACTGCATATATTGTTCATACGTCATATTTAAAATGGCCGGTATTTTAATATCCATCACATAATATTCTGTCATTTTATTACATCAAAAGTATCTATATGGGACGTACCATTCATAACTAAATTAAGAAGATGATCTCCACTTGATAAGACAGTTAACGCCGTTTGATAATCACCCTCATTTATTAAACTATATTTTTTAATAAGATTTTCATTAGTATATGGATATACTTTACTATATTCACTAAATTTAGCAGATGTTTTAATAACGCTAACACTTTTTTCGATATCTTTTAATAATTGAGCTTTTTCTAACGATTCCATTACAAGCTCCTTTTTAGACTATATACCTTATCTTCAAGCAAATAAAAGATATCCTTAGCGCAATTAATATTTAAGTTGCGACACACTTTTCCAATAAATGATTGATAAAATGCGAAAAGCACCATTTCTCCGCCAAGGTTTAAATTGTTATTAAATATATCTTGTGTAACCGTTTGAGCTTCTAATAATTGTTCAGATATTGGTTTGTTTGTTTTTCCATAATATTCAACAATATTAGATAACAACACTAAATCGTACTTAGCAAGTTTTGTAGGCAACTCTTTAATATCACATTGTTGAAAAGTTATTTTTGCTTTGGATAGTTGCTGTTGAAAATTTTTGTAATCATCTACACTGCACAAATAGGGATTAACATTTGACGATTTTACTCTGTAATAATCCATTCTTTTAGCTAAGTCAAAGACACTTGGATTTGGAAACCCATTTTGTTTTAAGGCATATTTAAACTCAGTCCAAAACCACTTGTATTCTTCTGGCGCGTTTTCAATTACCCCCTTTTCCAAATCGCGAGCGCTATCAACAAGAAAGTTTTTAAATAAATTTTCAAATTGATCATATGTTAAAGTTTCTAATGCAACTTTTTTAAATCCTAGGGCAAAATATTCAGTTAAACGATTTATATCAAAAGTATCAACCGTCATTACTCCTTGATTAATAAAGTTAAACGCTTGATCGCCACTTGATAATACAGTTAAAAGTCTTTTCTCGCTTAAAAATTCGGCGGAATAATTCTTTTTTAATATTAATCTACCTAAATACTCGTTAGTAAATTTATAATATCCAGAGTACTCTAAAAACTTTCTTTGAATATCAATATTTGATTTTTCAAATCTTTCAAGGTAGGTGTTAATAGCTTTATCTAAATCTATTCTTCTTTGTTCTGATATTTTCATCATTTAGTTTCCTTTCATTATATGAACATTGTAGTTAGTATATAATTTCTTATTTTATTTTTTTTTTACTTTTTCGCAAACCAAATATTAGAGGTACTTCACCCGGATACATAACTTTTTCACCATTTTTATTATCTAACAAATTATACATATCGATAAACTCATCACCAAGTCCTCCAAAATCAAATGTTGAAAATGTTAATTCTCCATTTCTTTTTACATTATGGCGATAAATATCTAAAAACATTTTTAACGCTACTTTTAAAGAATTAGGAATATTATTAGTAGTATGGGTAGCAAAAGCATCTAAAATATTGGATATAAATACATAGTCATATTTTTGCTTGATTGCTTTAGATACATCGGCTAAGTCTAAAGGCTGAAATGTTATTGTCGTTTCTAATAATCTCTTTTGTAACAATTTATAATTTTCTTCATTATTCATATAATTATTACAACGATGTTTTTTCACTATATTGGAATGAAATCCCTCGGATATTTCAAATACACTGGGATTCAAGTTATTATCTTTTAAAATATGCGTGAATTCTTGCCAAAACCATTTGTATTCTTCTGGACATGATTCTATTATACTTTTTTCTAATTCTAGGTCTGGAGTATTTTGTGGTTTTAAGCTATTATAATTAAATAATTTTAAAAAATTCTCATAATTTAATACTTGAATAGCAGTCTTTTTAAAACCAAGGGCAAAATATTCCGTTAAGCGATTAATGTCAAATGTATCAATATGATTAGCTCCGGATTGAATAAAATTAAAAGCTTGGTCTCCGCTAGCAAGCACAGTAAGCACATCAATATTTGCAGAAACATTTACCCTGTTAACAAAGTTAACAAAGGGTTCATTAGTAAATCGATAATACAAGCCATACTCCCCACCATTTATGTTCGGATTGTTTCTTTTTAACTTACGCATATAAACTTCTATAGCCTTTTGTAAATCTATTTTTCTTTGATCTGATATTGTCATTTTATCCCACCTTTCTGAAGACCATATACACACACCAGCCATCACTTTCGGCAAAGGTTTTCCTTGCCCTTTTAAGACGCATTGGAGTAAGCAAAGGATTTAAGGGATCACATCCTCTTGTTTGATATATCATTGTTCCTTTGTTTTTTAAATTACAGTCATAAATCTCGCTTATTAAATTACTTGATCGATATTTAATATAATTCCCAAAAATATATTCTCCATAAGATAATATATTTGATAATTCAATAAAATCATAGTCTTTAAATTTTGATGGCAATTCAGTTATATTCGCTTAAGTGAAAGTTGTTTTTGCAACCTCTAATCGTTTTTGTAAATATTTATATGATTCTTCATTTTCTAAATAAGCATTGTAGATGTTACCTTCAGGATATTTATACTCTTTCCTCCACCATAATACACTCAGAAAAGACTCACCTAAACATTTCGTTTCGTAAATATAAGTTTCCCAAAACTTTTTATATACTTAATCCATGTTTTTAGTTACTTCATCTTCTAAATCCATTAATTTTTTCTCATGAAGAATATACAAAGAACAAAATTGTTCAAAATTCAAACACTCTATTGCTCTTTTTTTAAAGCCTATTGCATAATACTCTGTTAAGCGATTCACATCAAAAGTATCTACTTTATCTATACCGTGACATATTGCATTAAAAGCATGATCCCCTCTTGATAAAACGCACAATGCTGTTTGGTAATTTGTAAAATCAATTTCAGAATATTTTTGGTTTATTCGTTCATTAGAAAATTAATAAAAGGCAGCATACTCTTTAAAGTCATATGGCAGACTATTCGTTTTAATAATTTTTTTAATTGTTTTAAATCTTCTAATCTTTGTTCTACCAAATTCATTTCCTGTCCCCTTTTTGAAGTCCATAAACCCATGATTCAGTATTGTTTTTATCAAAGTTATTTTTTGCTCTTTTTAGAAGTTTAGGCGCAAAACAACTTAATGGGTTATTACCTACTATTGTTCCTCCGGTTTGGTAAAGCATTGTCCCTAAACCTTTTAAATTATGCTCATAAATTTTTCTTACTAATTTTGTTGTATTATATTTTGCCAAACTATGGGGAAATATATGACGTTGATAAGTTAATATGTTTGATAATTCAATAAAATCATATGTTCCAAATCTAGTTGGTATTTCTGTTATATTTCCTTGGGTAAAAGTAATTTTAGCAGTTTCTAATCTTTTTTGTAAACGTTTATATGATTCTTCATTTTCTAAATAACTATTATAGTAATTCCCGTGAGGTTTGGCAATTTCCTTAGTCCAACGTATAACAGTTGGAATTCTTTCTCCTAAACAATTTAATTCATATTTAAAAGATTCCCAAAATTTCTTGTATTCTCTATCCATGCACTTAATAACTTCATCTTCTAATTCAAGTAATCTTTGAATATTTCCAAAATCATATAAAGAGTAAAACTGTTCAAAACTTAAACATTCTATGGCACGCTTTTTAAATCCTAGGGCATAATATTCCGTCATACGATTTATATCAAAAGTATCCACAAGGTCAATGCCTTTGTATATTATATTAAACGCATGATCTCCGCTTGATAACACAGTTAAGGCGGTATGATAATTTGTAAAATCTATTTGAGCATATTTCCTGTTTATTTGTTCGTTTGAAAAATAATAAAACACAGCATATTCTTCAAAATCACGTGATAAATTACAATTCTTAATTCTATCTCTAATTTGCCTTAAATCTTCTAATCTTTGTTCTTCTAAGTTTCCCATAAAAATGCCCCTTACCAGTTAAGTTTGTATTTTATAATAAAAGAGCAAAAAAAACAACCTATTGTTGTTTTTTTTAACTTCGTATAAGATCGTTCATGTGAGCATATTCTTTTTTGTTTGCATAACTAACATTATCAAAAATATCACTACATTCCCCTACTGTCCTAAAATCATTTCCCCAAGAATAATCAAACAGAAGTTCTCCATGTTTTAAGTTATTATCATAAATTTGACGAAGCAAATCATAAACTCTTTTTTTCTGTAGCCAGTTTCTGTTCACACTTACTCCTAAAATATTAGATAGCTCTACTAAATCATACTTTCCAAATTCTTTTGGGATATTTAACACATCACAATGTTTAAAACTAATAGTAGTATTAGCTAATCTTTTTTGCTTTTTGTGATAATTAACACCGGAACGAAGATAGATGTTTTTTATATCTTTTTGACTTATATCAGTATCGCTCCTAAATAAATGAATTACATAGTCAAAAGAATATTTTTTAAAGTATGCAATTAATGTTTCAAAATAATTACGATATTCTGGTTCCATATTTTGAATCACATAATTAAGCAGGTCAATTTGTTTTCGTTCTATTTTTCCAGAAAATAATTTCATAAATTCATTATAATTTAAGCATTGGATAGCTGTCTTTTTTAAACCTAATGCATAGTATTCAGTTAAGCGATTTGTATCAAATGTATCTACTTTATCAATTCCCATATAAATTAGATTAAAGGCATGGTCTCCACTTGATAAAACTGTAAGAGCGCTATTATATTTTTCAAAATGTATCAAAGGATAAAGATCAGCAAGATTTTCATTAGTGAAGGAATAAACTTTAGAATATGTTTCAAAGCTATTTCCTATATTACAATTAAGAATTAATTTACGATAGAAGTCTTTAGTCATTTCAATATCTTTTTTTGCTGTTTATTCATAATTCCTCCTAGTTATTTTTTCTTTTTTAATATATATCCTCTATCTGATCCATCGATTATTAACTCATGATTTTCTTTAAATAACTTTTCTCCGCAAAATTCTGGATAAAACCAATTCATTAAATCAGTTAAAATGATTTCACCGTAATTATTTAACATTTTATTATAAATTTTTTTTAATAACTTAATTGCTTCTTCAGGTGGGAAACCAGATTTTTCAAAAATATCTTCATGATATTCTAAGATATTAGATAAATATATCAAGTCATATTGTTGAAATTTTTTAGGAAGTTCTTTTATATCAGCTTGCTGAAAAGTTATCTTGGCCTTTAACAATTTTTGTTGTAATTCTTTATATTTTTCTTTATCTGCCATATAAGGATTTCTACTATAATGGAATTTTGTTAAATAGAGATAATCTATAACAAAATGAAATACACTAACATTAAAACCTTCACCTTTTAAGCTAGCTATTAATTCTTGCCAAAACCACTTATATTCTTCTTCCATATTTTCAATTACATATTTTTCTATTTCAAGATTTTCATTATTATGCTTAGTAACGATCCTATCGTATTTGTTAAGGCTTAAAAATTGTTCATATGTCAAGCATTCTATAGCACGTTTTTTAAAACCTAATGCAAAGTACTCAGTCATTCTATTTATATCAAAGGTATCTATTTTTTTAATTCCTTTTCGTACCATTTCAAACACTTGATCTCCACTAGATAAGACACTGAGCGTTTTTGTTGTATCAGAAAAATTGGCTTTGGCTAAAAATTTACTAAATGGTTCATTAGTAATTCGATAATAACCGGCATATTCAACAAAATCATCGTTTACAAAATCTTTCTTTTGATAAGCAGATAAATAAAGCTCTATAGCCTCGTCTAAATCTTTTCTTCTTTGTTCAGATATTGTTTTTACCATAAGCCCTTCCCCTTTTTCAACCCTCTATGACTTGGGTAAGTATATGGCGCATAGTACATTCGTTTTTCACCTTCAACAGTTGGGTCAATAAAAACTTCGTTGGCATACCCTGTACCAAAGAAACTAAACATTAATTCTCCGGGATTTAATACATTTTTGGCATATATTTCTTTTGTTAACTCAACTGCTTTTAATAACGCTTCTTGTGGTGATACGTCAGTATATAATACCGTTTTATAATAGTCCATAACATTAGATAAATATACTAAATTATATTGAGAAAATTTTGTTGATAGATCTGTTACATTAGCATGAGTAAAATTTATTTTAGCATTGAGTAGTTTTTGTTGAAATTCTTTGTAAACTTTTTCATTTAATAAATAATTATTTTTAATATAATAATCATCTCTTATATCATCTATCGACAAATCAAAAGCACTTGCTTTATACCCTAAGTTTTTTATAACATATTTATATTCTTTCCAAAAACATTTGTAGTCCTCTGGCATACTTTCAATTACATAATTTTCTAGTTGCTCTGCTTCCTCGTTATCATTGGAAAAAAATAAACTTAAATATTGTTCATAAGATAACGAAAGTAACGCTGTCCTTTTAAATCCTAAAGCATAATACTCTGTTAGTTTATTTATATCAAATGTATCAACATAAGTAGCTCCATTGTTAATAAAATTAAAAGGTTGATCTCCACTTGCTAATACAGTTAATATCTTACTATCTGAAGGAATTGTAATAGGTCTTAGTAAATGAGCTAAATGTTCATTTGTATTTTCATAAAACGGATGATAATCACAATATTCGGCACTTCCAGGCCCGTCATCATTTTTTATTCTTTGAAACAATTTTATTGCTTCATTTAAATCATTGATTATGATTTTTTTACGTTGTTCTGTTATCATTCTAACACCCCATTATTTTTTTAATAATCTGTAAGCATGTTCTCTTTCGGTATTAAGAATAATTTCTTCAAAATTATTTTTATAGTACTGATTTTTATAAAGTGAAGGGATAAATGAACCAGTTAAGTAGGTCATTATTATTTCGCCCGAAACATTTAAATTCTGTTCATAAATTCTATTTAATAACTCTAATGCAGAATATAAAGGGTTTTCTTTGTCACCATAAAAATCTCTTGGATAATCCAGAATATTTGATAAATAAACTAAATCATATATACCAAATTTTTCTGGAAGCTCAGTTATGGAAGATTGATTGAATGTTATCTTAGCTTCTCTTAATAACTTTTGAAAGTTTTTATATGTTTCTTCGTCTTTCGCATAATTGTTTTTAGTTATATCTTTAGGACCGGTAAAGATTGATAAATGAAAGATACTAGGATCGAATTCTTCTTGAATTAATGCATAGAACAATTCTTGCCAAAACCATTTATATTCTTCTTCCATATTTTCAATAACATATTTTTCTATTTCTGGTTGCAAATGATTATGTGATCTAATATATAATCCCTGATTATAACTAAAAAGTTTAATAAACTCAGCATAACTTAAACATTCTACTGCTCTTTTTTTAAATCCTAGCGCATAATACTCTGTTAATCTGTTTATATCAAAAGTGTCTATATTTTTTACACCAGCATTAATAAAATTAAAAGCTTGATCTCCTCCAGCTAAAACACATAAAGCTTTCATATTATCGGTAACTGTTGTTTTTTCAATTATTTCACTAGCTTTTTCATTTGTAATATGATAAAAACCAGCATACTCAACAAAATCATCTAAACGACCTTTTTTCTTATCTTTATAAATACTTAAATATAAATCTATAGTGTTTTGCAAGTCATTTTCTCTTTGCGTTGATATGACCATCTAAATCCCCCTTTTTGATTAATTTCATATTATATATTGATTTTGATTAAATAACAAGACATTTTACTTTAAAACTATGTTCCTTTTTTTCTTAATTCCATGAGTTTCTATTTCGTAAAAATTCTCTATTGGATATTTTTTTAGTAGATCTGCATAATTACGATTCCATACTAATGAACTAATAAAACGTGGTAATATGGCTGTAATAATTATCAAGCCTTCACTTGTTAAATTTTTATTATAAATTTCAGTTAATAGTTTAATTCCTTCATTAACAGCTTTTCTACTATCAGGATAGAGCAAATAGGAATAATCTAAAATATTAGAAAGATGTATAAAATCATAACTATTAAGTTTTTGTGGAATATCTTTTATATCTAATGGTTTAAAATTTATTGTTGAATTAATTAATTTTTTTTGAAATGTTTTATAGTCTTCTGCGCAGTTTAGATAAGATAATTGTTTACGGTATTTAATATCTTTTAAAATATAATTTACTCCCATATGAAATACACTGGGATTATATCCTTTTTCTTTTAATCCATATTTATATCCCATCCAAAAATTTTTGTATTCTTTATCCATGTTGGATATTACATAATTTTCTAATGCTTGGTTTGTGCCAAGTTGGTTATTAAAAAGGGCATGAAAGTCGTAATTAAATAGTTCTAAAAATTGCTCATATGACAAAAGTTCTATTGCTCTTTTTTTAAATCCTAGAGCAAAATACTCTGTTAGTCTATTTATATCAAACGTGTCCACTTGCTTAAAACCCTTATTAATTAAGGAAAATGCGATGTCTCCTCCTGCTAAAACTGATAAACATTTTTTATATGTAGATAGGTCAACTAAATCGATCAGTTGTTGTAATGGTTCATTTGTAAATACATAATAAGGCGAATATTCATCAAAATTAGATGGACTACTTTTTTCAAATTTATTTACGTACAAATTAATTGCATTTTCTAAATCTATTTCACGTTGTTCAGTTCTAATCATTTAATCTTCCTCTTCTTTAATGAATAACTAAGTAGCCCCGCGCTATCAAAGCATTTTTTTATTTTTTCTGCCCCTGGAACACATTCATATATTTCTTCATTAAAATAGCTACATAAATCTGTAAATATTATTTGGCCATTTCTATGTAAGTTATTATTATATATATCAGTTAATAGTATTTTAGCAAATTCTTGTTCCCTATAATCTAAGATATTTGATAAATATATTAAATCATATTTAGAAAAATTTATTGGTAGGTCTATTATATTTGCTTGTTGAAAATTTATAATTGTAGATTTTAATTTATTTTGAAGAATTATATAGTTATCTTCATTTTTCAAGAAACTTGGTTTATTAAATTCTTTTTGTTTAATATTTAAAGCAAAGTGAAATACGCTTGCTTGATATCCGTAATCTTTTAGAATGCGTTTTATTTCTTGCCAAAACCAATTATATTCTTCATCCATATTTTTAACAACATAGTCTTCTATTTCAGTTTTTATATTATAATACTTATTTTCTAGTCCATCATATGAAAAATCAAATAAATCAAGAAATTCTTGATAAGCTAAACACTCTATTGCTCTTTTTTTAAATCCAATTGTGTAATATTCTAATAAAGCATTAATATCAAATGTATCTACATTACTAGCTCCTTTAAATATCATTTCAAATATATGATCTCCGCCAGCTAATACACTTAGAATTTTTTTGTTTTCATATTTTGTTCTTATATTAAATATTTCGCATATAGGCTCATTAGTTATATAATAATATCCGGCATATTTCGAAAATTCGCTTTTTAATTCAAGTCTTCCTTCTTGATATATATTTAAATATAACTCAATAGTTTTATATAAATCTTGTTTTCTTTGTTCTGATATTGCCATTTGTATTGCCCCCTATTTATTTACTTTAATTTTCGCTTCTTTTTTATTCCATAAGCTGTAAATAGACAATTATTAATGATCGGATGATTAATCATTTCTTTTAAAAATTCATTGGGGGAAAATTTTCTTTGCATTTCCGTTAATATTATTTCGCCATTTGGATTTAAATTTTGAGTGTAAATGGCTTTAATTAAATTTCTAGCATCATCCATTGGTCTATTATTATTTCCATAAAAAGAACGATAATAATCCATAATATTAGAAAGATATATTAAATCATATTTAGCAAATGTAGTTGGAACATCCATTATTGAGCAATACTTATATGATATATTAACTTCCTTCAGTCTTCTTTGTAGTTTAATATACTCACTTTCATCTTTCATATATAAATTGTTTTTTGTATTTTGCCTATCAATAAGATCAGCTTCACAAGATAAATGAAATATACTTGCTTCAAATCCTTTTTCTTTTACGGCATAAAGGAATTCATTCCAAAAACATTTGTATTCTTCTTCCATATTTTCAATTACATACTTTTCTATGTCTTTATTTTCGCCAAAATGTCGTTCAAGATCCCAGTCTTTATAATACTCAAATAACTTCATAAATTCATAATAATTTAAACATTCTATTGCTCTTTTCTTAAATCCTAGGGCATAATATTCTGTTAAGCGATTTATATCAAAGGTATCAATATTTTGAACCCCGCCACTAATCATATGAAATACTTGATCCCCGCTAGCTAGAACGCTTAAAGCTTTTTGAACCTCATTCAAACCGATTTCACTAAATATTTTATTAACAGGCTCATTAGTCAAATGATAGAAACTAGCATATTCTATAAAATCATCATTAACTCCAAAATATCCATCTTGATAACCTTCTAAATATATTTTAATCATATTTTCCAAGTCAAATTTACGCTGTTGTGATATTACCATAACTTTACTCCCCCTAAAATAAAACTGTAGGTCTTCAAATAAATTAATCTTTGTTATTACTAGTTGCATTATATAATAAAGCATGTTATTAAAATCTACAAGTTATTTTTTAATTCATATTTATTGTTCTTTTTAAAATTGAAGTTGTATCTGAACCTAAAACATATTCTTTTTCTATCTGTCCACCAACCTTTGGTAAATGTCTTAATCCATCAAAGTCATAATAATATTTAAACAGCCCTCCTTCATTGAGGTTGTTTTCATAAACCGATTTAACAAAATTAATAGCTTTCATTGCACTTTCTTCAGGAAATATCCTTTGATAATAATATAATACATTTGAAAAATCGATATAATCATATCTTCCGAATAATTGGGGGACATCAGTTATATTAGCAGCAACAAATTCAATTTTAGCAGTTGATATTTTCCTTTTTAAAGCGTTATACATTTCTGCATTTAAAAGATATTTATTATTACTGATGGCTTTTGCAAAATTACTTGTTGAATAAGTCAAATGAAAAATACTCGGATTATATTCATATTCTCTACGCATATTTAAAAAGTTCTCCCAAAATTTGCGATAAATAAGTGGCATATTTTTGATAACTTCTTTTTCTAATTCAATTAATTTAGATGATACCGCTGAATATCCATACGGACAAAATAATTCAATAAACTGTTCATAATTTAGTATTTCAATAGCAGTTTTTTTAAAACCTAGAGCATAATATTCTGTTAGGCGATTACAATCAAAGGTCATAATTTTATTAATTCCTTGTAATATTAAATTAAAAACATGATCTCCACTCGATAAAACTGTTAAAGCGAATTCTTTTTCCTGTAATTTTAACAATTCAAATAAACCAAATAGTTTTTCATTAGTAAAATCATAGAAACGTGAGTATTCATCAAAAAAGTTACCAGTTAAAGAAATATCTGCTTTTCCATATATTTCTAAAATTTTTTGAATGTCTATTTTTCTTTGTTCTCCTAAACTTAACATTGATATTTCCCTTTCTATTTGATTTTTCTTAACCCGTGTGCTCTATTTAACTTACCTAAATCATAAGTGACTTTTCTTTCTACAATTTCTTTACTACAATATTTATCTAGTAAACCATTAAATCCATAATTATATATTAATAGTCCATTTTGATTTAAATTTTTTGTGTATATATCTGATACTAACTTAGCATATTGCTCTGCTAAATATTCTCTATCATCACTATTAAATACCCAGTGATCATATGATAAAATATTAGATAAATATATAAAATCATATTGACCAAACACCTCAGGTAATTGTTTAACTTCTGCATAAGTAAACGTAATTAATACCTCATTTTATCTTTTTTGCAAATATTTATAACTCTCTTTACTAAAATAAATATTATTTCCATTAGGAAAATTATGTTCTTTAGCCAACCCCAATACACTAGGATAAGGATAATATTGTCTATATTCTTCTCGATACTCTTTCCAAAAAAGTTTATATTCTTCTGGCATATGTTTTATTACTTCACTTTCTAAGTCATATAGCTTTTTCTGGCGAAGATAAAATAAATTGGTAAAATCTTTATAATCTAAACATTGAATGGCGGTTTTTTTAAATCCTAAAGCATAATACTCTGCTAAGCGATTACAATCAAAAGTGTCTATTTTTTCTAATCCTTCTAATACTAAATTAAAAGCTTGATCGCCACTTGATAACACAGTTAAAGCTGTCTTGTACTTTGTAAAATTAATTTCATTATATAAATTTGATAACTTTTCATTAGTAAGATAGTAAATAGCTGAATATTCTTGAAATTTATATTCAAAATCACTATCATTTATAAATTTTGGTATTTGTTCTAAGTCTTTTTGACGTTGTTCATTATTAATATTAGCTATCATTGCACCACTTAAATTATTTTTTTCTTACTAGTAGCATAACTACCATCTAAAATATATTTTATATTTTGTGAACCAGGTGTTCTTTCCAACACCATTTCTTTTTTTCCTAATAATTCTTTATCAAAAAATTCATACAAATAAATTATTTCCCCATTTTCTTTTAAATTTTGTTTAAATATTTTTTCAGCAATATCAATTGTTTTTCCAATTAATGGTTTTTTCATAGCTTGTAATATATTCGATAACATTATTAAATCATATTTCTCTTTTTGATGACTTAGGGCATTTACATCAAGTTCTTTAAAATTAATTTGAGCATTTAAAAGATTTCTTTGTAACTTTTTGTAGTCTTCTTCACTCGAAAGATAGTTATTATTTTCAGTCATACTTTCTTCAATATAACATAATATCCGAAAAATATTTGCACTTCTTCTACTTGATAATAAAGGATTGTAATTTTCTAATAGATACTCAAAATAACTTTGCCAGAAATTTTTATATTTTTCTGGAAGACAACTAATTATATACTTTTCGATTGATTGGTTTTCAGAAGAATCATTAAAAAAGAAATCGCAGAATTGTTGATAGCTAAGGCATTCTATTGCATACCTTTTAAATCCTAAAGCGTAATACTCGGTAATTCGGTTACAATCAAAAGTATCTATATTATTTATCCCATGATAAATTAGATTAAAAGCATGATCGCCACTTGATAAAACACAAAGCGCCTTATTAACATTAGCTTTATCAATAAAAGATGTTAGGTCTTTCAATTTTTCGTTAGTAAAAGGATAACACTTAGAATATTTTTGATAATCAATTGCTATATCTTTACCTCTAGCTATTACGCCAGCTAAATCTTTTTCCCAACCAGAAATTCGTCGCATTGTTTCACCACCTCTATTTTTTTAAACTTAAAACTCTTAAATTTTTATCTCTATATATTTTCGTTTCCGCAATTTTAATACTATTCATAATTTCTTGATAATTTCTAAATATTACATATAAATAAAATAATTCACCATTCATATTTAAATTGTTTTTATATATTGACTCTACCAATTCAGCAACATCTGTTACCGAATCGTTTGTACCAAATATTTTTTGACGATATTCAAAAATATTTGATAAATAAATAAAATCATAAGTACCTAAATTTTCTGGAATCTGTGTTACGTTCAAATGATTGAAAGTTATATTAGATTTATTTAAAGCTTGTTGCATTGCAAGATAATTTTGAGAAGATTGTAGATATATATTATTATCTATATGATTTTCTACTTTCTTACGACATATTTCAAAAATACCCTGATGCTCATTTTTTTCATTATCTAAAAAAATAAAATAATTTTGCCAAAACCACCGATATTGTTCAGGGGCACAAGAAATTACAAATTTTTGCAATGCAATATTTTCTTTGGAATGGGGAGTTTCTGTGAATAGTTTAAAAAATTGTTCCTTATCCAAACACTTTGCCGCAACCAATTTAAATCCTAATGCATAATATTCAGTTAAACGATTACTATCAAAAGTATCAATGTTGGTAATACCTTTTGTAAGCAAATTTAAGATATGATCGCCGCTGGCTGTTACTGTCAAAGCCTTATTTGTTTTAGATAAATCAATTTTGCTTAATAATGCCAACAATTTTTCATTTGTTTGTTGATAACACGCTCCATAGCCATAAAATTTATATCCATTATAGCTAAATTTTTGCATTTCATTATACAAGTTTATAGCGGCTAATAAATCTTTATTTCTTTCAATCATAATAATACCCCTTAACTAAGTTAATTATTTTAACTTAATAAAGTAAAAAAAGCAACCTGTTAGTTACTCTTTTCTGATGTAGTCTAGCTAACTTTATATGGGAATTACAGCAATCTAAAAATTCACTATACCCAAGCTTTTTATTTTTGACAACCTATTAAGGTTATCATCTTTTTCTTAAAATAGCAGCCTCATCACCATTTAGTTTCCTTATAAGCTTTGGAGCATAATTAATTGCATTAAAATATTCATCATCAATTATTACATCTTCTTTAAATTTGTAATCATATATCATTTGTCCGTATTTATTCAAATTAGACTCATAAATACTTTTTATCATATTGTGGATAATGCCTGGCTCAACGTAACTATCTAAAACGCTTATTATGTTTGATAATGCTATAATGTCATAACTACTAAATAATTCAGGCAAATCTCTAATGTCAGCATTCGTATATGTTATTTCTGCGTGCTTTAAGTTTTCTTTAAGCTTATTATAATCTTTTTCTCTTTGTATATATAAATTATTTCCTCTAATTATCCCGACATCACGACAAAGTGTAAATATTGTAGGATTTTCTTCTCCCAAATTTCTTTGAGCTTCGAGAAATGATCCCCAAAAAAATTTATATTCTTTTGGTGTACAAGATAATACATATTTTTCTAAAGCCAACTCATTATCATTACGTAATAAAGAATTAGAAAATAATGTTAAAAACTCTTGATAATTTAGTTGCTCTATAGCAGTTTTTTTAATACCTAGTGCATAGTATTCAGTTAACCTACTACTATCAAACGTATCAACTTGTTCCATTCCGTTATAAATCATGTTAAAAACGTGATCGCCACTAGATAAAACACTTAATGCGGTATGATAATTTGTAAAATCTATTTGGTTGTATAATTCAATTAAATGTTCATTGGTGAAATGATAAGACCTACCATATTCGCTATAATCATAACCTATTGCTTTTAAACTTCTTGAACTACAGTATTTTTTTATAACTTCTTCAATATCTTTTTCTCTTTGCGTCACTTCTATCATTGTTATTTTCCTTTTTTGGATAAGCAGCCAGCAGAATCCGGCCATATGCTTAGTGCTCGTTTGCGTCCAAAGTTAACACCATTATAAACTTCATCTCGCTCTATTGTAGGACTATTATATCTATATGCAAATATCATTTCGCCATTATCATTTAGATTGTTATCATATATATTTTTTATTATAGATATTAAGAGTTCTGGTTCAATCCAGTTCATTAAAACACCAATAATATTAGATAATTCAATGAAATCATAAGCGCCAAACTTTTGGGGTATTTCTCTAATATCAGATACTTTAAAAGTTATATTAGCTTTTTTTAAATTTTCTTTTACTTTTTCAAAACCATCAGGATTTCGATAGGCATTTAAAGTGTTATATCTTGTTCTCGCTTCTGAATAATCAAAATGGTGAGAACGATCGTATCCAACATCTCGGCAAAAATCAAACACTGTAGGTCTTTCAAAACCAATCTCTTGACGTTTTTCTAAAAGATGTTGCCAAAATAATTGATAATGAAAGGGCATTTTGCTTATTACATATTTCTCGATACTACGCTCATAATCATCACGGTCAGCAAATAAATCTTCAAATTGCTTAAATGTAAGAACTTTTATGGCTGTTAATTTAAAGCCTAAAGCATAATATTCTGTTAACCTGTTGCAATCAAAGGTATCTATATTTAAAACATCATGATATAACAAATTAAAAACATGGTCTCCACTTGATAATACGGTCAAGGCATTATTACTTCTAGATAAATCAACTTGACTATATACTCCCATTAAATATTCATTCGTACTTTGATGAGGACGTGAATATTCTCTATAGTCCTCTGCTGTATGTTTGTCTACTAATCTGTGACAAAATATAGCCATTGCAGCATTTAAGTCTTTGCCAATTTTTTGAATTAATTTCTCTTCTTGCTCATCAATTTTATCATCAAACAATCCCATTTTTAATCACACCCTTTTACTATGCACGTAGCTGTACCATCATCAACTTTTCTTGTTAATTTTCTACCAAAGCTAATATTTTTACAAATAGCATCTATTTCATCTGAATATGAACATTTATACCCATAAACCATCTCACCTAAATAATTTAAATTGTTACAATAGAATTTTTCAATTAAAGCCACAGCTTCTCTTTTTTTCATTTCTAAAATTTCCGAAGAATAGTTTAAAACTGTTGATAACCTCATTTATATCTTTTTGTAATTGTATTTTATCCATAGATATCACCTATGGGTTGTTATTTTAAATTAAATACATAAAAAAATCAACATTTCTGTTGATTTATCTAAACATCGCTTTAGCCGTTCTTAACATTTGAGCTGTGTAACCAAATTCATTATCATACCAGGCTATTACTTTAACTAATTGTTTACCATCCACTTCTAATATTTTTGTTGATAACATGTCTACTAATGCTCCACATTTTTTATTTAGAACGTCACTTGAAACGATAGGATTATTAGTCGCCATTAATACTTCACTAACATTAGCTTTAAATAAATTATTTATTTCATCTACTGTTGTATTTCTTTCTAATTCTAAAGTTACATCAATTACGGAACCATCAGATACTGGTACTCTAAACGCATGTCCATCCAATTTCCCTTTTAAACTTGGAATAACCTCACCAATTGCACTGGCAGCCCCCGTTGAAGCTGGAACAATGTTTTGGGCGCAAGCTCTACCTCTTCTGGCATAAATTCCTTTTTTATGAGCTATATCTAAGGTTGCTTGATCATTAGTATAAGCATGAACCGTTGTCATATAACCTCTAATAATCTTATTATTATTATCAATTACTTTTAATACTGGTGCCAAGCAATTAGTTGTACAACTAGCTGCTGAAATAATGTTTTCTGTTCCATCTAAAGTAGAATCATTAACGCTATAAACAATCGTTTTTAAATCTCCTTTCGCAGGAGCAGAAATTAAAACTTTTTTTGCACCAGCTGTTATATGAGCTTTAGCTTTTTCAGCATCAGTAAATTTACCAGTACACTCTAAAACCAAATCGATATCTAATTCACCCCACGGAAGATTTGCTGGGTCAGTTTCACTGTAGACCTTTATTCTTTTACTTCCAGCAATGATTAATTCATCATTATCGTATGATATTTCATCTTCATGAAAAGAACCATGATCTGTATCATATTTTAGTAAATATGCTAAATCTTCCGCATTAGTTAAATCATTTATAGCAACGATATCAAAATCAGTTGTTGTAATCATTTGCCTAAATGCAAGTCTTCCTATTCTTCCAAATCCATTAATTGCTACTTTTATCATTTCCTTTTTTCCTTTCTTTATTCCCCATAACCTATAAATTCTCTTAATATTGAGTCTTTAGGAACGTACTCTGTTGGGATGAGATAAAATCTTTTTAAAAAGTTTATTAATCTTCTTGCTTCTTCATAATATGGTGAATCTATGCCTACTGAATATAGTAAAGGCTCAGCATAAACTCTCACTACTCCTAACTCATAAGATAAGGCTGTATTAATAATAGTATCTGCTTGATGAATATATGGGAAAATATATCTTTCTTCACCATTACGCACACTTTGCCAAATTTTAATAGTTCCACTTACATCCAATCCTCTAGTACGATTATCTCTGATGATTCTTCTTAGTAATCTTAAATCTAATGTCGAAATATAATTATGTTTATCAATGTTAAGTGGAATAAAAGGGCTTAAATATATCTTGTATTTTAGTAAATTACTTATATGTGGGGTTAGATCATCATTTAATGCATGCAGACCTTCGATAAGGATAATTCCGTCTTCAGCTAAAGATACTACTTTTCCACTGTTTGTATGAGTGCCTGCCACAAAATCATATACTGGTAAATCGACTGATTTACCATTTAATAAATCCATTAAATCTCTATTAAATCTTTCAACATCTATTGCCATTAAACACTCGAAATCATAGTTACCGTTTTCATCTTTAGGTGTTTTTTCTCTATCAACGAAATAATCATCAACGGAAATAGAAATAGGATTTAGACCTTTTACTCTTAAATATGCAGATAATCTCTTTGTTGTAGTAGTTTTTCCGGCAGATGAAGGGCCCGCTATTAAAACCACCTTCTTTTCGTTATTATTAGCGATTGCTTCCGCACATGCTGCTATTGATTGATTAAATAGCAATTCATTAGCTTCAATTAAATTTTTGATTTTTGATAAACTAACTAATTCATTTAGGTCGGCTAAATAAGGAACTTCCATTTTTTCCAACCAGTTTTTACCATTTAAAAACGACTTAATAATATTGCCATAATGAACATATTCTGGTACTTTTCCTTCACTTCTAGCACTTGGCCATAAAAACACCAAACGATTATTACCTAAATAGACTAAATCAAACTTAGATATTGATTTTGTAGTATATGGCATTTCAGTATAATAATAATTTAGATTTTCTTTTAATTTATAAAGAGTTACAATATCTTCTCCACAGTTTTCAATATTGCGCGCTTTTTCTAATTGATTGTTTTTTTCATAGTATTCTATTGCATCTCTTTTTGAAATGTTATACTTTTCAAATTTTAAATCTTCAGCAATCATTTTGGCCATATTACCTTTAATAATACCAATTTCTTTTTGAGTAAGTATTCGATTACCCACGATTTCAGCTAACAACCCTTTAGGTACACTATGTTCATATAAAACTTCAAATTCAGGAAAGGTTTCTTTTAATGCTACTTCAAATATAAACTGCAATCCCGCTTTATACATTTTATATCCAGCTAAATCAACGCTATCAATAAATTTTATGGAAGTATCTTGTACCATTCTTGTTGTTAGTGGAGTCAATTCATTATTTATTTTAGCCCCCACAACCTCGTAGTTTATTTTTAGATCTTCACATACTTCATATAGAGAAATTCCAAAAGGATATTCGTAAAATCCATAGTTTTCTACATTAAGTTTTATTTGTTTCATAATGTACCCTCTCTATTCTTACAAAATTATAACACATATGTTTATTTTGTCATATAGTTTTTTGTATACTTTTGTTATTTTTAGATATTATAATTATAGGTGATTATATGAATATTATTCCGACTATTATTGAAAGAAATAATCAAAAAGAATATGCGTATGATTTATATTCAAGACTATTAAAAGATAGAATTATTTTTTGTACCGGGGAAATAGATGATACCAACGCTAACATCATAATAAGCCAAATGTTATATTTAGATAGTTTAAGCCATGAAGATATATCGCTTTATATTAATAGTCCTGGTGGGAGTGTTACAAGTGGTATGGCAATTTTTGATACAATGAACTTTATCCAAAGTAATGTAAGCACTATTTGTATTGGTATGGCTGCTAGCATGGCTGCATTTTTACTATCTAGCGGTGAAAGCGGAAAACGCTATGCACTTCCTAATGCAGAAATTATGATTCACCAACCTTTAGGTGGAGCTCAAGGACAAGCTAGTGACATTAAAATAGCAGCAGAAAGAATTTTAAAACTTAAAGATAAATTAAATAAATTACTAGCTAAAAACACTAATCAACCATTAGAAAAAATAACTATTGACACAGAGAGAGACTATTATATGGATCCCGAGGATGCAAAAAAGTATGGTTTAATAGATAAAATTATTTAACCATACTTTTTTATTGTTTTTTTCTTTTTAATTGGAATTGGGACTTTTGCACTAACGTTTTCCAAAATTGAGGCAAATCATTTACTTCAAGGTATAGATTATCAAATAGGTTATTTTTCATTGTTTCTAATTCGTCTTCGCTTACTTCTTTTTCTATAAATTCATAAACAGATGAATTAGATTTACTCAATATACGCTTATAAACATCATAATAAAAACAAAATAAATGATTTTTTAAAATAATTTGTGAGCCTATAATATCTAATTGGTAAATATCGTTCACATCAAAGCCTTTAACTTGCAATGTACGAGGTCTTTTATAGAACCTACTTAATGTAGATTGCCACATGTTACATGAATTCAATGAAACATACTTTTTATTTATATTTGCTTCTTCTAACGCTTTCGAAAGCACCTCAAAATTTTCTTCTATAAACTCTTCATGTTCCTCAATATTTATAGATCCTAAATCTTTACCGATAATATTAGACGAAATTATTTTTCCATTAGATATCATTTTACAATTTATATCAGTTCCATTATTAAACTTTTTTTCAATCCCACTTACGCAAATAATATAAGACGGGATAAATTCCACCATAGTCTGGTCTTTATTAAGTTCTGTTTCGGCTATTCTAAATTCTACTTTATCTGGATTTATTAATTCCCCTTTACTTTTTATAAATAACGATTTTCGTAAACCTTCTAAAACTGCTACTGATTCACTACAAGTTTCATTCATTATATTAATTAAACTACTAATTGTTATTTTTGTCATCTTTTACTCTCCATTTCCTGAAGACAATAATAACACCCAAATAAGCATTTGACGACAATATCGACAAATGTTTATTTATTTTGATGTTTTTCGACTAATTTTTTAATTTTAATAAAATGATGATTTATTCCTGATTTTCCAATAGTATAGTCTGTTTCTAAAGAAATTATTTCAGCAAGCTCTTGGTAAGATACATCCGGATATTTTTCACGATACTTAGCCACGAGAATTATTTTCTCATCTAATAAATCTAATAAATTATTTTCTTTTAAATATTTTATTTGCTCTACTTGTTTCAAGCCCGTTGAAATAGATTTTTCTTGATTAGCTATTTCACAATTATTTAAGCGATTGACCATATTTTTATGATCACGATATATTCTAATATCTTCAAAATAAAATAACGAGCTTGTAGTTTTAAATAGTTTTAAAATATCACTTATTTCTTCGGCTGATTTTATATATATCATATATTTATTAGCTCTTTTAATTTTTTTAGGATGAAAGTTTAGAGTTTCTAATATTCTTAGAAAAGCGTCAGCTTCCTTACTTTTTTTAAAAACCATTTCAAAATGATAACTTCCCATTTTTGGATCACTAATACTTCCGCAAGCTAAGAATGCCCCTCTAAAGAAGGCAATTTTTTCTTCTTCGGTTTGTAATAGATTAGAAAAATCTTGATTTAGAAAAAGCCTTTCTTGAATTGTGAATAACTTTTCTTTTACTTCTAATATATATAAAGTATCAATTCTGAATCTTTTTTGACTACGAATGACTATTTTCGGACTAATGCTAAATATTTCTTTAAAACTACGATATATTCTACGTGCAATACTAGCATTTTCTAAAGTTATTACCATTGTATTATTTTCAATTATAGCATCGTATCTAACAATAGCAGCAAGCTCGCTTAAATTTTCCAAAAAATTTTGGGGAATTTTTGTAACTTCATCTTTAATCTGTGTTGCGAATGTCATGCAAATCACCCTAGTTAATTATACACCAAATTAATAAAAGGTAAAGAATCAATTTCTTTACCTTGAATAGAACCAAGAACCCTTTTTGCCAAATCCCGGAGGTTGAATATTATTGGCCACTAATTTACTATAAGACGAATAACTTCCTTTACCCGCTCCTAAATAGAAGCCTGTGGCTATACCAAAGTGAAGGTGGGCCCCTGTTGAACATTTATCATATGATTTAGTTTTTTTGCCTCCACCAACCGTTCCTATAACAGTTTCAGTTGTTACGTTGTCACCAACTTTGACATTAATATTTAATAAATGAAAATAATAGTGAGTATAGCTTTTACCATTTACATAGGAATGAATATATACTTTATTTCCTCCACAACTGGATTTCCAAGTAATTGCTGCTACTGTTCCACTCGCGGCAGCATAAATACTAGTACCTTCACCATTACCGGCTAAATCAATACCATTGTGAAATTGTTGAGCCCCAGTAATTGGACTTTTACGATATCCCCATAAAGATGTTACAACGCCTCTTTTTAACGGTTTTCTCCACCCAGCATTATTAGCTACTTCAACGCATTGGCTTAATAGTTGATTTTCTCCACACCCCATATCTTCATAAGATTTTATTAAAGCTTTTTGGTTTTTTATTTGGTCATCAATATCTTCTGATACTTCAGCTAAGTCTGCCAAGTTTTTTCCTAAACTTGAAATTTTTGCTTCATAGTTCTCAATTTTTTGATTTAAATCAACTTGCTTTTGTTCTAATTCCACTTTCAATTGTTCATTTTGATTTATTAATTCTTCAAGCTCCGTTAGTGTTTGTTGATTATAACTCGTTATTTGATCAACAGCAGCTAATCGCATGACAAGTTCAGTCATTGAACTAGATCCAGTTACATATTGAACATAAGCATTTTCTCCATTCATTTGTTGCATAAAAACTAGTAAAGCTTCTGTTTCGGCAGTTAATTTATCTATTTCTGCTTTACAATCATTTATTTCCTGTTCAGCAACCGTTATATCGCTTTTAGCTTGCTCAATTTCTTTGTGAGCACTTGCTACAGCATTTTTTTTGGAATTAATTTCCGATTGAGTTTCATTTTTTGATTGTTCATTACGCTTCTTTTCCGCTTGAAGAGATTTTAACTCCTCTCTTAAATCAGCTAATGTTTCAGCTTCTTTAGCGTAAGCATTTAATGGCTGATATGCCAAAAGGGTTAAGACTAAAAAAATTGCACCTATTTTTCTTAAACTTTTTAATAATAATTTCATCATATTTTCAAATACTTTCTAACAGCTCTAATACTTGCAAACATGCCTACTAATGAACCAATAGCAATGAGAGCCAATGAAACCCATAAAATAAAGTTAAATGGTTTTATTAATGTAATGATTTGACTAAATAAATATCCTTCAAAATAATCATAGGCAATAACGTATCCATATATTGTTAAAACTATTGGAATTATAGAACCTATTATTCCAATAAAGAATCCTTCAAATAAGAAAGGTAACTTTATAGCTGTATTACTGGTTCCAACTAATCGCATAATTTCTATTTCATTTTTTCGAGAAAATATAGTTAATTTAATTGTGTTATTAATTAGAAATGCAGTTACCATTACAAGAGATAAAACAAGTATTATTGTTACTTTTTCAACTATATCAAAAATTGACAATAACTTTTCAACCATCCCTTCACCATAACTTGAAGATTCAACATTTTCAATTGCCGCTATTTGATTATTTGTTTCTTTTAAATGTGTCGCATCATTAACCTTTACAACAAAAGAATCAAGTAAGGGATTAGTTTCCAAATAAGATAATGTTGTATCTAGAGTTGATGAGTAGTTTTGCATTTCAACCTTCCATTCATCTTTACTTTTATAAACTACGTCGCTAACATTGTCTATACTTATGATTTGGCCTTCTATTTGTTCAACTTGTTCAATAGTTGTTTCTCTGTCTAAATAAACCACTATTGTTAATTCTTGCTCTAACTCTTTAGTTACTTTATTAACATTAAATGATACAACTAGTGATATTGCTACCAATATTAGGGTTATTGCTGTACACGCAATAGATGCGATACTTAAACTAAAATTACGAAAGATACTTTTTAATGAATCTCTTAAACTTCTTATTAATATTCTAATTGCCTTCATGTGCTTTATAACTTCCTTTCAAGTAATCCCCTGTTAACACACCCTGTTCAAGTAGAATAACCCTTTTCTTCATTTTGTTAACTATCTCTTTATCATGAGTAGCCATTATAATAGTGGTTCCCAATTCTTTGTTAATTTTTTCTAATACATTCATTATTTCTTTTGATGTATCAGGGTCTAAATTTCCGGTAGGCTCATCGCAAATTAACAATTTAGGTTCATTTACAATTGCTCTAGCAATACAAACTCTTTGTTGTTCTCCTCCAGATAATTGGTTAGGGAAACTTCTTAATTTATCTTTTAGTCCAACATGATCCAAGGCCTCAATTACTCTAGGGCGAATTTCGCTTTCTTTAATTCCCATTGTTTCCAAAGCAAAAGCAACATTTTCATAAACAGTCATTTTGGGAAGCAATTTAAAATCTTGAAATACTATCCCCAATTTACGACGTAATTTATATACTTTACCATTTCTTAATTTAGCTACGTTAACCCCACCAACATTTACATTTCCTTTAGTGGGTTTTTCTTCACGATATAAAAGTTTTATAAAAGTAGACTTGCCACTACCGCTAGCTCCAATAACAAAGACAAATTCTCCTTTGGCTATTTTAACTGTAACATCTGCTAAGGCTGTAACTCCATTTTTATATACTTTATAACAATCCTTTAACTCGATAAACTTCATATTACCACCTATTACTCTTTCATTATACCATTTGCCTTTTTCTATATAAATGGCAAATTTTTCTTCTTGACTCCGCCATTAACATCATAGCAATCATTAACTACTATAAATGCTTCTGGGTCTATATTTAAAACTAATTCTTTAAATAAATAATAATCATTTGTATTAACTACACACATAATAAGTTCCCCGTTATCATGAGAATAACCACCTAATGTTGGTAATATAGTGTAACCTGTTTTTAATTCTTCTAAAATTACCTCTCGTATTTTCGAACTATTTTTTGTATATATATAAAATACCTTGCTATCTGAAATACCAATCATAATTTTATCAATCAAGTATGTACTTATAAATAATACAAAAAACGCATAAACAACTCTAGGTAGTCCAAAACTGAATCCGGCAATTAATATAATAACCGCATTCATATAAGTTGAAGATTTACCCTCTGGTGTTTTTAAATATTTTGTTAGCATTTTGATAATAACATCTGATCCACCTGTAGTAAATCCAGTTTTAAAAATTATTCCGTTAGCAACTCCGTAAAATACTCCTGTTAATATTGCAGTAACAATAAACTCTTCAAAAACTAAATTAGGTAAAATTACTGCCGCAATAGGTTTCGTAAATGTTACAAAAAGCGGATATAGTAAAGAACCTACTATTGTTTTTTTGGTAGCATCGTAACCTAAAAATACAAAGCTGACAATTAACAATATAAATGTTGCAACATATATAAATATTGTTGGATCTATAAAATTCTTAAAAATTATTGATAAGCCAGATGTTCCTCCTATGACTAAGTTATTGGGTAATAAAAATAAATTATAGTTTAAAGCAAGAATAAAAGTTCCTGCAATTAAACCAATTATTCTATAAATTTTTTTAGTATTATTTTTTTTATCTTCCATAAATATTCTCCTAATGTTAATTATAATAAAAAAAGTGTTAATAAGCAATTTTTTTAAACATATACTTATGATGAGGTGAAAAAAATGAATGGAAATTATTTTCAAAATCCTACTTTTCCTACTAACGAGAACAAAGTAGTAACCCCACCGGGAAACATTAATACTTATCAAGATAGTCTACCTATGGAGCAAAGTTTTATTGAAAACATCTTACGACTAAATAAGGGAAAAAAAGTAAAAGCATATGTTTCATATCCAGATTCAACTGAATGGCAAAATAAAGTATATAACGGCATAATTGAAGAAGCTGGTAGAGATCATTTAATAATTAGTGATCCAGTAACTGGAAATTGGTATTTAATAAGGATGATATATCTTGATTATGTAGAATTTGATGAAAGAATTAGTTATAGTTATCCATATTCAGAAAAAACATTTTAAAGTTAGCTAATATTAGCTAATTTTTTTGTGATATAATTTTAGTGGTGATTTTTATGAAATTAAAAAATATTGAAAGAAGCATTATAAAAACTTACCGTAAGTCTATATGGTCTCCATTTATAAAAGCATTAAATGAATTTCAGTTAATTCAAGATAACGATAAAATAGCAGTATGTATTTCTGGCGGTAAAGATTCTTTTATTTTGGCAAAATGTTTACAAGAAATACAAAAACACGGAAAAATGAATTTTTCTTTAGAATTTATTGTTATGGATCCTGGTTATAAAGAAAGTCATTTAAAACAAATAAAAAAGAACGCTGAAATACTGGGAATTTCATTAAAGATATTTAAAAGTGATGTTTTTGCCGTAGCTAATATGTTGAATACGGAAAAGCCTTGCTATATGTGCGCTAGAATGCGAAGAGGATATTTATATGATTACGCTAAAAAATTAGGATGCAATAAAATTGCATTGGGGCATCATTTTGATGATGTTATTGAAACAATTTTATTATCTATGTTTTATAGCGGAGAGTTTAAAACTATGATGCCGAAATTGCATAGTGATAATTTTGAGAATATGGAGTTAATACGACCATTGTATTTTGTTAAAGAAAAAGATATTATTTCTTGGGCCTCATTTAATAACTTAAAATTTATAAACTGCGCTTGTTCATTTACCGAAAAAAATTCTGCTGAAGGAAAGAGAGCTGAAATCAAAAATTTAATTAATGAGTTAAGAAAAAACAACAAATATTTTGATTTTAATATTTATAATACTGTTACTAATGTTAATCTATCAACAATAATTGGTTATCATTTAGGAGATAAAAATTATAATTTTTTAGACAATTATAATAAATAAATTGGCATATTTTGGCGTTTTTTTTGACATGCAAATGTTTTTTGTGGTATACTGGTAACATAAGTTACCGCGAGGAGGAATTAATTATGGCTATTAATAATTTGATAGATAAAACCATTATCATCAATAGTGCAGTAGCGATGGTTAAAAAAAATGGTTGGGATTCATTAAACGCAAGAAGTATTGCTAAGGAAATTGGAATTTCAACTAAACCATTATATCGTTTATATAAAGGTATGGATGAAATTAAAGAAGATATTTACAACGAAGTTTATAAACAATATGATGAATTTATTAACAAAAGAGTATATAATAAAAACGCTTTAGTAACTTTATGTGTTGCTTATGTTGAATTTGCAAACGAATATAAAAATCTATTTAAATGTTTATTTTTATCGAATAATCTTCATTGGAAAAGTATTGATGATGTTTTGAACGAAAAATGGAACCAATCAACAATAATAAGTTTAGTTAATAAATTTGGTTACTCTTTTGAAGATGCTAAAAGTTTATTTATGCATGTATGGTTGTATGCTAATGGTTTAGCTACATTGGTAGCTACCAATGATTTAAAAATAGATAGTAAGGATATTATAAAAAGAATTATTAAAATATATAAAGAAGTCGCAAAATAATTGCGACTTCTTTATATTTTGAAAAATAATCTAATTAATTAGTAGTTGCATTTTGAATATTAGTATCTGTTTGTCTACTAGCTTCAACTGCATCATCTAAGAAATTAGCGCATTTTATTACTTCACCGTAAAAACTTTGATATTTTGTTTTTAATACATTATATTCTTCCAAGTGTGAAGTTGCAGCAGCACTTTGCCATGCATCAGCGTGTACTGAATTAACTTTAGAAGTTACATCTTCTAAAATATTACGCATTTTATCAGCATGTGTTCTAAGTTTTTTTGAAATACTTGCAACTTCTTCAAAAGTAATACTAAATTCTGACATGTTTTTAATTCCCTTCTATAATTATAATTTTGACGCTGCGTCTGCAATATCGCTTTCTAAGCGTGCATAGATTCCTGCTATTGTACCTAAATCAGTCCCTAAATCTTGAATTTTAGTTCCTAATTTTTTTAATTCTTGTTCATACCCTTTTACAGTAGTATTAAATTGAGTAGCAGCTTCACCTCTCCAACTATTATTTAATTCATCAATTGTTGAATAAATAGAATTAATTTCTGTTGTATAATCAGCTCCAAGTTGATTTACATTATCTCCATAACCTTTAATTAATTCTGGATTTGCACTAATTCCGTTTGCCAATTAATTCACCTCCCTATTTTGGATCTTTATCTATCCTTATATTTTTATTATAACACCTCAATAACAATTTACAAATTATTTTATAATAAAATGTAAATATATGTGTAAATTATAATAATATTAAGCTATCCCCTTGTTCAATTGAGGTGTTTTTAATTATTTCAGTCATAGGTAGTACTTCTCCGGTACTCTTTTTTACCAGTACCGCATCTTTTCTTATAGGAATAAAATCCACGTTTAATTCACTTATTGCTTTTTGAACTAGCATTAAAATCTTTGCAACGGTTTTATTTATTGGAATAAACATTTCATATTCTTGGTTAATTCTTGGATACGAAATTTTTACTAATAATTTATTCAAGATGCTCCTCCTTTTCTGACATTAAATCAGTATCTTGATATTCAACTACTTTAATTAATGTTGCTATTCCATTTTTAATTGAGTAGCCAAAATTAACATCAACAATTTCTCGCAGTTCTCTCGGAGTTCGTGACAATTTAATTGTAAATTGGTCTGAAATACCATTACCTAACCAAATGCCACGATTGTTGGTAATTATAGTTTTGTACCAACTTTCATATTCTAATTTCTTTAAATTACTTAATGAATCATAGAAAACTAAGTTTAGGATTTCTAAGTCTTTTCCTTTTTCAATAGTGCTCGTAAATTTATCTTTTGCTTCGCTTCCAAGACGGTTTAACCAATCAGAAACTCCAAAAATTATCCAAGATATTGGTTGTTTATCTTTTAAAGACTCTCTACTATAATTATTATCTATATAAACTTTATGACATTCTTCAACATAATCAATAATTTTTATTGTTACCTCGTCAAAACCACTATTAAGTGCACCAACTTTTTTTGAAACATCTGATTTAACAATATCCATTGTATCAAATACGTATAATGATGATTTGTTTAAATTAAAGAATTCTACAATCAACGCATTAGCAAATGGTTTGTAAAAGTCCATTTCGTTCCCAGTAATTAATGTTGCATACTTACTTCTAAAATCAAAGCTTTCAATTTCAAGGTTTCCTTTTTGAATTCCAATTGGAATACTTACAAGATCTAATAAGTAATCTTTAACAAAATCTATTGTTACTTTGTCTGGTAAAATAGGCACTGTCTTAGCTTTGTTTGGATAGGCTTCTGTTAATTTAGTAACAATTTGTTTAATATACTCAACTTGTTCACTTTCTTTATAAGGATAAGCGGTTTGAAACTCGTAAGTCGCATCATATTTTACTAAACCTCTACCTTTTGCCTTAGAAGGATATACTTTATTAGTATTTCCTAAAATAGATATATAATCGCTATTATCATTCATTTGTAACACAAGCTCTTGTTTAAAGTTTTGTCTTAATCGATATTTAACTGTATTGGTACCACTAGTCGTTAAAATGAAGATAATTCCATATTTTAACCCGTCACGACTTAGTTGTAATATCATATCCTCATAATCATAATATGACTCAGAGAATACTTCATAATTATTCATAATAACGATAATATTCGGTAAAGTTTTTCCACTATGTTTACAATATGATGTGTAACTACCATTATAATCAACAAATAATTTTTTGCGTTTTTCAATAGTTTCTTGTAACATCTTAATTAAGTTTACAATTTTTTCTTCATCACCAACATACAAAATATCGCCAACATGGGGAGCTTTGGTAAAGACTTTGAGAGTTTCTGCTCCAAAGTCTAATGCGTAAATATTAACTTCTTCAACACTATGATCAACTATTAATGAATAAATAATAGTTGTTAACATTTGTTCTTTTCCACTTCCTGCTGCGCCATAAATAATAAGGTTTCCATCATGTGTAAGTGGTACTGTTAATAATGCTTGTTTTTGATTATTTGGATCATCATATTCCCCAACAATAGGTTGCATTATGTATGGCATAGGTTGAAAATTGTATTTTTTCTTTAAGTTTTCAACATATATGTGATCTGGAATTCTATCTAACCACAATTGTGAAGTTTGAATATTTTCTTCTTTAGCAATATTTACTAAATATTTCATAATATTAGGTAATTCCTCACCTTTAGATGCAACTAATACATTTTTCTTTGCATCCTCAACACTTTTAAATATTTGACCTATCCCATTAATAAAACCAATTGAATTATCAACTTTTTTCTTAACTTTATCAGCTGGATAATATTGAGCTCCACACCATGCAGATTGACCTAGAGCAAAAAATTCATTATAACCTACTTGTAAGTAAAATCTTCCAGTCCTTTTTAATGTAGCTGCGTCAGGACACTTAATCATATCCACACTGTCTGATTTATCTTGAACTTTTAAACACACACGAAATTTAGAGTTTGACCAAATTTGATCGTCAACTACCCCAGCTGGTTTTTGAGTTGCTAGAATTAAGTGTACCCCTAAACTACGTCCAATACGCGCTGTACTAATTAGCTGGCTCATAAATTCTGGTTGCTGAGCTTTTAGTTCGGCAAACTCGTCTGATATAATGAATAAATGCGAGATTGGTTTTTTTACCATACCGTCACGATATAATTTTTGGTATTTATAAATATCTATAGTACTTTCGTTTAACGCATCTCTTGCTTCATTAAATAATCTTTGTCTTCGACGAAGCTCGCTTTGAATGGATGCTAATGACCTATTCATTTCAATTGTATCTAAGTTGGTAATTGTTCCTGCTAAGTGTGGTAATTTAATACCAGTTTCTTTATTTTCAAAAGCACCAGCTAATCCTCCACCTTTATAGTCAATTAGGACAAATTGTATTTCGTCAGGGTGAAAGTTTACAGCTAATGATAAAATATAAGTTATAATAAATTCACTTTTACCTGAACCAGTCATACCAGCAATAAGTCCGTGCGGACCATGAACTTTTTCATGTAAATCTAGATTAAATAACTCGCCATTTTCATCAATTCCAACTGGAACTTGTAAACTGATTGTTGGATTATTTGATTTCCAACGATTTAAAGTATTTAACTGTTCTACTTTCCCAATATTATACATTTGCAAAAATGATACTACTTCAGGTAAAGCCCCATCTGGACTTCTTATTTCTAATGGTATATTGGCTAATGTTTTAGCAATTTGATTTAAGTTTAAATTATAATTGATATCAGCAATAAAACTTTTTTGTTTTGTTGATACTAACTCATTTTCAAATAAACCGGAACCATTTGCATCAATATTTAAGAATGTTGAACATTCTCCCGGTAAATTAGTTAGACGATCATTTTTAATTAATAAACTAAAACCAATATTAACTTTTTGTTTTAGTATCTTTTTTACGATTTCAATGTTTCTTGCTACTTTTAAGTTGTCTGTAATAACTATATAATATGGTCGATAACTACGATAATTTAAATTACTTTCTTTTTCATCGATATACTTTCTATCATAAAATATTTTTTCTAAATATGCCGAAACTTGTTTCATATCTTCCGCATTGCTAGCAAAGAATCTTATAGATTTTAAATCATCCCAACAATGTGGCAAAGTTTTTAGATAGCTCCACTTTTCAACATTTTCTTCATTAGTAAATATAACAATTTTTAGTTCATCAAAACTATGGAATGTTACTAATTGTAAAATAAGTCCGTCAATAAACGCTTTGTTTACTTGTTCAGCTCCTACGGTTGCAATAATGTTTTTTTCAGTTAAAGATATGTTTATTGGCACGTTGTCTATTGTCTTGGAACTGTTTACAATGCTTTGGACAATTAAACTTAGTTCATCATCTTCTAAAGTAAAGTGTTCTTCAGGAGCTTTTATTTCCAGGTCTGGATTGGCAGACCCTATTCCTATACGAACTGTAAGGAAATCTTCATCTTCAATTTCTCTTTCCCATAGATTTCTTTTTTTGGCATTAATTATATTTTGACATTCTTCTAAAGAAATATTGTTTTCAATCATAATTTGTCTTTGCTTAACAATCGCTTCACTTATAGCTTTTTTCTTAGTTTCTAAATAAGCTTTATATTTACTTTTTCTTTTTTCTTCTCTTTTTTTCTTCTGCTTTTTGTTATATCGTCTCGTTAGTGATGGCCATAATATAATTGACATTAACATCGCAACAGCAATAAGCAAACTTGGAATTGCACTAGTAAGTGGTTTATTGTTTATGACTAAATTGCTTATTGTGGTTGCTACAGTTACCATTGAAGTCATACCCATAGTAATCATCGGTCCAATTTGATAAATAAGAGGCATTTCTTGCATATTTTCTGCTCCAGGTGGTGGATCTATAAGAATTCTTTCTGGTTCAATTTTTGATTTAAAACGCGGCGCTCTTAAAAAATAATCTCCCTCTTGATACATTTCAACTATTGTTTCGTCATCTAATTCATTTGTTTCATCTGGTATAGTATTAGCAATTTGTTTTTCTTGTAAATGGGACGGATTATATTTTACTTTATTATCAGGATTATTAATTATTATGTAATCAGTTCCGATAATGACTTTTAAACCCATAATAAAAATACAATCTCCAACAAATAATTTACCATCTTTAGCTATATTATTATTGATATACGTTAACTTAGAATCTAATATTTTAAAATCCCAAGTGTTATTTATATAAGATATTTTACAATGATTATCTGCAATACTTGGATTATCATATACAATGCTGGATGAAATTGATTTTCCTATAGTAATCTCGGTATTATTAGTCACATTTAAATTTATAACATTTTCATCATATGTTGGCGAGCAATAAATAATAAAAGTTTCATTGTTTTTTAAAGATTTTAAAAAGCAATAACTATAGTTTAATAAAAACACAGAATCTAAATACATATCTTTGTTTACAATTTTTACATCATCATTACTACGTAAAACCCAAGTGTCATTAGATGCTTCTATATTTATTAAATTTTGTTTGTTTTCGTCAGTAATCCAGTAATTACCATAAACTTTGGCTGGTAAAAAGAAGGGACGTATTTTGTTGTTTTTAATAATTGTTATTAACATATATGTACCTCCTTTTACTCTTTATAATAGTATACAATAAAAAGTCAAGGTTTACAATGTTAAATCCTTATAAATATGGTACTAATTTATTAAAAATTTCTTTATGTCCTTTTATATTTAAGTTACTTTGGTTTATATCATAGAAATATTCTTTGTTCTTAGAAACTTCTTCAATATTAATATAATCTAAGTTTCTATTTTCAACTATTGCTTGCAATTTCTTACTTATTTCGATTGCGTCTTTAAAATAATTTGGGTAATATCCTATCACTAATATTTTAGCATTAGTCATATCCATAATATTGCTTATTAATATTGCATAATCATTCAAGAAATCCTTTTTTATTTGATTAGTTAATTTGGAATGAGATTTTAATTCATCAAAACCTATTGCTATAGTTAACAAATCTGCATTATCTAGAAGATACTGAATGCTTTGCTTATTAATTTGTTTATTTTCTAATATTATAGTATTTAATTCTTTTAATGTTAGGTTACTTTTACAAAACTCATCATTAAAATAATTTAATAATTTTTTTTCGTGATAGTAATCTTTTATGTAATGGTTAAAACTGTGTCCCTCAACGTCGTAAATGGAATTAGCTAGGCATATTCCATCTCCTAAAGCTAGAATATTTTTCTTTGGATTTTTTGTTATATTATAAGTTACAATACATAAAATTATGGCAATTATAAAAATGCTGATTACTTTTTTCATATAATCCCCCAATAAAAAATGTAGATTTCTCTACATTATATTTCTTCAATTCTAATATTAGCACCAACTGATTGAAGTTTTTCAATGATATTTTCATATCCTCTTAAGATATGTTTTATTTCATCTATTCTAGTTGTTCCTTCGGCAATTAATCCTGCTATAACCATTGCTGCACCGGCTCTTAAATCTGTAGCTACAACATCACACCCTTTTAGCTTAGTCGGTCCCATTACTATAGCTGTTGATGATGCCGTATTAGCGTTGATATTAGCACCCATTTTATTTAAATATTTAATATGGCCAAAGCGATTTTCGTAAATTGTTTCTTCAAATAGACTCATACCTTGGGCTTGTGTAAGTAGTGTTGTAATCGGTTGACCTAAGTCAGTTGGAAATCCCGGAAATACTAAAGTTTTGATATTAATTGGTTTTAAATTTTTGGCTTTATTAATAATTAACTTCCCTTTTTCACTTTTTATAGAAACTCCCATGTCTTTTAATTTACTTAGTAATGCTTCCAAATGTTCTTCAATAACATTATTAATAACTAAATCGCGTCCTAAAGCCGCCCCGATTATGGCATAGGTTCCTGCTTCAATCCGATCAGGAATAACATCAATTATGGCTTTATGAAGATACTCTACTCCTTCAATTTTAATTTCACTAGTTCCTACCCCTGTAATTTTTGCCCCCATATTGTTTAAAAATGTTGCAACATTAGTTATTTCTGGTTCTCTGGCAGCGTTACTAATAATAGTTATACCTTTTGCTTTTACTGCTGCTAACATTAAATTAACGGTTGCACCTACACTGGCGATATCTAAATAGATTCTGGCTCCCTTTAATTCATCTGCAGAGATTGTATATTTATTTCCATCAATAGTAACTTTAGCCCCAAGCATTTCAAACCCTTTTAAGTGGAGATTAATAGGTCTTGCTCCAATATTACACCCTCCAGGAAAATACATTTCTACAAATTTATATTTACTTAATAAAGCTCCCATAAAATAATACGATGCTCTTAATTTATTACTTAAATCTTCTGGAATTAATTTGTTTTCTAAACCCTCTAAATTAATTCGTAAATAGTCATCAATAAGTTCTGTTTTACAATTAAGATGTTCTAAAATATTTAGTAAAGCATCTCTATCTGAAATATTCGGAACATTATATATTTTTACTTCCTCATCACAAAGTATAGCAGCAGGAATTAATGCTACAGCACTATTTTTAGCACCACAAATATTAATTGTTCCAGTTAGCTCTTTGTTTCCATCAATAACGATTTTTTTCACTTAATCACTACCTTTTGTTTTTCTACTATTATTTATGTTAAATTCTAGACTTTTGTTACTAATTAATATAACTATCCACTATTAATTTATCGTTAATTAAAGAAATTGTCAATTAGAATAGAAGATACTTGACACCTAAAACTAATAAAAGTAATATTGCCAGTCCATTAGCGTAACGTCCTAAGTACTTTTTACCAAATTTTCCCAGTACGCAGCCCATAAAGGTAAAAATGCTACTGACTATCAAAAAAATAATAAAAGATAATACTAAGTTGTTAGTAATGGATTTTAAGCCGATACCAGTAAAATAACTATCTAGGCTAACACTTAAAGCCAGAAGCAACATTTCTTTAAAGTCCAACTTAAAGACCTCTTCTTTATTTTTAATTAGTTCAATTAACATTTGAATTGCTAACACTAATAAAATTAGTCCCATTAGTTTATTTCCATTTATAACTAGATTTTTTAACAATAAATGATTGGTAAACGATCCTAAAAAGGGCATGATAAAATGAAATATTCCTACAGTTAAAGCAAACTTTAAATAATTTTTATATTTTTTTTCAAATGTTCCTAAGGATAAAGAAACGGAGAAGGCATCTAAACTTAAAGCAACGGCTATCGAAATTATTAAAGACAAAATAAATCACCAATAAATTATATTATTTTATCGGTGATTAATGCTTTATATCTTGAAAAAACTTTGAAATATATAATTGATAATCATAATCTTCCATACTATTTTCTTGTTCCTCGATCATACATAAAGGGGGAAATAAGACACACCACCAGTTATTTCCGACACCACTACCTAAAGTTATTACTAAAGAATCATATTCGCCAGCTTCATAAGTCACTCCTTTATATTCTTTTTCTGGAAAATAATTTTTACCAACATTAATTTGATAATCATTTGTGTATTGGGAAACTTTCTCATTAATTAAATATGTATTATTTTCTAAAATTTCTTTTGCATCAGAATAGCTATCAACGTCTTTTAATAGCTTAAAAATTTCTGTTTCAACATTGTTTTTTACCTTACTTTTTAAAAGCTGATCTTCTAAGGAATTACTATTTGCGATGACTCTAAATCTTAAAGCTTCATCTGGGATTAAAAAGTCTTCCTTATTTTTAAAAATGTTTATAACTATAGTTAAAATAAATAACCCAATTATTATTTTTTTCATCTTTATCACCAAATAAATAATGACAAATAAAAAATGTTTTTATTCAAACATTTTTATAAAAAGAAATCTTTCCCGATTATTTAGATCTTTTTCAAAAGTTATTTTGGCTTTTGAAAAATACTTTTTAGCTAATTTTTGTAACTCTGGTTTTTGATTCATACCAATTTCAAAAGCTATTAAGTATTTATCTTCTACATAGTTTGGAAGCATTTTCAAAAGATGCTCATAAAATTCTAATCCGCTTTTTTTCGCAAACAAAGCCATTTGCGGTTCATATTTAGTTTCTTTACCTACTTCTTCATCATATGAAACATATGGTGGGTTGCAAACAATAAGATTATATTTATCTTTAAAGTCTTCTTTTAATACATCCATCTTTTTAAATTCTATTGCTGTATTATTCAATTTAGCATTCTTTTTAGCTACTTTTAAAGCTTTATTGCTTTTATCAACAGCTGTAAGCGGAATATTTAATTCTTTAGCCAAAGTAATCGCAATACATCCACTTCCTGTACAAATATCAATAGCTTTATTAATTTTTAAATGAGATTTTTTTATTTCTTTGACAACTCTATCAACTAAATCTTCAGTTTCCCATCTTGGAATTAAGACATTTTTATTGACGATTATGGGATAGCCATAAAATTCAACGTTACCAATCAAATATTGATAAGGATAATTCTGAGCTAAAAATTTAGCTAGTTTTTTTTCTGAATACTTTTCTTTTAAAATTTCCCAATCTGGATAACTAATATGTTCTGGTTTATTCAAAAGATTCTCCTGCTAATTTACGTTTTAAGTCCTCGGTAATTAGCGCTTCCACAACTGGATCTAGGTTTCCATCCATTACTTTATCTAAACTCATTATAGAGAAATTGATTCGATGATCTGTAACTCGATTTTGCGGATAATTGTATGTTCTAATTTTCTCAGATCTATCTCCTGATCCGATTTTAGTTTTACGTTCTGTTCCTAAAGCTTCCGCTTGTTGTCTTTCTTGTTCATCTTTTATTTTAATCTTTAATAAATTAAGCGCTCTTTCTCTATTTTTTAACTGACTCCTTTCGGTTTGGCAAGTTACAACCACCCCAGTAGGAATGTGAGTAAGTCTTACAGCGGAGTTTGAAGTATTTACTGATTGTCCACCTGCTCCACTACTATGGTAAACATCCATTTTAATATCACTTTCTTTAACATCAATATTAACCGTTTCTACTTCTGGCATTACTAAAACTGTTGCTGTTGAGGTATGAACTCGTCCTTGGGTTTCCGTAACAGGTACTCTTTGAACGCGATGAGAGCCACTTTCATATTTTAACTTAGAGTATACACTATCTCCTTTGATCATAAATTCTGCTTGAGAAAAACCTCCGCTTGTTCCTTCGATCGTGTTGATAACTTCAATTTTCCAACCATTTTTTTCGGCATAGTAAGTATACATTCTAAATAGATCTCCCGCAAAGATATTTGCTTCGTCTCCTCCGGCAGCTCCTCTTATTTCCATAATAACGTTTTTACCATCGTTTTCATCTTTAGGAACCAGTAAGATTTCAAGCTCTCCATAAACTTTTTCTTTTTCTTCGGTTAATCTAGCCATTTCTTCTTCGGCAAATTCTTTTAATTCACTATCATTTAACATTTCTTTAGCTTGAGCTAGTTCATCTTCTATTTTTTGATATTCAGCATACTTATCAACAACTTCTTTTAAATCACTTTGTTCTTTTGATAAATCTTTTAATTTATTAAAATCGCTCATTATTTCAGGATCTGTTAATAAGTTACTTACTTCTTCATATTTTGCTTTTATATTTTCTAATCTTTCAAACATTTAAATCATTCCTTGTCTATTCTATTTTTAAAATGCAAAAAGAAGCAGCTATAAAGTTTGCTCCTCTTCATCACCATCAACAATAACTAAGTCTTTTAAATCATCATCAGCTTCGTCATCGTTATCATCAATTTCATAGAAAATATCTTTTTCTTCTTCTGTTTCTTCTTCGTCTAAAACATCGTCTTCAACTAAATCTTCTGTATCATCTTCTTCATCAACAACGATTTTTGGGGCATGTTTACTTCTTAAATCCCAAAAACCATTATCAACCATGATAAACTTTTTATCAGTTGAAAGAAGCTCAAAGAAATCACCGATTCTATTTTCGTATTCACTTGGTGATAATTCTAATATTTCATTTATCTTTCCAAAAATATCCATTATTTTCATTTGTTTACCAGCATCTTCTAAAACTAATGCTGCTAAATCATCATAACCCATATTTTGTAATTCTTCTTTTTTATAGTCTTTTAAGCTCATAGTATCCTCCTACATTTTTTCAGGTGGTTCTACACCAATTAAATTTAAAGCGTTTTTAATGGTAATTTTTACTGCTTTAATTAAATTCATATTTTCAGCTGTTTTGTTTTCATCCTCAGTAATAAGACGATGACGAGAATAATAAGCATGGAAATTATTAGCTAACTCATAAACATAGTTTGTTATTAGATGAGGAAGTTCTTTTTTGGCCGCAGATACAACAACTTGAGGAAATTTGTGAACTACAGCTAGCAAATCTAATGTATCTTGATCCTTAATATTATTATAACTTGTTACATTAACTTCATTATTTTGGCTATTTAATATAGTACATATTCTAGCATATGCATAAGATACATAATAAACTGGGTTTTCGCTACTATTTTTCTTAGCTAATTCCATATCAAAATCCATTTGCGTATCTAAGCTATGCATGGTAAAGAAATATCTTGCTGCATTAACACCGACTTCATCGATTAGATCTTTTAAAGTAATAGTGTTACCGGTTCTTTTGCTCATTTTAACAATTTCTTCACCATTCATTAATCTAACTAATTGTAATAATTTAACATCAAGTTTGCTATCATCATATCCATTTGCTTTTAAAGCCCCTTTTAATCTAGCAACATACCCATGATGATCAGTTCCTAATACGTCGATCATTTTCGTAAATCCTCTTTGGTATTTATTAATATGATTAGCAATATCAGGTACTAAGTAAGTATAGTTTCCGTCATTTCTTATTAAAACATGATCTTTACTATCATAAAACGAAGTTGATTTAAACCATATAGCTCCGTCTTGTTCATAAGTATAGCCGTTTTTATTCATATTATCAACTATATCTTTTAAAGAATATTTTTGATAAATATCTTTTTCACTAGTAAAGACATCATATTTAATACCATATTCTTCTAAATCATTAACAATTCTTGATAATAACTTTTTTACACCAACATCTTTAAATGAATCTAGTGGTTCATTTAACCAAGCTTCTTGATGATTATTATAAATTTCTTTAGCCATTTCTAGTATTTCTGGGCCATGATAACCATTTTCAGGCATTATTTCTTCTTTGCCGCAAAGCCCAAAATAACGAGCTTGAATAGAAAGACCTAAATTATCTATTTGCGAACCAGCATCATTAATATAATATTCTTTTACAACATCATATCCAGCAAAGTCTAAGATTCTAGCTAGAGAGTCACCATAAGCTCCACCGCGAGCATTTCCTAAATGTAAAATTCCCGTTGGGTTTGCACTTACAAATTCAATATTATAACTTTGACCATTTCCAATATCACTACGTCCATAATCATTTCCTAATTTTATTATTTCATTAATCATATTAAATAAATAATCTTCATCAACAAAGAAATTAATAAACCCTGGTGCTTTAACTTCTATTTTAGAAATATTTTCACAACTTAAATTATCCTTTATTTTATTAGCAATATTTAATGGATTTTCTTTTAATACGCTAGCTAATTTCATAGCTATATTAGTTGAAAATTGGCCATTTTCTTTATCTTTTGGTTCTGATATTTCTATTTCATTATTATAAGTAATATCTAGATCTTCTAAAGTCTTTTTAATAGCTTCGATCAATTTACTTTTCATTATTATCTTCCCTTCTGGTAATAACTATTTTATTTAAACATTCATCTGTTTCTAATTCATACTCGATTATTATAATATTATTTTCAATTTTAACAAAACTTTTTTTAACATTTATATCAGCTTCATAATTATAATTATTTAATTTAATAGATGAAGTATTCTTATTAAAATCTATTTTAAATATATATTCATCTCCATATTTTATTAATGATTTTTCTTCTTTAGAATTAATAAAAGTTATTTCTTCATTTACTTTATAATAATTGTCTTTAGTAATTTCGATATTTTTATAACTTTCAATTAACTCATTATCATGATAAAAATCCCAATCAAATACTTTTATAAAAACTACACCTTCTTTTTTTCTAGAACATTATAACATGTTAGATACTAAACTTAAAGAATTATTTAAAAAAATGAAATCATTTTACTGACTTCATTATTTTTCTTTTTTTGCTCTTGATAATGTGTAGATATCACAAGCAATTTGCGGTGTTATACCAAAACTCTTGTTGTAATATGTACTTGTTGATTTTACTTTTTCTTCATCAAAATGACCATTTTTCATATATTCTTTAGCAATTTCTAAAAGCATTATCTTATTTTCAAGTTCTCCATCTATAGAAAAATTATCTGTTTTAAATGTTAATATAACTCTTTGCAAATAACTTAAATATTCGTAACTTAGAGTATTAATTATATTTAGCATCGTAACTTCTTCATAAGGTAACTCATTATAAACTCTATTTTTGTGGTTTATAACACCATTACCTATATTAATTAATTTAGGACATAAACTTTCCATAAGATCTGCATATGCAACTACTAAATTACTTAATTGAGCTCTTTTGGATAAAGATTCTTTTGGTAAATTATTCATTATATCAGTACGTATTATCCCTGAATATTCAGAAATTAATGGTTTCTTGTTTTTCCCTAAATAATTGTTAATAACAACTGAAATGAATCTTAATAATTCATTTATTTTTTTTACTGTTATCTGTTCTTCTTTCTTAGCCTTTTCAAGAACTGGTACAGTTGCACATTCATCCATATAGGCTAAGTTTCGATACACGTTGTTTTCTAATGTATTTCTCTCTTTTTGCAAATTTTGTATTTTAAGTAAAGCTTCTTTAGATAGATTATCTTCGTTAGATAAATTACTTATTTCTTGATTTAATTTGTTTATTTTATCTTTTAATAAAACATTTTGATGATGTTTAGAGGCAAATTCACTGAATTGATTATTTATATCAATTATTCTTTGTCTTTGATTGTTTAATTTATTTAATAAATTTGAATATTTAACTAACGCATCTAATAATTTACAATAAGCATCTTCTAAATCACTATTAACTTGGTTATAATAAGCTTCTTTAATTACTTGATCTATATATAGAGTATTATTATCAGTGCTGTATTCTTCATTTTGTTCTATAATTTTCTTAAATGTTTTCATTAATTTTTCTCCTTTTCATATCTGTATTTTAATTTTCTTTGATAACTCATCATATCATCTTTTAACATTTCTTCATTTTTTACACCGTCTCTAACATAAATTATGGCTGCATTAGTTTTATTTATTAAACTATTTATGGCGGTATAAATACTTGATTCGTTTATTACTTCATTACTTCTAATTATATTAATTAATTTTGTTATATTAGTGTCTATACTATTGCTACAATCTGCTAGTAAATAAATTTTACTTATATTGTCTTCTGATAAAATTGGATATTTATTGTCATTAATGTTATTTATCAATTCTTTTGATGCTTCTTGTAAAAATTCTATAGTATTATAAAACAACTTCGCTTTAAGAGATAATAGATTTCCTAAAAAATCTCTTTGTAAATATGAGCCAAACATAAAATTATTATTAAATTCACTTCTTATAAATCCATAGTATTCTGTTATCGGTGTTTCTAAATATTCTTGACATATATTTATGGTTCCAGATTTGTCATTTAAAATATTTTTAATAAAATCTATGTTTTTTTTAGCTAATTTTAAAGATTCTTCATCTGCTCTGTTTATGTAATCAGCATTGATATCATTATAAGAAAAATGTAATGCATATATAGTTTGCAATTCCTCTGAAACTTCTTTTTCTGTGTTTGCATTTGGAATTTTTGCTGCATGTCGCTTTATAGTTTTTAAAATATCATCAAGTTTGGCTTTTAATTCTTTTCTTTGCTTAATATCTTGTTTTATATTAGGAATACTCATAATTGTTTTACATAGATTTTCACTTAATTGATAGATCTGTATTATTTCTTCGAAAAGGTTTGCAACGTTGTCTTCAAGATCGGTATTAACATATTTATAATATACACCTAAAACCTGTTCTATTAAGCATAATTTATCGATAAAGAAAATTTCATTGTTTGATTCTATATCTAAAGTTACTCCTTCTTTTAAAGTTTTCATATATATTTCCCCTTGCTCTAGATATTATATTACAAATTTATTATTTGTAAAGAGAAAAGTTTTTTCATACTTATATTTTATTTTTTATTAGTCATACTAACAAATAGGTGAAAAAATGAAATTTATTAATTGGTTGATAAAAACTTGTGTATTTGGATTTATTGCTTTTGTAGTTATAATGATGGGATTGTATGCTTATGCTTATATTTCGCCTTCTTTAGATATAAAATCTTCAAATAATATTCAAATTTATGATAAAGATGAGATGGTTATTTCTAAGGGTTCTAACAGCGACTGGACTAAATTAGAGGATATAAGCCCTTACTTAATTGATGCTGTTATTAGTATTGAAGATAAAAACTTTTACTCTCATCAAGGTTTTGATTATTTAAGAATTGCTAAGGCTATGTTTGAAAACATAAAAAACAAAGCAATTGTTCAAGGGGCATCAACTATTTCTCAACAATATATTAAAAATTTATATTTAGACTTTGATAAAACTTGGAAAAGGAAAATTGAGGAAGCTTTTTTAACTTTGCAATTAGAAGTACATTTTAGTAAAGATGAAATATTAGAAGGTTATTTGAATACTATTAATTATGGTCAAGGTAACTATGGAATTACCAATGCAAGTCGCTATTATTTTGGAAAAGAACCTAGAAAACTCACTTTAGAAGAATCAATTATTTTAGCGGGAATCCCTAAAAATCCTTCTAATTATAATCCCGTTAGTAATTATGAAAAATGTATAGAAAGAGCTAAGATTGTAGCAAATGCAATGGTTAATAATGATAATCTTAATGCCAGTGACCTAGACACTTTGTTTATTAATCCACTAAATATAAAGGGATCTAATGATGATGAAAATTTAAAGATGATTATGTATTACAATGATGCAGTATTAGAGGAATTAAATACTATTAAAGAAATTCCTACCTCTTTAATAACTTCTAAAGGACTTAAAATATATACTTATTTTGATCAAGACGCTCAAAATAGTTTGGAAGATGCTATAAATAAAAATATTACAGATAGTGATATACAAGTGGCAAGTGTGATTGTAGATCCTAATACTGGTGGGGTGTTAGCAATGAGCGGTGGTAGAGATTATTCTTTAAGTCAATATAACCGAGCTACTAAAGCCAAAAGACAAGTTGGCTCAACAATGAAAAGCTTTCTTTATTATGCCGCATTAGAAAATAATTTTGTTTCTTCAACTACATTTACTAGTGAAAAAACCAACTTTAACTTATCTAATGGTCAAATATACTCGCCAAATAACTACAATAATCAGTATGCTAATAAAAATATTACAATGGCAACTGCTATTGCTTTGTCTGATAATATATACGCAGTAAAAACCAATTTATTTTTAGGGCCAGAAACTATGGTTGAGGTTGCCCAAAGAACCGGTATTAAAGGAAAATTAAATCCGGTAGTTTCTTTAGCTTTAGGGACCAGTGAATTATCAATGTTAGATTTTGCTAATGGATATGCTACTTTTGCTAGTGGTGGTTATCAAAAAGATGTACATTTGATTAGAAAAGTGGAAGATGTCAATGGCAACGTTTTATATGAATATAAAGATGATAGTGAATTAGTTTTAAACCCTAATTATTCTTATATTTTAAGTGAAATGTTATGTAATACATCTAATAGTGTTTTTTCTGACTATACAGTTCCTTCTGCTTTATCTATCAAAGGTAAACTAACTAATAAATATGCGATAAAAACTGGGACAACTAATACAGATTATTGGATTGCTGGTTATAATCCAGATATAATGATGATGGTTTGGGTTGGTTATGATGATAACCGAGAGGTTTCTAAAAGTGAAAATATGTATACAAAAAATATTTGGGCAGATACTGTAGAAAATTTTATGAAAGATAAAGAAACAAATTGGTATGAAAAACCAAAAAATGTTATTGCTACATTAAAGGATGCCATTACTGGAGAAAATGTGATTGATAAAAGTAAAGCTACTTTATACTATTATGTCAAAGGTAGCGAAAATTTAGTGTCCATCGAAAAAGAAGCTACTTACAACTAGCTTCTTTAATTTTTATCAATTGTTATATTGATTTGATATGAACCATCTAAATCAATTTCTTCTAATTTAATTGTATCATCCATATTTATTTCATTAATTAAATTTCTTACTTTATTTATTTTTTCAGTTAAACTATTTCTTTCTTTTGGTTGTTCAATATTAAATATTGAAATATCATCATCAAGTGTTTCTATCTCTTCTTCCATTATTGGTGATGTAATCATGTTTTCTATTGATGTGGTTGTACCAAAATTATTTAATGATCCTATCAAATCATCTGGTGTTGGCTCACTAAAATTTAGAAGAGATGAATTTACTTCTGAAGATTTAGGACTATTATCCAGAAAGTTAAAAAACTTTGGCTTTTGTTCTACATTCGAATTGGATTCCTGAGTTTCGTTATCACCCATTGACTCTAAATTTGGTAAAACTATATCTTGATTAACCGGATTTATATCGGTTGCTTTTGATTTCAATTCTTCTAAATCTTGCTCAATATTAACTAGGGGAACATCTTCCAAAATATCATCAGCAGACTGAGCACTTTCTGATTTAATAATAGTGTCTAATTGACGAACAGTAAGACGATCTTCTATTGTTCTGTTTAATAATTCTACTTGTCTTCTATGATTAGAAGCCATCAATAAGCTTCTTGCATGTCTTTCTGAAATTTTACCTTCTAATAACGCATCCTGAACTTCGTCAGCTAAATTTAATAGACGTAATTTATTAGCAATAGCAGATTGAGATACTCCCATCTTTTTAGCTAACTCTTCTTGAGTCATACTACCTTTATCTAAAATGTTTTTATAACTTCTTGCTTCTTCTATAGCAGTTAAATCTTTTCTTTGAACATTTTCGACTAATGCTACTTCGGCGCTAGTTTGGTCATCTATATCAGTTAAAACTGCAGGAACAGAGATAAGACCAGCTAACTGTGAGGCTTTATATCTTCTTTCCCCTGCGATTATTTCATACTTATCGCCTAATCTACGTACAACTAAGGGTTGAATAATACCATGTTGCTTTATAGAATTTGCTAAGTCTTGTAAAGCTTTTTCATCAAAAGCTATACGTGGTTGAAATCTATTTGGAATAATATCTTCAATAGGTATTTGAATTACACTCCCTGTATGATTCACATATATCAAACCCTTTCTTATTCTAATGTCATTTTAGCGCGTTTTGAATTTTATTTCAATGGATTTTTTAGAATTTTATCATAGCTCCTTGGATATTTAGTATCTGTTATATCTTCTTTTTCAAAAACAATTATTGTTCTTTGACTGTTTTCAATTGGTAAAAGAAAACTTTTTTCCGTAATAATTTTAGCTTTTATGATTTGTAAAGTATTTTTGCTATTATCTAATTCTTTAGTTGTCACCTCTCTACTTGCTTTCATAGCTATTAGGTTTCCCCCTACTTTTAAGAAAGGAATTCCTAGTTCTAGCAAGATAGCCATATTAGCTACAGCACGAGATATGACTACATCAAAACTTTCTCTATTTTGTTTTATATAATTTTCCGCCCGATCATTTACAACTGTAACATTTTTTAAATCTAGTTTCTTTATTAAGTTTATTAAAAATGTTGTTTTTTTATTATTAGAATCTAATAAAACTAACTTTATTTGCGGAAAAAAGATTTTTAAAATAACTCCCGGAAAACCTGCACCAGTTCCAATATCTAAGACTTTTAATTCTTTCGTAAAATCATAACTTTGAGCTACAGAGATGCTATCATAAAAGTGTTTTAGATAAACTAGATCTTTTTGGGTAATCGAGGTTAAATTGGTATGAGAATTATATTCAACTAAAAATTCATAATATTTTTCTAATAATGATAATTCTTTTTCTGTGACATTAATATTAATTTCTTTTAAATAATCAATAAATTCATTAATTTTCATTGGCATATTCCTTTTTTAAATAAATTGCTAAAATAGATATATCAACAGGATTTACTCCACTAATTCGAGAAGCTTGACCTAGTGTTAGAGGATTTACTTGTTTTAGTTTTTGGCGAGATTCGCTTGATAAATTTTTAATTAAATCATAGTTAAGATCTTTTGGAATTGTCTTTTTTTCTAGCTTGATTAATTTATCTTTTTCTTTATAAGCTTTATTTATGTATCCTTCATATTTTATTTCGATTTCTACTTCTTCAAATACTGAAGTATATTTAGTTAAATCAATTATTTGATTTAAAATATCTAAAGTAATCTCTGGGCGCTTTAAAGCATCAATTAGTTTAATATTTTTGGTAAATTCAGTGCGACATAATTCTTCTAACTTTTCTTTATTTTCTTTAATATTTAAAGAGTTTGTTTGTAAAAATTCTTTAAACTCATTTATTAGATTTATTTTATTTTCATATCTTCGATATGCTTTTTCTGATATTGATTTTACTTCATAAGCATAAGGTGTTAAACGTAAATCAGCATTATCATGTCTTAAAATAAGCCGAAATTCTGCTCTACTAGTTAGCATTCGATATGGTTCTTTTGTTCCTTTTGTTACTAAATCATCAATTAATACCCCGATATATGCTTCATCTCTTCTTAAAATTAAAGGGTCTTTGTTATCTAATTTTAAGACAGCATTAATTCCTGCCATTAATCCTTGAGCAGCTGCTTCTTCGTATCCACTAGTACCATTTATTTGACCAGCTGTAAATAAGTTTTCAATCACTTTGGTTTCTAGTGATGGAGTAAGCTCTAATGGATCGATAGCATCATATTCTATTGCATAGGCATATTTGGTGATGATAGCATTTTCTAATCCAGGTAAGCTATGAACCATTTTTTCTTGAACATCTTTAGGCATGGAAGTAGAAAAGCCTTGAAGATACCATTCATCATAATATTTACTTTCTGGTTCTAAAAATAATTGATGTCTTTCTTTATCTTTAAAACGAACGATTTTATCTTCGATAGAAGGACAATATCTTGGACCTACTCCACTTACAAATCCACCATACATACTTGATTTGTCTAAATTTTCATTAATAATTTGATGAGTTTTCTCATTTGTATAAATTAAATAACATTTCTCTTGACGATCTATATCGTAATATATTTCATTTTCAAAGCTAAATGTATATGGTTTTATTGATCCATGCTCTTCTTGCATTACAGAAAAATCGATTGAGCTTTCTTTAATTCGAGGTGGAGTTCCGGTCTTTAGTCTTTGAATGGTAAATCCTAATTTTTCTAAATTATCACTTAGATGATTACTTCTTTTTTCACCATGGGGACCTCCCGGAGTATTGGTATCTCCAATCAAAATATTGGCTTTTAAATATGTTCCGGTTGTTAGAATAACGATTTTAGCTGTTAATGTTTTTTTATTAGCTAAAACCACACCGGAAACTTTTTTATCTTCAACAATTAAGTCTTCAACAGTATTTTCAATAATATCTAAATTAGTTTGCTTTTCTAATTCTTTTAACATTTCAGCAGGATAGACTTTTTTATCAGCTTGAGCTCTTAGCGACCTTACAGCTGGGCCTTTGCTATCATTTAACATTTTTATTTGAAAATGACTTTTATCAGCAACTTTACCCATTAATCCGCCTAGGGCATCTATTTCTCTAACAATAATTCCTTTGGCAGTTCCACCAATTGATGGATTACATGGCATATCAGCAAGATTGGCTTTATTAATCGTTATTAAAGCTGTTTTCTTGCCCATAAAAGAAGAAATGTAAGCTGCTTCACAACCAGCATGACCTGCTCCTACAACAATTACATCATACATATTCTCACCTACTTTCCTAAACAAAAATTTTTAAATAAGTTATCTAATAATTCTTCATCATATTGCTCGCCGATAAGTTCTCCTAATAATTCCCAAATTGTACGAATATCTATTTCTATCATATCGACAAAAGCATTGTTTTTTAAATTAGTTAAAGCATTTAACGTTAAATCTAAACATTTCTTAATAACATTGATTTGATTAATGTTGTTTAAGTATGTTACATCTTTAGAATTAATTTGATCTAAATTAAACATATTTATTATTTCTTGTTTTAATCCTCTAATGCCTTCAATATTTTGCGTGTTTCCTGTGATTACTTTATAGTCACTTGGAATTGATGCACCTTCTAAATCATCCTTATTCATAAAAATAATTCTTTTTTCTTCGGGTACGTTATCAATCAATTCTTGATCTTCACTTGTAATACCTTTAGATTTATCTATGACTATAATGATTAAATCAGCCATATCTATAGCTTTTTTACTCTTCTCCACCCCTATTTTTTCAATTTCATTTTCTGTTTCTCTTATACCGGCAGTATCAATTAAGTTTAATGATATTCCGTTTAAATTAATAGTTCCTTCAACAATATCTCTTGTTGTTCCTTCAATATTACTGACAATGGCTTTTTCTTCATTAAGCAATGCATTTAATAAACTACTTTTACCTGAATTTGGTTTACCTACTAAACAAACATTAATACCTTCTTTAACTAAATTCGTTGTTTTGGCATCTTCCAATAGACTCGTAAAATCTTCTTTTAAACTATTTAAATGTTTTTCTAATATTTCATTGGTTATTACTAAGTTGTCTTCATATTCAGGAAAGTCGATATTTACTTCGATATTACTTATTAAATCAACTAGTACTTGTCTTATTTCTCTAATTTTTTTAGTTAAGACCCCTTGAAGTCCGTTTATAAATACTTTTCTCGCAGCATCACTTTTAGCAGTGAGTAAATCATTAACTGCTTGGGCTTGAGATAAATTAAGTCTGCCGTTTAAATAAGCTCTTTTGGTAAATTCTCCCGGTGTTGCTAAACGGCAACCTTCAGCAAGTAATATTTCTAATATTTTATTAGTTGTTGCAATTCCACCATGACAGTTTATTTCAACTACATCTTCGCATGTATATGATTTTGGACCTTTCATAATAGCTACTAAGACTTCATCGATTATTTCACTTTCATATTTTATAAAACCATAATTGATAGTATGATCAGCTAATTTAGTTAAATCTTTACTAAAAATTTTAGAAACAATCGATAAGCTCTCTTCACCACTAACTCTAATTATTGAGATTGCTCCTGTTCCCAAAGAGGTACAAATAGCACAAATTGTATCGTTCATAACGCTCACTTCCGGCACGTATTATAGCAAAATATATCTTAAAATTCAATCTATCCATATAAAAAGCAAAGAAGTTTTTTCTTTGCTTAAAGTCTTATTGATTTATTTTCATCTTGTAAGCTTTTTATTGCTGATTTAACGGCTTCTTTAGCTAACATAGGTCGAGTTTTATTTAATGCTGGAAGTATTGTTTCTTCTGTATTATATATCTCTACACTTCTTTTTATTATTTCGATTATTTCGATTGAATCTTTAATACTTGGAATATTTTCAGTTATTAGAGTACAAAGATATTGAAATTCATTATCTGACATATTGTATTCATTTTGAATTTCTAATAATTCTGCTTGAAATTGTTCTAATTGTTCAAACATATTATTCATTTTTTGGTTTAATTACAACATGTCTATTTGGGTCTTCTCCAACGCTTTCAGTATAAACATATTTATTATTAGATAATATGTTATGTACCAATCTTCTTTCAAATGAATTCATATTTTCTAAAGCCACTTCAATTTTGGTTCTTGATACTTCTCGAGCAACATTTTTAGCCAATCTTTCAATTCTCTTTTGTTGTTTTAGTTTGTAATCTTCAACATCTAAAGAAATTATTGGACAAGTTCTAAAATCTTTTAAGACATATTGTCTTACAATTGTTTCTAAAGCTTTTAGCGTTTGACCGTTTTTTCCAATTAATAATGGATTGTTATTTGAATTCATATTAATAATAATTTGATTTTCTCTTAATTTACTTTCTAAAGTAACTTCAAACCCTAAGTTATTTAACAATTCTGCTAAAAAAGATTTTATTTCATCTTTCAAACTATTATAGGTAATTGCTTCTACAACAACAATATTTCCTTTAAATAGTCCACCTTTTTTTTCATAAGTTGTATATAAAATTTCATTTTGAGAAATTTCATATTCATTAGCAATTTGTTCTAATAAATCTGCTAAGCTTTTACCTTCTTTAATGATTTTGTTCATTTACTTCACCTTCTACGTTCAGATTTTTCTTTAATTGAAACCTTTTTTTGTTTTCTACTTCTATTATCGTTGTTTTCTTCTTTTTTTTCAATTATTTTTTTAATTATATAGTTTTGAATAGCGATAAAGCCATTTGTAGCAATCCAATATAAACTAATTGCGGTTGATAAACTAAATGAAGTAAACACAATCATTATTAACATCATATAAAACATTGTTTTCATACTTTGATCTTGTTCTTTATTTCCAGTTGATGATAATGTCTTTTTAAATGATAGATATGTTGTTAAGAAAATTAATACTATTAAAATGATATAAATATAATTGCCAGATTTTAATCCAGTATAAGGTGTCATACCTAAATACATTCCAAATAATGAATCTTCAAAAACAACAGGAATACGATTTATAGCTTGTAAGAATGCTAAGAATAATGGTAATTGAATAAATGATATTAAACAACTGGAAAATGGACTTACATTATATTTTTTATATAACATCATCATTTCTTGACTTTTAGCCATCATTGCTTCATTACTAGTTTGATTAGCATATTTCTTTTCTAGTTTTTGCAGTTCAGGATTAATCTTTTTCATATTTTCAGCTTGAGCTTGGTTTTTAATTGATACTGGTAACAACAATAATCTTATTGCTAATCCAATTAAAATTACCGAAACACCATAGTTATTAACAATTTCTCCTAATTTAATAATTAAATAAGCAAGTGGTCTAATAAATAATCCTTCCCATAGAGAACCACTATTTTTAAATGAAACTTTAAAATTAGAACATGTTGGTAATTTATCCATTGGTACTTTTAATTGATCATTATTTTTTTCATAAACTTTATATAATTCTTTATCGGTTGGTTTACATAATATGTTATTTGGTAATGTTTGGCCAGTTTTTTCATAAGTAATAACTTTATCTTTTTTATCCATTAAGTAATCTTTTTGACCACATCCTGTTAAAGTTAATACTAATAAAGCTAATACTGCTATTTTAGTTATATTTTTTTTCATTAATTTTTCTCCTTTTTTATTAAAGAAACTAAAGCTTCTTTTTTTTGTTCATAACTTAAATCATTAACATCTTTCTTTACCATTATAATATAATAGTAAGGCTTTTGAAATAAAAACTTATTTTCATCAACTATATTCTTTAATTGTCTTTTATTTTTATTTCTTATAACGGCATTACCAACTTTTTTACCAACAGCGAGTCCAAATAATGTTTTAGCTTCTTTATTTTCCATATAAAATATATTGTAATATTGGTTTTTTAGACGTTTTCCGTTTTTTATAACATAATCAAATATTTTTGAATCTTTTATAATTTCATATTTCTTCATTTTTTTCACCTTATAGAAAAAAAACCACATTAAAGTGGTTATCTTGATAAAATCTTACGACCTTTTTTTCTTCTTGATTTTAAAATTTTAGTTTCTTTTCTTGCAAAAAATCCGTGTTTTTTAGCTTTTTTACGATTATTTGGTTGATAAGTTCTTTTCATTTTGCACCTCCATCACTAAACTTTTTTAATTATATTATTTATGTTATATTTTTGTCAAGCTTTTTTACTTCTTCTATTAATAGGATTTAGTTATATTTTTGTTGTTCATGATTTCTTTGCTTATATTAAAATCATAATTTCCCCTTTTAATTTGCTTTTTTTATTATTTTCTTGAATCATTTTTTACTTTAGTTATAGATTTCATATGCTCCTACCATAATATCTTATAATGCAATTATAAGTATTTTTAGTTATAAACATTTAAATGTTTATTATAAATAATATTTTATTATTTATTATGTATAATGTTAATTATTTTTCTTATTTTGTTAATAATTTTTTTCCTTTATTTATCAAGAATATTTAACATATAAACATTTATGTTAATAACTAAAATTTTGTTTATTAACTGTTGGGATAACTTTTTTACAGAAATTTGTGGATAATGTTGATAAATCGATTTTTTTAAGGTATTATAAGCACTAAATTGTTGATAAGTTGTGTTAATAACTTAAAGGTTGCTTCTTTTACTTGTTTTGTTAACACAATTGTGAGAAAATTTAATTGTCAAAATTAGATGTGGGGGTGGGGAATGAACACAGAAAATTTATGGAAAAATTTTTTGGCAGAAGTTGCTGAAGAAGTAAGCCCGACCACGTATCAAGTTTGGTTTAATGATTTAATATTATTAAAAATAGATCAGAATATAATAAAGATTCAAGTACCAATGGAAATACATAAAAAGATGCTTGGAAATACTTATTATAATTTAATAGAAAATATATTTTATAATTTAACTAATACAAAATATGATATTAAATTTGTATTAGAAGATGATTCTATCTTTACTGAAGAAGAAATAGTAGAGAAGGAAGTTCCAGAAACTACTTATAAAGTATATGATACTAATTTAAATAAAAATTTAAATTTTGAAAATTTTGTTGTTGGTAACACCAATCGACTTGCTTATATATCTGCTAGAGCTGTAGCAGAAGCTCCTGGAAAAATCCATAATCCTTTATTTTTATATGGAAAAAGTGGACTAGGAAAAACACATTTAATGCATGCTATCGGTAATTATATTGTGGAAACTTCAAAAAAACGCGTTTTATACGTAACTAGTGAAGATTTTATGACTGACTTTACTGGTATTGCTGATATTACAAAAAATGCTAATTCATTTGATTATGCTAATGAATTTAAAAATAAGTATCGGAATGTTGATGTGTTGATAATTGATGATATTCAATATTTAGTTGGTGCCGATAGAACACAACAAGAATTCTTTAATACATTTAATTCTTTACATAAAATGGGAAAACAAATCATTATAAGTTCGGATAGATCGCCAGATGATTTAAAAAAGCTTGAAGAAAGGCTAAGATCTCGTTTTATGTGGGGATTACCTGTTGATATTTATCCACCTGATTTTGATCTTCGATGTCGCATTATTAGAAGTAAGATAGCTCATACAAGTATTGCTAAGAAAATTGATGATGCGGTTGTTGAATATATCGCTAATGCTTGTCAAAATGATGTTAGACATATTGAAGGAACAATAAATAGATTAATGGCTTATACAGCAATGATTGTACCAGATAAAATCGATTTAGAATTTGCCTGCGAAGCATTAAAAGATTATGTTAGTAAAAACATTTATGCGTCCAGTAATATCGAAAAAATTCAAAAAGCTGTAGCAAGTTATTATGGTATAACCGTAGAAGACTTAAAAGGAAAGAAAAGAAGTAATAAGATCGCATATCCAAGACAGCTAGGAATGTACTTATGTCGAATGGAAACAAATGAGACATTTCCTAAGATTGGATTAGAATTTGGGGGTAGGGATCATTCAACCGTAATATTTGCTTGTGATAAGATTGAAAAAGAACTAAAACAAGATGCTAAATTACAAGTAACAATTAACGAAATAAAAAACCGAATGTGAATAATGTTAAAAGTTATCAACTACTTATAAACATAGAATATTGGTTTTCACCCTAGGTTATACCTAAGAAAAATGACTTATCCACATTACTAACACTATTATAATAATAATTAATAATATAAATAAGAAAGAAGGAATGAAGATGAAATTTTCAATTGATAAAAATATTATATTAGATGGACTTAATAATGTTATTAAAGCAATATCTACTAAAAACATAATACCAGTATTAAATGGAATTAAATTTGATTTACAAAAAGAAGGATTATACTTGTTAGCAAGTGATGGAGAGCTTACTATTAAAGTATTAATTGAAAGTAAAGAAATTAAAAATATTGAAAAAGAAGGATCTATTATTTTACAAAGTAAATATATCTTAGAAATTATTAGAAAGATGCCTAGTGATGTTGTTAACTTTGAAGTATTAGATGGATTAAAGATAAAAATCTATACTGATAATAACCAATTTTCATTAAATTGTTTAGATGCTAAAGATTATCCACTTATTAAAATAGAGGAAAGTAAAGAACCAATTGTTATTGAAGCAGAAACATTTAAAACAATTATTAATCAAACCTCTTTTGCAATATCTAATCAAGAATTAAGACCATTACTTACAGGTGTTAACTTAAAAATTAATGGAGATTTATTAGAATGTGTAGCTACAGATTCATATCGTTTAGCTAAAAAGAATATTAAATTAAATCAGATTGTTAATAACAATGTGGATATCGTTATTCCAGGAAGAAATATTATTGAATTAGAGAAGTTATTAACAGATGAAAATTTAGAAATTCATGTATTTAGTAATAAAATATTATTTAAATATAAGAATATCTTATTCCAAAGTAACTTATTAAATGGAACTTATCCAAATACAAGTAATTTAATTCCTAATGAGTTTGCTTATATTATAAAGGTAAGTTCTAGTGAGTTTAATTCTGCTATTGATAGAGCATCTTTATTAACACAAGGAAAAGATAAAAATATTGTTAAGATGAATTTAGAAAATGTTAATATGTTAATTTCATCGTCATCTTCAGAATTAGGAAAAGTTGAAGAAAAATTGTTAGTAGAATCTAATAATAAAGAAAAATTAGAAATTTCCTTTAGTTCTAAATATATGTTAGAAGCTTTAAAAACCATTAAAGATGAAGATATTTTAATATTATTAAATAGTGATACAAAACCAATTATTGTAAAATCTGTTAGTGATGAATCATTAATTCAGCTAATTTTACCGATAAAAACATATTAATTACAAAAAGCAACAAATTTTGTTGTTTTTTTTTAGTTTAATAGAAAACAATTTATTTGTAAGGGGGTGAAGTAATATGCAAGATTATGAAATTAATACCGATACATTAGCTTTGATTAGCGAAAAAGGAAAAACTAAAGTATATGAAAATAATCAGGAATTTTATGTGGATAAGTTGGCTAATAACATAATGGAAGATAGTTGTGCTTATTTTGGAAGTAGTTTATTAGGTAGACAAAAGGGGACATCTAATTTAATTGGTGTAACGCATAAGTGCCCAGTAATTGTTGAAGAAACTAAAGAGATCATCTTTTTTCCAACTTGTTCACCAAGGTTAAAAGAGTGTTCTTGGGTATCTTTAAAAAATATTGATAGGTATTACACAGTTGGTAATAAGGTTATTATTATCTTTAAAAATAAGCAAAAAATTGAGTTATCAACATCATATGGAATTATTGATAATCAAGTTTTAAGAGCAACTCGTTTAGAATCGGTTTTAAGAGGGCGAAAAAATCGAAAAAACATTTAATAAATCTTAAATTTGTGTTATAATTAATGATAGGTATAGGTGTACGGGTATACCTATTATTTTATTATATTGACGTAAAAGGGGGCAATTTATGAAATTTGAACTTCTAGAATTACTAAATTTTCGTAATTATCATAAATTGTCTTTAAAATTTTCCCCAAACGTTAATATTATATATGGTAAAAATGGTAGTGGTAAAACAAATATTGTTGAAGCAATCTATGTTTTAGCCTTAACCAAAACTTTTCGAAATGTAAATGATAAGAGCTTAATTCGAAAGTCTTGTGAAAAAGCAAAAATCAAAGGTACTGTTAAACAAACAAAGAAAATCAAATATCAGGTAGAAATTACAAAAGAGGGGAAAAAGGTTCAAATTAATAACAATAAAATTCAGTTGTTAAGTGAATATATTGCTAAAATTCCGATAGTTGTGTTCTCGCCTGGAGATTTAAGAATTTTAAAAGATACGCCGATTACAAGAAGAAAATTTCTAAATATTGAGTTATCTTTTTATGATTCTAACTATTTAAAATATGTTAGTGATTATAATAAAGTCTTAAAACAACGGAATTCTTATTTGAAACAGTTATCTTTAAATGCTAATAAAAGTTATGAATATTTGGATATTCTAACACAAAAATTAATTGAGTTAGGTAAAATTATTTATGATTTACGTTTAGAGTTCATTAATCAAATTAATTTAAGAATTAATGATTATTATAATCTAATTACAAAAGAGGGAAGTATCTCAGTAAAATATTTATCTACTTTTGATAAAAGCTCAGAAGAATTAGCTAAAAAATTCAAAAAAATATATGAAAAAGAGCTAAATTTTGGGAAAACTTTATTAGGAGTACATTTAGATGATCTTGATTTTTTGTTAGATGATAATAAAGCGAAAGAGTGGGCAAGTGAAGGACAAATAAAAAATATTATAGTTGCTTTAAAATTGGCCGAATTAGAAATGATTAAAGAAAGATTAGGATTTGGACCAATACTTATTTTAGATGACTTATTTAGCGAGTTAGATAAAGAAAAAATAAACAATATTTTAAAATTATTACCAAGTGATTGCCAAATATTTATAACAACTACTGAATTAAGTAAGTTAAAAAAAACATTAAAAGAAAATAGCAAGAAGTTTAAGGTTTTTTCCGGAAACGTCGTAGAGGAGTGAGAGTATGCAAGAAGAAACAAAACATTATGATGCATCGGATATCCAAGTCTTAGAAGGTTTAGAGGCCGTTCGTAAAAGACCTGGTATGTATATCGGTAGTACTAGCGTTAGAGGTCTTCACCATTTAGTATGGGAAATTGTGGATAATGCAATTGATGAAGCATTAGCAGGATATTGTGATGATATTGAAATTATTGTTAATAAAGATGGTTCTGTTACTGTAAAAGATGATGGTCGTGGTATTCCGGTTGGAGTTCATCCTAAAACAAGGTTATCAACAGTTGAAACTGTTTATACAGTATTACATGCCGGAGGAAAGTTCGGTGGTGGCGGATATAAGGTATCTGGAGGATTACATGGTGTAGGTGCATCAGTTGTTAATGCCTTAAGTAAATGGGTTACTGTAACAGTTTATAAAGAAGGTAAAATTCATGAAGTAAAATTTGCTAATGGAGGACATACTGAGTCACCATTAACGGTTATTGGTGACTGTAGTGAAGAAAGAACTGGTACAACTGTAACTTTTATGCCAGATGCTGAAATATTTAAAGAAACTACAACATTTGATTATGATACCTTATTTACAAGAGCCAGAGAATTAGCTTTCTTAAATAAAGGGCTTAGAATAATCTTAGTAGATGATAGATCTGGTAAGAAAGATACTTTCCTTTATGAAGGTGGAATCAAGGAATATGTTGCATTATTAAATGAAAATAAGACAGCTATTCATGAAGATATTATTTATGTAGATGGAGTAGAAGAAGATATTTCTTTAGAAGTAGCATTCCAATATAATGACGGATATAATCCAGCTATTTATTCTTTTGTTAATAATATTACAACTCCAGAAGGAGGAACACATGAAGACGGAGTAAAATCTGCTTTAACAAGAATTATTAACACTTATGCAAAAGCAAATAAGTTTATGAAAGAAAATGATGATTCTTTAACCGGTGAAGACGTTAGAGAAGGTGTTACAATGATTGTTTCAGTAAAAGTTCCTGAACCACAATTTGAAGGACAAACTAAAACAAAACTAGGTAATACCGAGGTTAAAAGAGTTGCTGCTAACATTTTTGCTGAAGCATTTGAGAGATTTTTATTAGAAAATCCTGATCAAGCTAAATCTATAGTTGAAAAATCAATGGTGGCAGCCAGAGCAAGAATTGCAGCTAAAAAAGCTCGTGAAGTTAATCGTAAAAAAGGAACTGTTGATTTACCTTCGTTCCAAGGAAAATTAACAGGATGTTCTTCAAAAAATCCTGAAGAATGTGAAGTATTTATAGTCGAAGGGGATAGTGCAGCAGGAACAGCTAAGGATGGAAGAAATCCGGCAACACAAGCTATTTTACCGATTCGCGGTAAGATCTTAAACGTTGAAAAAGCTCGTTTAGACCGCGCTTTATCAAACGAAGAAATTAGAACGATGATAACAGCTTTCAATACAGGAATTGGAGAAGATTTCGATATTTCTAAATTACGTTATCACAAAATCGTTATTATGACCGATGCCGATGTTGACGGAGCTCATATTAGAACATTGTTATTAACATTATTTTATCGCTATTTTAAACCATTAATTGAAAATGGACATATTTATGCTGCGCAACCTCCTTTATATTCAATTAAGCATGGTAAAACAACAAAATATGTGCTTAATGATGAGGAACTTAATGCGTATTTAGCAACTTTACCTCCAAACGTTAAACCAGATATTGGGCGTATGAAAGGTCTAGGAGAAATGGATGCGCATGAACTTCGTGAAACAACAATGCATATTGATACGAGAGTTTTAAAGAAAATTGATTTAGAAGACGCTATGGCAGCTGATTCAATATTTGACTTATTAATGGGTGAAGATGTTGAACCTAGAAGAAAATTCATTGAGGATAATGCTTTAAGTGTTATAAATCTGGATGTTTAGGGTGGTGAGTTAAATGAATGAACATGATAAAATGGTCAGCGTTAATCTTGTTAAAGAAATGAAAGATTCTTTTCTAGATTATTCGATGAGTGTAATTGTATCAAGAGCAATTCCTGATGTAAGAGATGGTTTAAAGCCAGTTCATAGAAGAATATTATATACATTATTAGAAGAAGGAATGACTCCTGATAAAAAACATCAAAAAAGTGCTAACGCTGTTGGTGCTGTAATGGGACATTACCATCCACATGGAGATTCAGCTATTTATGATTCAATGGTAAGAATGGCTCAACCATTTACTTATCGACATACTTTGGTTGATGGACACGGAAACTTTGGTAATATTGATGGTGATGGAGCTGCAGCTTCCCGTTATACCGAAGCTAAATTAGCTAAGATATCAATGGAGTTATTAAGAGACTTAAATAAAAACACTGTAGATTTTACTGATAACTACGATGGTCAAAGAAAAGAACCAACAATTCTACCAAGTAGATTTCCAAATATTTTAGTTAACGGAAATATGGGTATTGCTGTTGGTATGGCTACTAACATTCCACCACATAACTTAGGAGAAGTTATCGATGGATGTGTTGCTTATATTGATAATCCTGATATAAGTATTATGGAATTAATGAATTATATTAAGGGGCCAGATTTTCCAAGTGGTGGTATAATTTTAGGAAATTCAGGTATTAAAAAGGCTTTTGAAACGGGTCGTGGAACAATTACGATTCGTTCTAGAGTAGAAATTGAAGAAAATCATGGAAAAAATAGAATTATTATTACTGAATTACCATACCAAGTTAATAAAAAGGCTTTAATTATTAAAATAGCTGAATTAATTAGAGATAAAGTAATCGACGGAGTTTCAGGTTTAACCGATGAATCTGCTTTAGGTGGAGTTAGAATTGTAATAGATGTAAAAAAAGAAGCAAATGCTAACGTTATATTAAATAATTTATATAAACATACACAAGTTCAAATGTCTTATGGAATAAATTTCTTGATGTTAGTAGATGGTCGTCCTAGATGTTTAGATCTAAAAACTATTTACGAAAAGTATGTGGATCATCAAAAACAAGTAATTTATCGTCGTACAGAGTTTGATTTAGCTAAATATAAAGCTAGATTGCATATTTTAGAAGGTTTAAAGATTGCTTTAGATCATATTGATGAAGTAATTCGTATTATTAAGGAATCTGAAACAGATGAAGATGCAAGTAAAGCATTAATGGCTAAATATGGTCTTTCTGAGGCGCAAACTAATGCTATTTTAGAAATGAAGTTAAGAAGATTAACTGGATTAGCTAAGGAAACAGTTGAAAATGAAATTGCTGAATTAACTAAATTAGTTGCTGAATTAACAGAAATTTTAGCTAGTGAAGAAAAAATTCTTAATATAATTAAGTCTGAAATGCTAGAAATTAAAGCAAAATATGCTGATGAACGTAAAACAGATATCGATATGACGGCAATTGATTATATTGAAGATGAATCATTGATTCCTGATGAAAATGTTGTTATCACACTTACTAACAAAGGATATATTAAAAGAATGCTTGCAGATACTTATAAAACGCAAAATCGTGGTGGTGTAGGTATTAAAGGTATGACAATAAATGAAGAAGATTTTGTGGAAAGTATGATTAATATTACAACGCATGATTATGTCTTATTATTTACTAATTTAGGTCGCGTATATCGCTTAAAAGGCTATGAAATACCAGAATTTAGTAGAACCGCGAAAGGTTTACCAATAGTAAACTTGATTCAAATAGAAAAAGACGAATATGTTAAATCGATGATCAACATTTCGAAAGTTGAAAGTCATAAGTATTTGCTATTTGCAACCAAAAAAGGTGTTGTTAAGAAAACTAACATTGAAGAATTCAACAATATTAGAGCAACAGGAAAGATTGCTATTTCTATGAAAGATAGTGATGAATTATTAGATGTTAAAAAGACTTCTGGTAATGATTTAGTATTACTTGGATCAAGTGAAGGTAAGTTAGTTAAGTTCTCAGAAGATAAATTAAGAGCAATGGGAAGAACTGCAAGTGGCGTTAAAGGTATTAATTTGGACGGAAATGTTTGTGTGGCGTGTGAAATTGTTAAAAATGAAGATAATATCTTAATAGTTACTAACAAAGGGTATGGAAAACAATCAAGAGTTAGTGATTTTAGAGAAACAAGCCGTGGAAGCAAAGGTGTAAAAGCTTTAAGTGTAACAGAGAAAAATGGTTCAATAGTTGCTGTAAAAGTTGTTGAAGAAAATAAAGAATTAGTTATTATGACCAACAATGGTATGGCAATGCGTATGAAATTAGAGCAAATTAATACTTTAGGAAGAACTGCGCAAGGAGTTAGATTAATTAATTTGAAAGAAGATCACTTTGTTACTACCATTAGTTTAGTAGAAAAAGAAGATGAGATTGAAGATAATCTTACAGAAATAGATTATAATGAAATCAATAATGATGTTCCACGTGAAACATCTGAAGAACAGAACTAGTATTAATTTAAAAACTATTTAAGAATGAACTTAGATAGTTTTTTATTACATAAAAATTGTGAATGTTTCACGTGGAACATTCATAAAAGTATATAATATTTATACAATTAACTATTATTTTAAAATAAAATTAACTCGATGTTTTTCTAAATTTTGTATTTAATCATTTATTGGTGCACCACAATGTTTCACGTGAAACATTGTGGATAACTTTGTTTAGTGCAGTTTAACTTAAAAACTTAAATTAATGTTCCACGTGAAACATTAATCATAATTTGTTTGTTCTGATAGACTTAAATTCTTTGCATATATATGTTTTACGTGAAACATATATTTTTGATAACATAGTTTTAAAGGTAACAAACCTTTATTTGTTTTAGATTTTTATAAAAAATATTGTTTTTTTTAATGTTCCACGTGAAACATTAAAAAGTTGCTTGTTAAAAAAATATGTGATAATATTTATTCGTGCAACAAATACGCTGTAACCTGGTCAGGATAGGAATATAGCAGCCACGTCGGTCTCTGTTTGTGTGCACTTTTTTTATAGGAGAATTTATATGCAAGAAAAAATCGATAAAAAGTTATTAACATTAGCTAAAAAAGCTTTTAACAGGGATGAAATACCAGTTTCGGCAGTAATTGTTAAAAATAATAAGATAATTTCTTGTGCTTTTAATAAAAGACAAAAATCTCATGATGTAACAGGTCATGCTGAAATATTAGCTATAAGAAAAGCTGCTAAAAAACTAAAAGATTGGCGCCTTAATGGTTGTGATTTGTACGTGACGTTAAAACCTTGTTCAATGTGTTGTGAGATTATTAAGCAATCTAGAATAAATAAAGTTTATTTTTATTCAGAAAAGTTATCCACAAAAAAAGAGTATAACAAAACAGAATTCATTAAAGTTCAAACTAATGTTTCTCAAGAACTTGTTGATTTTATGCAAAAAACTTTTAAAAATAAAAGATAATCTTTTTGAACTATGGTATAATTATTAGGTAAGGAGCAATAACTATGGACTACAAAGTATTATATCGTAAATATAGACCTAACAATTTTGAAAATATTATTGATCAAGATTTTATTATAAAGACTTTAAAGAATGCGATAAATAAGCAAAAGATTGCTCATGCTTATATTTTTTCGGGACCTCGTGGAACCGGAAAAACTACGACAGCAAAGGTTTTTGCTAAATCTTTAAATTGTTTGAATTATTCTGAATCTGGACCTTGTGGCGAGTGTGATTTGTGTAAGAGTTTTGCCCAAAGCCCAGATATAATTGAAATTGATGCTGCATCTAATAACGGCGTAGATGAGATAAGAGAACTTATTAACAATGTAAAGCTTGCGCCGTCGATGTCTAAATATAAAGTTTATATAATTGATGAAGTTCATATGCTAACAGCAAACGCTTTTAATGCTTTGTTATTAACGTTGGAGGAACCGCCTAGTAATGTGGTGTTTATATTGGCTACAACTAATGTCGAATGTATCCCAATAACTATTTTATCGAGATGTCAAAGATTTGATTTTCATCAAATAAGTCTTCCAGCGTTGGTTTCTCGTTTAAAGTATGTAAGCAAAGAAGAAAAAATTGAAATTTCTGATGAAGCAATAACCGAAATAGCAAATTTGGCAGAAGGCGGAATGCGAGATGCTTTAGGAATATTAGATCAACTCAGCTCTCAATATGATAATATTTCATTAGATATTGTTCAAAATTCATATAATATAGTTGGTACTATTTTGATAGAACAACTTAATAATGCTTTTTTAACTAATGATTATCCTAAGATTATTGAAATTATTGATGAAATAAAAGCTAAAGGGTATGATTATAAAAGTGTTGCTAAAAAAATAATCAACATTTTTATGATTATGCTAATAGCAAACAGAAACGAATATTCTTCGTCTAATATCTCTAAAATAAAGAAAGCAATATTAGAGATAAATCAATCTATTAATGATGCTAATATATATGTTAGTCCATTCATATTGCTAGAAGCTATAATGTTAGCAACAGTTGACAGTGAGGTTGCTATTGAAAACTCAAAAGAAGATAAAAAAGTTACTAACAATGTAAATCGTGTTGGTGAAAATTATTTCCCGGGAAATAATTTGAATCATGTTGAAATAGAAAAAAATGAGAAGATTCCGGTTGTTGAGGAAAATAAAGAGACCGAAGTTTCTAGGGAAGATAATAAAAATTATTTCCCGGGAAATAATTTTGAAGAATCTGATTATGAAAAATTGAAAAATATTAGAATCAATAATTGTTTTGTAAATCCTCAAAAATTAATTTTAGAAGAATTAAAAGAAAAATGGAATAGTTTTGTTAATAATATAAATGATTCTCAAATATTATCAGTTTTAGTAGATACTAATGTTGTTGCAGCTTCTGATTTATATGTCATAATAACTTCGGGATCTAAAGGCACTGCAGAATTAGTTAACTTAAATATTAATAAGGTTGATGAAGTTGCTTCTGAGTATTTTAATAAAAAATTAAAATTAGTTGCGATAACTGATGAAGAATGGATTGTTCAAAAAAAGGAATATATCCAAAATTTAAAAAATAAGAAAACATATTCTCTTATTGAAGAAGATGATATACAATATATAGAGAAAGAAAATGATGAACTTGCAGATATTGCTAGCGAAATATTTTCAGAGGATAAAATAGAATTTAATTAAGGAGATGGAATCATGAATTTACAAAGTATGATGGCGCAAGCGCAAAGAATGCAACGTGATATTACTAAAAAGAAAGAAGAAATTGATAAAACTGAATTTGAAGGAAATTCTGAATGGGTAAAAGTTAAATTTAAAGGAGATAGAAAACTAGTTTCTTTAAAGATTTTAAAAGAAGGTACTATCGATGAAGATGATAAAGAAGTGTTGGAAGATATGATTAATATTGCTATAAGTGATGCTTTAGCAAAAATTGATAAAGAAATTAATGATAAACTTGGTGCATATAGTCAAGGCTTAAACGGGTTATTCTAAAATGGCAATTTATCCTAAATTAATTGAAGAAACAATGGAGTTTTATAAACAGCTTCCAGGTATAGGTGAGAAAAACGCTGAAAGACTTGCTTTAGCAACTATGGCTATTGATGAAGATGTAATAAATGATTTTGCTTCTTCAATTGTTAATTTAAAATCATTGCATTCATGCTCAATATGTGGACATTTAACTGATGAAGACGTTTGTAATATTTGTCGTGATGATAGTCGTGAACAAAATGTTATATGTGTTACTGAAGATTCAAAAAGTGTTTTTACATTTGAAAAGTCTGGTCATTTTAATGGGGTATATCATGTTTTAAATGGATTAATTTCTCCAATTGATGATATTTCTCCCGAAGATATTAACATTGCAAGTTTGGTATCCAGAGTTAAAGAAATGGAAAATCCTGAATTAATATTATCTTTAAAATCATCAATAGAAGGTGAAACTACGATGCTTTATTTGAAAAAAATATTTGAAAATAGTAATGTCACAATATCAAGATTATCTTATGGAATTCCGATGGGAGCTGATATAGATTATCTCGATCCAGTAACTATTGATAAAGCCTTAGTTGATAGAAAAAAGATTTCTGAATAATTTATTGATTTAATGCATAATTTTCACTAGGTGAGAATATGTTCAAAGTGCTATTTAAAGTATTAAAAAGAGTATTATTTGCATTTATATTTTTATATAGTTTTAACTTGTTAGTTTCCTCAATAAATATTAATATTCCCGTAAATTTAATCTCTATTGGAATAGTATCTTGTTTAGGAACTCCAGGTTTGTTATCTTTGGTAATAATGAGTTTCATTGTTAAATAAGGAGGTTTAAATGGCAGTATTTGTTAGACAAGCTATATTAAATCAAGTACGTGAGAAAAAGTTAGCTCACGCTTATTTAATTGAAACAAACAATTTATTAGAATTTGAAAAAGAATTAAAAGAAATATTAAAAATAATCTTATGTGAAGAAGACAATGAATATTGTAATAGCTGTCAACAATGTCATTTTATTGATAGTGATAATCATCCTAACATTATTCGAATATCTCCTGATGGTGTTAATATTAAAATAGGACAAGTTGAAGAGTTACAAAAGAAATTTAGCACTAAAGCTTTTTTTGGAAAGTATAATATTTATATCATTTCTGAAGCGGACAAACTAAATCAGACTGCCGCAAATGCATTACTTAAGTTCTTAGAAGAACCAGAAGAAAATATTATTGGTTTACTTTTAACAACGAAAAAGGATCTAGTTTTACCAACAATAACTAGTCGTTGTCAAATTTTAACCGAAAAATTTGATATATGTGAAGATAATAATGGTTTAAAAGAGAATGCTACAAGATTACTTGATTTAACATCATCTATTACGGGGATTTATGATGTAAAAGATTATATAGGCAGTCTGGAAGATAAAAATGATTTAAAACATATATTTAGTTATTTATTACATGATGAATTAGAAAAAGGGAAAGAATTTAATTTAAGAAAAGTTAAAATTTACCATCGCTTTCTAGAAAAAATAAAGTATAATGTAAATATGGAACTTTTGCTTGAAGAGTTTATAATAGAGATGAGTGAAGTAAAATGATTAATATATATGAAGTAATCTTTAAAGAAAGAGGAAAGAAGTATTATTTCAAAAGTGAACAGACTATTGAAGTTGATACTCAAGTAATTGTTGAAACTGAAAAGGGAGAACAATTTGGAAAAGTTGTTAACAAAGTAAATGAAGATCAAAATAAAGTGCCAGTTGCTGAAATCAAAGAAATAATAAGAATTGCTACTGATAAAGATTATGATACATATTTAAAAAATTGTAAGGATGCTACAGCTGCTTTAAAAAAAGCAAAGTCTTTGGTTAAAGAGTTAAATTTAGATATGGATATCATAAATGTCGTATTTACTTTTGATCGTAAGCAATTATTGTTTAATTTTGTAGCTGATGAAAGAATTGATTTTCGTGAACTTGCTAAAAAGCTAGCTGCTATTTATAAAACAAGAATAGAATTACGCCAAATTGGAGCTCGTGATAAAGCAAGAGAAATTGCTGGGATTGGTCCATGTGGACAAGTACTATGTTGTAGTAACTTTTTACAACATATTGATTCTGTTTCAATGAATATGGCCAAAAATCAAGGCGTTTCTTTAAATCCCCAAAAGATTAATGGAATGTGTTCAAGACTTCTTTGTTGTTTAACGTATGAAGATGAAGAATATAAAAGATGTAATAAAGGATTACCTTCAGTTGGTCAAAAGATTAATGTTGATGGAGAATTTGCTCAAGTAATCTCTGTAAATATTTTAAAAAGAGAAGTTACTGTTTTAGTCGGAAATGAAAAGAAAGAAATAAGTTATCCTTATGAAGATATTAAATGATTTATATGATTATAATTTAAAAATTTATCAAGATGAGGATTATTTTAAATTTTCTTTAGATTCTATCTTGCTAGCTGAATATATTAAATTAAAGAATAATGATAAAATTATTGATCTATGCACAGGTAATGCCCCTATACCATTGATTTTATCAACAAAGTATGATAATGAGATATATGGAATAGAAATTCAAAATAATGTATATAATAATGCAATTGATTCAATTACTTATAATAATTTACAAGAACAAATCAAAATAATAAATGATGATGTTAAAAATGTAAAAAATTATTTCCCGGGAAATAATTTTGATGTTGTATCTTGCAATCCGCCGTTTTTTAAATATAATAAAAATGCTCTTATAAATGAAGTGGAAGAAAAAGCGATATCTCGTCATGAGATAAAAGTTAGTTTAGAAGAACTTTGTTGGCAAATAAATTATTTATTAAAAGATAATGGCTGTTCATACATGGTTCATCGAGCAGATCGACTTACAGAATTAACGATTATTTTAAATAATTATGGCATTGCTATAAAAGAATTAGTTTTTATTAAGACTAATAAATCTGCTGAATTAGCTTTAGTATTAATTAAAGCCGTAAAAAAAGGAAAGCTAGGGGTAAAAGTAAAATGTCTTGATGTTCAAGACTTAAAGACTTATAAAAATATATTTGATTAGGAGGTTACAATATGAAACTGATTGTAGGATTAGGTAATCCTGATAAGGAATATGAAAATACAAGACATAATATTGGATTTATGATTGTGGATAACTTTGTTGATAACTTAAATTGGACGAAAAAACATAATAGTTTAATTTATAGTACAAATATATCTGGTCAAAAGGTTTTATTTGTAAAACCTCTTACTTATATGAATAATTCTGGTCTAGCTGTTAGAGAAATAGCTAATTATTATGATGTGGATATAAATGATATTTTAATAATTCACGATGATTTAGATTTAGCTTTTGGAACTTATAAACTTAAGAAAAATAGTTCATCTGGTGGACATAATGGAATTAAATCAATTATTAGTAATCTTCATTCAGAAGCGTTTGCAAGATTAAAAGTTGGTATATCTAAAGCAAATGGTGATGTTAAGGATTATGTTTTAGGAAAGTTTTCTAAAGCAGAAATAGAAAAGATAAATGATTTATATCCAATATTTAATAAAATAATTGAAACCTTTATATCTGATGGTATTGAAAAAGCGATGATGAACTATAATAAAAAAGGTGAGTAAATGGACTTTTTGGATGATTATTTAAAAGTGGAATCTGGACTTAAGATAGGTGGTTTAACTGAAGAGTTAAGCATTTTTTACGTTCTAAAAGCATTTCAAAAGACAAATAAGCATATAATTGTATTGGTAAGTTCATTATATGAAGCTAACAAGTTATATCAAAAGATTAAAACTCATACGGATGACGTTTTATTGTTTCCAATGGACGATTTTGTTACATCGGTAGCATTAGCGGTGTCACCTGAACTTAAAATGACAAGATTAGAAACTTTAAATAGTTTATCAACACCTAAAATAATTGTTACTAACTTGATGGGTTATTTAAAATTTTTACCACACGTTGAAAGTAATAAAATATATACAATTTCAAAAGGAGAAAATATTAATCGCGATACATTAGTAGAAAACTTGGTAGATTTAGGTTATACCAAGGATTCTATTGTTACTTCAACAGGAGAATTTGCGGTTCGAGGCTTTGTTGTAGATGCTTTTTTGTTTAGCGAAAATCATCCGGTAAGAATAGAGTTTTTTGGTAATGAAGTAGAATCTATTAGATATTTTGATGAAAAGACGCAACGATCTTTAGATACAATAGAATCTATAAATATTTATCCAGTTGACGAAATAACTACCTCTATCAATAGTTCGTTATATGATTGTTGTGATAACCCATTAGTAATTAAGATAAACGAACAACAAATTAACGCTAGTAATTTAAAACTTCAAAGTGATATTGTTGAATATTGTGAAACTAAAGATAATCATATGGAAAAATATATGTTTTATTTAGATGAAATCATAGAAAAAGAAGTAATTTATTTAGATACTTTGGAAAATGTGGATAGTGATGTAAATGTTAATCTTGGGGCTAAAACGATAATCCCGTTTGATGGTGATTACGATTATTTAGCTAAAGAAGTTGATAAATATTTAAATGCGGGAAAAGAAGTAATTTTTTGTTTATCAACTGATAGCGAGATTAAAGCTATTAAAGAATTAAATTTAGGGAACATTAAAATAATAAAGAAAAAAATAAATAATGGTTTTATACTTGATAAATATGTTGTAATTGGAGAAAATGATCTAGATAAATCTAAAAATAGTGTTATTAAATATCGTAATAATTATCGTTTAGGAAGAAAAATTAAGGATTATGAACAATTAGAAATAGGAGACTATGTTGTTCATAGTATGCATGGAATAGGTGTGTATGCGGGTTTAATAACTTTAGAAAGAAATGGCTTAAAAAAAGATTATTTACAAATAAATTATCAAGGAAATGATAAGATTTATGTTCCAGTGGAAAATATTAGTAATGTTTTTAAATATAGTGCAAACGAGGGTAGTGCCCCTAAGTTAAATAAATTAAATTCTGTTAGTTGGGAAAAGACAAAAAGATCATTAACTAAAAAAATTAGAGATATATCAGAGGAATTAATCAAGTTGTATGCTGCTAGAAATATGCTAGAAAATGAAAAATATAAAACATACGAAGAAGAAGTCTTGTTTGCCAATGAGTTTCCATATACTGAAACAGCTGATCAAATAAAAGCTATTTCAGAAATAGATATGGATTTAAAAAGTTCTAAACCAATGGATAGGCTATTGTGTGGAGATGTTGGTTTCGGGAAAACTGAGGTAGCCTTTAGAGCGATATTTAAAGCAGTATTGAATAATAAACAAGTATTTTATTTATGTCCAACAACAATTTTATCAAAACAACAATATGAAAATGCGATAGAAAGATTTAAAAGTTATCCTATTGAAATAGCTTTATTAAATAGATTTACAACACCAAAAGAAAAAGAACGTATTTTAAAAGGCTTAGAAAATGGAACTATTGATATAGTATTTGGAACTCATCGCTTATTAAGTAAAGATGTTAAATTTAAGAAGTTGGGACTTTTAGTAGTGGATGAAGAACAACGGTTTGGTGTAACTCATAAAGAAAAAATTAAAGAATACAAAAATGATGTTAATGTTTTAACGTTATCAGCTACGCCAATTCCGCGAACTTTAAAAATGGCTTTAAGCGGGCTTCGGGATTTAACAGTAATTGATACTGCTCCCGTAAACAGATATCCAATTCAGACTTATGTAGTCGCTGAAAATGATTTAATAATTAAGGATGCAATATATAAAGAGTTAGCTAGAAATGGCCAAGTATTTATTTTATATAATAATATCGGTAAGATGGAAAATAAACTCTTGCATTTACAAAAATTAGTGCCAGAAGCAAGAATTATAAGTGCTCATGGGAAAATGTCTAAACAAGAGTTGGAAAAAATAATGGAAGATTTCATTGATTATAAATATGATATTTTATTATGTACTACGATTATTGAAACGGGTATTGATATACCTAATACCAATACTTTATTAGTATTTGATGCTGATCATTTTGGTTTAAGTCAGTTATATCAGTTACGAGGGAGAGTTGGAAGAAGCGATCGTATTGCGTATGCTTATCTTTTCTATGATAATAGGAAAGTACTAAATGATATTGCGGTAAAACGTCTGCAAGCTATTAAAGAATTTACGGAACTTGGTAGTGGGTACAAGATAGCGATGCGAGATTTAGCAATCCGTGGCGCTGGAGATATCTTGGGAAGTGAGCAAGCGGGATTTGTTGATAGTGTTGGTATTTCTTTATATTTAAAAATGGTTGAAGATGAGATTAAACGCCAAAATGGCGAAGAGGTTTATGAAGAAACCGAGAAACCTTCTTTAATAAATGTAGAAACACATATTAGTGATAATTATGTTTCTGATGAAGATTTAAAAATTGAAATTCATCAAAAGATTAATGAAATAGATTCATATAATAAATTAATTGATGTTAAAAATGAATTAGAAGATCGATTTGGTAAAATAAGTGAAGAATTAGTTATTTACATGTATGAAGAATGGTTTGAAAAATTAGCTAGTAAATTTAATATTACAAAAGTTTCCCAAACTGATCGTTTAATAACTATCGAAATTCCAGAAGATATAAGTGCCAACATTAAAGGAGATAAATTATTTTTAGAAGCTTATTCTATAACTCCTAAATTTCAATTTAAATATTTTAATAAACGAATTATAATATCGCTTCCAATTAAACAATTAGACAAACATTTTATATATTATTTAGTTGAATTATTAGAAAAAATTAGTAATTAATTTTACGTAAATGAAAAAACGCTAGGATCAAGGTATGACCTAGCGTTTACTTTTTTTTACAATTTTATAAATTATCTTATCCTTTGTAGTTATGACGGCATTCTTCAATTAATTTTATAGTTTCTTCTAAGCCGTGAAGGTTACCAGTTTCTACGTCAATGTTTTGTAAATGTTTGTAAGTTTTAAAAAATTCACGAATTTCTTTTAGAGTGTGTTCCGGTAGATCCTCAAGTTTTTGGATATGATCCCATCTTGGGTCAGTGTCAACTACACTTATAACTTTTTCATCAGTCATGTTATTATCATAAACTTCCATATACCCCAAAACTCTTGCTTTAATTATACAACCCGGAAAAGTTTGAGATGTTGATAATACTAAGATATCTAATGGATCGCCATCACCACTTAATGTTTTATCAATAAATCCATATTCACAAGGATATGAGACACTACTATATAAAACTCTATCTAATTTTATTTTTCCTGATTCATGATCAACTTCATATTTATTTCTGGTTCCCATAGGAATTTCTACAATAGCTTCTACTGTCATATAAACCACCTTTCATAATAAGTATAAATATCTTCTTTATTTAATTCAAATAAAAGTATAAATACTTAACAAAAGTTAACACTATAATTAGAATGGAGTGAATTAACGTAGTGAAATCTACTGGAGTATTTAGAAAAATAGATGATTTAGGAAGAATTGTTATTCCTAAAGAGATAAGAAAGACTATGGGAATTAGAGATGGCGAAAATTTAGAAATAATAATAGATGATGATGATATTAAATTAAGAAAGCATTCTTTAGTAAATAATTATCAAGGATTTATAAATGATTTAGTAAATTCAACTAATAATATAACTGATTTAGATATCATTGTTACTGATCGTGATAAAGTTATAGCTTGTGCAGGAAGTAATATTAAAAATGAATTTTTAAATAAACAACTAGATAATAATTTAAAAGCAATAATTGATGAAAGACAAAACAAAGTTAGTAAAGAACTAGATAAATATTTTTTTGAAAATAAAGAATTAATTGGATATTATATGATATTTCCTGTAATTAGTGATGGTAATTCTTTAGGGTTAGTAATTTTATATAGTAAAAATCAAATAGATACTAATTATTTAGTAGTTGCTAAATTACTTTCTTCATTAATTGCTAACAAAGTGGATATTTCTTGCTAAAAAAATTTATCTATGTTAAAATGGCTACATAATTAATGTTGAAGGAATGAGTAGTTATTTTAATTATCTAGAGAGATTGTGGTTGGTGAAAACAATTTGATTTAAAATAATGAAGATGACTCTGGAGTTAAACCGTGTAAGTCGCGTTAAGATATAAGTGTATGATAATTCATAAATAAAGGTGGTACCGCGGGTGTATGCTCGTCCTTTAGTTTATGAATTTTTTTATGTTTTGGAGGAATTATGGAAAGATCTTTTGAAAAAATTAGTTTTGAACAATTTAAAAAAGACATAAAAGATGATAAAGATTTATATGGTAAATATGAATTACCAATTAGAAAAACAAAAGCATCTGCTGGATATGACTTTTTGGCAATAGAAGATTTTGAAATTGAGCCAGGCCAAATTAAAAAGATTCCTACAGGAATTAAAGCAAAGTATCCTGAAGATGAAGTGCTAATGCTATTTGTGCGTAGTAGCATGGGATTTAAGTGGAATGTACGAATGTGCAATCAAGTTGGAATTATTGATGCAGATTACTATAATAATCCTGATAATGAAGGTCATATGTGGATTGCGTTACAAAATGAAGGAGATAAAACTTTTAAAGTTAAAGCAGGAGAAGGTTTTGGTCAAGGCATTTTTGTAAAATATAATTGTGTATCAAATGAAGAAAAAGTAGAAAATGAAAGAACTGGATGGAGTGGAAAACCAGAAAAGGAAGGAAGATAAAAATGAATAAAAAATATTACATAACAACACCAATATATTATCCAAGTGCTAATTTTCATATTGGACATTGTTATACAACGATAATTGCCGATGCAATTGCAAGATATAAAAGATTAACTGGTTTTGATGTGTTTTTCTTAACAGGAACTGATGAACATGGTCAAAAGATTGAAAATAAAGCTAAGGATGCTGGAGTAACTCCTCAAGAATATGTTGATGAAATAGTAGATAATGCTAAAAATTTATGGTCATCTTTAGGAATAACTTATGATAAATTTATAAGAACAACTGATGATTATCATGAACAGGCTGTGCAAAAAATATTTGAGAAATTATATAATCAAGGAGATATTTATAAAGGAAAGTATACTGGACTTTATTGTACTCCATGTGAATCTTTTTGGACTGAAACTCAATTAGTTGATGGTAAATGTCCAGATTGTGGAAGAGAGGTTCATGAAGTAGAAGAAGAAAGTTATTTCTTTAAATTATCAAAATATCAAGATAGATTAGTTGAATATTTAGAAAGTCATCCGGAATTTATTCAACCTGAATCTCGTAAAAACGAAATGATTAATAATTTTATTAAACCAGGATTAGAAGATTTATGTGTTTCTAGAACAACATTTACTTGGGGAGTTCCTGTAACATTTGATCCAAAACATGTTGTTTATGTATGGATAGACGCTTTAACAAATTATATTACAGCTTTAGGATATGCTAGTGATAATGATGAGTTATATCAAAAATATTGGCCAGCAAACTTACATTTAGTAGGAAAAGAAATTGTTAGATTCCATACAATTATCTGGCCGGCTTTATTAATGGCTTTGGATATTCCACTACCTGATAAAGTATTTGGTCATGGATGGTTAATCATTGATGGTGGCAAGATTTCTAAATCAACCGGAAATTATAAAGATCCTCGTGAATACATTGAAGAATATGGTGTCGATGCTGTTAGATATTTTGCTTTAAGAGAAGTTCCGTTTGGAAATGATGGTAATTTCTCTGAAGAATCTTTAATTAATAGAACCAACGCTGATTTAGCTAACACATTAGGTAACTTAGTAAATAGAACAATAAGCATGAGTCATAAATATTTTGAAGGAAGAATTGAAAATAAAAAAGTTGCTACCGAATTTGATGAAAGCTTAATTAACTTGGTTAATAATTTAACTAATGTTGTAGAAGAAAAAATGAGTAATTTAAGAATTGCTGATGCTTTAGATGAAATATTTGAAGTTTTAAGAAGATGTAATAAATACATTGATGAAACAACTCCATGGATACTTGCTAAAGATGAAAATGAAAAAGATAAATTACAAACAGTTTTATATAATCTAATTGAATCAATTAGATGTGCATCTGTATTATTACAAGCATTTATTCCTACAACTGCCGAAAAGATATTTGCTCAATTAAATACAGAGTTAAATAATTATGAATCTGCTTCATTTAAAGAAAATAATGTATTTGAATTAAATAAGCCAGAAATATTATTTGCTAGAATTGACATTAAATAGAAGTTCATTTTACATGAGCTTTTTTATTTGATATTTGCTAATGTTTGTGCTATTGTAAATGCAATTTATTAGAATTTTTAGGAACGTGAAGATTATGGAAATAATAAAATATAATGATATTAATTTTGAACGATTAGAAAAGCTGCCTAAACAAGGTAATTTTTCAACAATTTATTGCCAAGGTGATGTATGCTATAAATTATTTGAGAATTTATACGACGCGGAAATAGAAGTGATGTTAAGAAAGTTTTTAGAAATGGATGGTATACAAATAGTTGGGGCGATATTTCCAAAAACTTTGATTATGCATAACAATAAATTTGTTGGTTATACGATGGATTATTATAAAGGGTCTATCACTTTGTTTGATATGTTTCAGAGTAGATATGTATCTTGCAAAGCTTTGTTTAGTTATGTTATTAAAGCAACTGATGTCTTAAAAAAGCTTCATGAGAATGGTATAATCTATCAAGATTTAAATTTTGAAAATATATTAGTTGATAATGAAGACAATATTCATTTTTGTGATATGGATGCTTGTTGTTATAACAATCTCATTTCGCCATTTATACCTGCAGTAATGCAAAGCTTATGGATTAATTATAGAAAAGAAACTGATGTATTTACAGAGAAAGTTGATAGAATTTCTATGTTAACTTCTCTTTTGCATTTAATTTATGCTAAAGAAATTCAAGAAATAACACCTAGAAAATATGATAAGCTATCTAGAAATGTTCGTACGTTGGAAAATTTAAGGCCAATTTTTGATATGCTTGTCGATGTTAATCGGGATGTTGAGGATATACCATATTTAGATGAATTAATTGATAGATCTGATGATTATGTGTTTGACAGAAATAAATTATTAGGTTTTTCTAGATTATTAAAAAAATACTAAGAATACTTGTTAAAAAGGTGTTTTTTATTTATAATTTTTGTTGGTGATATTATGTTTGTAGATACACATTGTCATATATATAATGAGTATTATGAAGATATTGCTACTGTTTTAGAAGAAGCTAAAGAAAACAATATTGGATATGTTATCAACAATGGTTGTGATCGCAGGTCAAATAAAGAAGTTTTACAACTTTTGAATGTTTATAAAAATATGTATGGAGCTATTGGAATTCATCCGGAATCAGTTTTAGATTATACCGAAGGTGATTTGAAATTTATTGAAGATAATATTAACAATCCTAAAGTAGTCGCTGTTGGAGAAATAGGTTTAGATTATCATTATACAAAGGAAGATAAAGATAAACAAATCGAGTTATTTGAAGCTCAATTAAAGTTAGCTAAAAAGTATCATAAACCAGTCATTATACATAGTAGAGAAGCTACTGCTGATACAATAGAAGTTTTAAAAAAATATAATGTTAAGGGAGTAATCCATTCTTTTTCTGGTTCTTATGAAACTGCCATGATTTATATTAAAATGGGTTATTTATTAGGAGTAAATGGGGTAGTAACTTTTAAAAATAGTAATTTAAAAGATGTGTTAAAAAGAATACCTTTAGAACATATAATTTTAGAAACAGACTCTCCGTATTTAACTCCTGTTCCTTTTAGAGGGAAGCAGAATGCTCCTAAATATGTTATTCATGTTGCCGAATTTTTAAGTGATCTTTATGGTGTATCTTTAGATGAATTAGCAAAAGTTACCAACACTAATATTAAGCGCATTTTTGACATAGATATGTAATTATGCTATAATTCTTTTATCAATTGAGGTGAATTGATGAAAATTTTAAATATAGGAATAAAATCATTATTAATGGTTGTAGCAGTATTTTTAATAAATTCAAGCACTTTAGTTTATAATGAAAGTAAAGTTGAAAATGAAAATGTTAGTAAAAACGTTAATTTATCAACAATGGCTTTAAAAATTGAAGAAATTGAAGTTAATAAATACTATACAGCAATAGATACGTTTACTGGTGATTTAACTGGATATACTTATGATTGTCCTTTATGTGGAGGAACACTTGGTTGTATGCCTAGTTATAACATTAGGGATGGTAAAGATTATTATGTAGATGAAACTTATAAAAAAGTAAAAATTGTTGCATCATCAAAAAATTTACCATGTGGTTCAATTGTAAGATTTGAAAGCAGTAGAATCTCTCCAGATCCAGTAATAGCAATAGTTTTAGATAGAGGGGTTAGAGGAAATGCCTTAGATTTACTTTCTCCATCTGAAGAATATGCTAGGACAAATGTTGGTCGTTCGACAATTACTTATGACGTATTAAGATTAGGATGGGAATAACCCATCTTTTTTAAAGGAGAATCATATGGAAATTAAAGCCAAAAAGAGTTTAGGTCAAAATTTTTTAGAAGATGAAAAAATTTTAGATGATATTATAGCTAATTGTAATGTTACCCAGGAAGACTTAGTAATTGAAATTGGGCCTGGTAAAGGTGCTTTAACTAAAAGATTAAAATCTTTTAATTGTGACTTAATTGCTTTTGAAATAGATGAGAGAATGATTAGTATTTTAAAAAAGCTAGAAAATGATAAAACTTCAATTATTTTTGAAGATTTTTTAAAAGTGGATTTAGAAAAATACATAAATAAACAATATCGTAAGATTCATATTATTGCTAATATTCCTTACTATATTACTTCATTAATAATTAAGAAAGTATTAGAAAGTAAAATAATTGTTGATGAAATGATTTTAATGGTCCAAAAAGAGGTTGCGGATAGATTAAGTGCATCATGCAGATCAAAAGCTTATGGGTCTTTAACTGTTTATTGTAATGTTAATTATGATGTTAAAAAGCTATTTAATGTTGATAAAACTTGCTTTAATCCTGTTCCTAAAGTAGATAGTGCAATAGTAAAATTTATTAGAGCAGATAAATATAATATTAAAAATATGGAAGTTTTTGAAAAGCTTATTAATGATTCTTTTGCTCTAAAAAGAAAGACTTTAAAAAATAATTTAAAAGCTTATGATTGGAACGAAATATATGATATATTAAAAGTACATGGTTATACAGAAAATGTAAGAGCTGAAGAAATTCCAGTAAATATTTTCGTTTTATTAGCTAATTATATGGCCAAGTAATAAAGAGGTGACATAATGATATCTGTTATTAAATGCGACGAAAATAATAATAGGCAAACATATATGTATTTCGGTTTGTCAAGTAATTATTTAAACATTCATGGGTTTGATGTAACGAATGCTGGTGTTTTTAATATGAATAAAACGTTTATCTATGAATTGTTAGAAACTTTTTTGTTAGGTAAAGAATCGGAACAACTGGACGACTACTTAGGGTTTAAAGTTTATTTAGATAAGAAAACTGGTTTGAAACATTATTTTAAAGATGGTAAAGAAAATTTCTCTGCACTTTTTAAATTTAATGGAGATAATGCTTTAAATTATGAGAAGTGCGAGGAAATCTTTGAGTCTTCTGGTTCAAAAAACAAAAATAATAAAGGAATATTTAAGTTTAAAATATTAGGAGCGGTGTTTATTTGTTCGGCTAGTTTTATTTTGCTATTAAATCTTATGAATATTTTTGATGTGTCTTTGACTGAGATTAAAACTACTTTTGATAATCTTAGCCAAGTAAGGATTAGTTCTTTGGGTAAAATAGAATATGGTCCATTAGCTAAAAAAGTAAATAGTGTTAAGGAAATACAAGAATATATTTATCAATCGGATAATCTAACTCAAACTGAAAAAGAGTTTTTAGATAATGAAGATTTGTTTAATGATATTTTACTTTATACGTGTGGAACTAAAATGGATTACTTATATAATTTAAAACTTGAAGGTTTAGAAATTAAGTATTTTCAGGGTGAAGAAGATGACCCTCTTATTGGGTATTATACAATGATGGATCCTAATGCTATTAATGGAAAAGAAGGTGTTGAGAAGAAATTATGGCTAGATCATGAATTTATTCATTTATTACAACATCCTAATGTTTATAGTTATATTTGTGAGTCAACGGCGGATATTATTGCTTATGAATATTATGGATCTAGTCATGAGGGATACGTTAATGCGGATAAGAATGGTCGTAAATTAATGGACGTAATAGGCCCAAAAATAATTTGGGAATATGTATTTACTGGTGATGCAACTAAGTTAAATAATATTTTGAGAGAAAATTTATCAGAAGAAGATTATAAGGCGTTTATTGATATTCTAGAAAAAAATGATGGGCGAGATGAAGAACTATCAAATTTAATTGATAAACTTTACTTAAACATTTATAAGACAGATATTAAATCTAATCAAGATATTTATGATGTTCATGGCAATTTTATTGATAAAAGAATTTATTTTAATGAATCTAAAATTCTTGAAAATAATTTTTATAATGTATCAGTTCAAAAAGGTTTAAATCTTGGTTTAGTAAAAGAGGATGATATCATATATTATGAAGTTATTAGTAATAACGAAGAAGACGCGTTAATGTTTGAAAAATATAATATAGGAGGAGTACCAACCAAGACTCGTTATAAACCATTAGTTTCAATGAATAGTTGTACATGTGATAGTGAAGGAAATGTTACGATATGTTATTCCAATGGAATATTTGCTACTATGTCTATTGATGAAGCCATTAATGCCGGTATTTTAGAAAAGCAAATATATTTATATTTAACTCAAGAACAATTCCATTTAGTAAAAGATTATATTAAAGAATATGAAGTTATAACAGCAGGTTCTTTTAAAGAAAAAATGGGAAACGCAATCCTTGCTCCTGTTAAAGTTTATTACCAAAGTATAGCGCAAAGATTTCCTAATGATACAGTAAGAAGCCAAGAAAATAATTTAAATATGAAATTCAACTTTTGAGTAAGGAGTTGTTTTTCTTTAGTCAATAGTTATTGAGATAGAAATTTTTATGAGCTAAAATGTAAATAGTAGAGGTTGAAGTTTTATGAAAAAGAGTGGGAAGAAAAAGATAAAAATAAGTAAGAAATTAATAATTATTATATGTGCAATTACGCTGGTAGTAGGAGGAAGTGGAACAGTAGGTTATTTTGTTTGGAAAGATAAAAAAGATATTCCTAAAACAGAAAACAATAAAAAGATTGAAGACGCTTTAAGTGTAAAGGAAAGTTTAACAATTAATGTATACGATGAAGTTCCCGGTGGTTATAAATTTTTTAATGAAGATCCTAAAATATTAATCGATGAGGATTTTATAGGATTACCTACAGAAACAATTGATGGCAAAAAATTTGCGTCTGAAGTAGGAGAATATGATGTTCGTCTTAAAATAAAAGACAAAGAATATTCTAGTAAATTATTAGTAATTGATGAGACTTCTCCAAAGTTGAAGTTAAAAGAAGTTACGATTAAGGAAAAAGAAAGTTATAATTTGAATGATTTTATAGATAATTGTAGTGATAATAGCCAAGAAGATTGTATTTTAAAATTTTCGGATGATAAAATGACTAGCTATACTAAATCGGGTTCATATGATATAGAAATAATAGCTAGTGATAAATATGGAAATGAAATTTCTAAAGAAACTAAATTAATTATTAAAAAAGTTAACACTTCTTCTAAAGAAGAAAGTAAGAATACAGGAAATGAGAATACGGAAATCAAAGATACATTTTCTAAAGAGGAAAATAAAACGCAGGATTCAAATCCAAAAGAGGATACTAAAACAGAAGTAACTTATGAAGTTAAACAAGAGGTTACTACTGAAGAAAAAGTAAAATACGGGTCGGTCTTAACAACAACAACTAAAACTAAATATAAAGTTTATTATGATGGTACAAAAGAAAAATTAAGTTCCAGTTCTTCAGTTAGTTATGATAAAAGAGGATTTAATGCTACCACTGATGAATTAAAAACAGAAGCAACAAGTCTTGTAAGCAAGTATTCAAATGAAATAAATCAAGTTTTATCAAAAGTAAATGAGTATCGTGCTGAAGTGGGAAAGCCAGCTTTAGTGTTAGATAAAAATTTAAGTGTTGCTGCGACAATTAGAGCATTAGAGTTAGGTTACAGTGGCGAGTTTTCTCATGATAGACCTAATGGTTCAAGCTGTTTTACCGTTTTAGATGAAATAGGATATATTGCATATGCTTACGGAGAAAATATTGCTTCTGGCTACAAAACACCTGCAGACGTTTCGCAAGGTTGGAAAGATTCTCAAGGTCATTACGAAAATATGATTAGAACAGAGTTTGGTAAAATTGGCATTGGGTTTGTTAAAACAGATCAATATTATTGGGTCCAAATGTTTTCCGATTAAAAAGTATAATTTATTTATACTTTTTTTCATATATTTTAATGGTGGTATATTTGGAAATAAAAAAAGGAGTTTATGTAACGAGAAAAAGTTATAATTATGATATTATTTTTAAAGTTATTAACATAAAAGATGGTGTTTGTTATTTAAAAGGTGAAGAAGTAAGGTTATATGCCGATAGTCCGATTAATGATTTAGAAGTTGTTAATCTTGTTCCAGAAGTTACTAAAAATGCAAAAGATATTTTAGATAAAAATTTAATTGGAGATAGAAGTGACTATTTTTATCTGCCAGGCAAGGTGCTTCATATTGATGGGGATGCTGAATTTTTAAAAAGATGTTTGGCTTTTTATAAGGAAGCTGGTGTACTTGCTATTGGTAAAAAGATAGCAGAAAAAAATATTTATGAACAAATGAAATTTTTATTAAATGAATATCGCCCTGATATTGTTATTATTACTGGGCATGATGCTTACTATAAGAAAAAGGGAGATATTCATAATATTAGAAATTATAAGAATACGGAAAATTTTATAAAAGCTGTTAAAGAAGCGCGAAAATATGAAAAAAGTCATGATAAATTAATTATTATTGCGGGGGCTTGTCAAAGTAATTACGAAGAATTAATAAAAGCAGGAGCCAACTTTGCCTCAAGTCCAAAGCGCGTTAATATTCATGCTTTAGATCCGGCAATTATTGCATGTACAGTAGCACTTACTAAAAGAAGCGAAGAAATAGATTTGTTAACGCTTTTAGAAAAAACTAAATACGGAAAGGATGGTATAGGGGGTATCGTTGGTAATGGCGTAATGTATGTCGGATATCCTCGAGAATAATTTGAACATTGAGTTAGTAAAAGAAGAGATTGCTAAAAAACTAGGTACAGAAGTGGAACTTAAAATATATGGAATGCGTAATAGGGTTGAATCTTTCACGGGATATATTACAAAGATTTATCCAAAACTTTTTATGGTTGAAAACAACTATGAACAAAAAAGCATTTCTTATGCAGATGTTATAACTAAAGATGTAGTTGTAAAGTACCTTTAATTTTTATTGCTTATCATTAAATTTTGCTTTAAAATAATATTATAGAAGGAGTGATACACAATGAATATTACAAAAGTATACGTTCGTAAATTTGAAAGAGAAGGGTCTATCGTTAAAGGATTTGCTTCAGTAACTATCGATGATGCTGTAGCTATTAATGATATTAGAATTTTAGAAGGAGATAATGGTCTTCATATTGGTATGCCAAGACGTAAGTTAGCTACTGGAGAATTTAAAGATGTTGCACATCCAGTTAACCAAGAAGCTCGTACTCAATTAGAAACTGCTATCTTAGAAAAATATAACGAAGCAGAAGATGCTGAATAAAAATTAAAACTCACAAGTTGAGTTTTTTTGTGGTCTAATTTTAAATGTACTAACATAAATATTCTTAGGAGGATAAATATGGACAAGACTATAACAGAAGTATCTATTGGATCGCATGAATTAAAAATGGTAGATAGAAGTCAAATTATTTTTACAGGGATCAAAAAAATAACTAGTTTTGATAATGAAGAATTTTTAATGGATAGTACAATGGGAGTTATTTTGCTTAAAGGAGAATCTTTAGAAATAGTAAAATTAGATACTCATGAAGGAAATGTTAAAATTAAAGGAAAAGTAAATAGCATAGCTTATTTAGAAAATAATAAACTCAAGAACAAAGAAGAAGGCTTTATAGCTAAATTATTTAAATAATGAAAATAGATGTACAATTATGGTCTTTCTTGTATGCGATTTTTAGTGGATGGTTATTTTATGTTTTAAGTTATTTTAATTATAAAATAGTTAAAAACTATAAAGTTATTTGGAAATATATAATTACAATTGTTTTTGTGATAGATTTCGACCTTTTATTTTTATTAGGTTTATATATAATAAATGAGGGAATTTTACATATCTATTTTTTGCTAATATTAGTTATATCATTTTTTGTTAGTGTAAAGCTAATGCCAAAAGTAAAAAATGGAATTAAAAAAATATGGAAAAGATGTTATAATGAAAATAATAGGAGATTGTAATATGAAATCAAAAGTGTCAAAAAAATCACGTCGTCGCTTATTTATGATTTGTGTGCTTATGATTGGGTGCATCGGTATCTTAGCTAGTTCAGTTTTAAAAGACTGGTTAAAGATTTTAGATAATAAAAAACAAACTGTAATTTTACAAGAAAAGTATACGGCGTTATTAAAAGAAGAAAAAGAATTACAAGCTGAAGTAACAAAATTACAAGATCCGGAATATGTGGCAAGATATGCAAGAGAGACATTTTTTTATTCTTTGCCAGATGAAGTTATAATTAAGATGAAATAGAAGGCTTAGCTTTCTTTTTTTGGTGATAAAACTCTTGTGTTATTTTTAGATTAAAATTATAATACTTTGTAGGTGAGAATAATGGAAATATTATTACACGTAGATGATGTATATCTATATAAAACAAACACATTAATTTTAGGTACATCTAAAAAAATAAAAAACAATTTGAATGAAGAATTAAAAAAGTTAAATATTAGTATCTTAAATGATGATTTTTCATTTTCGACAGATTTTGTTAAAACGGAATTAGAAAACTATGATGTTAATGTAGCTTCGTTTAGTAAACTTGGTGATATGATTGATAAATCCATAGATGATCTAAGTATTAGTGAGAAATACTTTTTAAAGATTATTTTAAAAATGCCTATAAAAGATGGGGTTATAGTTATAGATAATTATTTAACTTACTTAAATAAAAGCATAAGAGAAGCTATTTTTAAATATGCTGAAGAGAATAACATTGTAATAATAGCTTATTCTCAAACTATTGAAGATGATTATTTCTTTTCCGGACAAATAATGGTTTTCATGCAAGATAAATTGGCTATTAGTGGACCAGCTAAAGTAGTTTTAGAAGAAGATAAAATTTTAAAAAGATTAGGATATAGATTGCCATTTATAGTTGATTTATCAAATCAATTAAAATTGTATGGAATGGTAAGTAAGACTTGTTATAGTGATGATGAATTGGTAGGGGAATTATGGAAATAAATTATTATTTAAATTTAGCTTCTTTTGGCGAAATTACCACTTTTTTAAATGCTAATTATAATAAAGAAAATAAGTTGCCAAAAGTTGCTTTGAAAGAATATTTGCTAGCATTATCTTCTCAAGAAAAAATATTAAAAGTATTTAGAATGTTAGGAATAGAAGAACAAGTGCTAGAAAAACATGTTAATGATTTGCTTTCTTTAGAAGAAAAATTAATTATTTTAGCTACTCAATTATTAAAGGGAAAAGAAGTGATTTTAAATTATTTTGAAAAAGGGTTAAATGAAAAAGAAAGAATTTATATAAAAAGAATTCTTAGAAAGTTAGCGCTTGATTATAAAGTAAAAGTGTTAGTATTTACTAATGATTTGGAATTTTTGTTGGGTTTTGTAGATAAAATAATTATTTTAGAAAATCAAGAAATAGCAAAAACTTTAACTAATAAAGAGTTTTATAATGAATCTATTTTTAAATATATTGATAGACCACAAATAATATCTTTTGTCAAAAAATGTCATCTCTTAGGCAAGAAGCTTGATAATTATATTGATATATCAGAATTATTAAAAGGATTGTATAGATTATGAGATACTTAGTAAAAATAGCTTATGATGGTAGTAAGTTTTATGGATTTCAAAGATTGAATGATTTACCAACCGTTCAAAAAGAAATAGAAGAATCGTTAAAAAGAGTATTTAAAAAAGAAGTTTTAATAAAAGGAGCGGGAAGGACTGATAAAGGGGTACATGCTTTTGAACAATGTTTTCACTTCGATATAGATTATGATATGGGGTTAGAAAGCTTAAGAAAGGCCATTCAAAGATATGTGAGTAATTATATTTTAGTTAAGTCGTGTCATTATGTAGAGGATTCTTTTCATGCAAGGTTTTCTGTTAAGAAAAAAGTTTATGTTTACAAAATAAATTTAGGAGAAGCATCTCCTTTAAAAGAAGATTTTTATTTGCAACCTAAATTTGCTATTGATATTAAGAAATTAAAGAAAGTTAGTAAATTGTTTGTTGGTCAATATGATTTTAAAAACTTTGTTAGTGGGGAAAATGCTAATACAGTTTCGTTAATTTATGACATTAAAATAAAAAAAGAAAAAGATATACTTAGTATTATATTTGTTGGTAAAGCTTTTTATAAGTATATGGTCCGTAATTTAGTCGGAGCTATGCTTGATTATAATAAAGGAAAAGTATCTTTAGGTGATATTAAAAAGATGTTAGACTATTCTCAAGTGCCTAAACAATTATCAACCGCACCAGCAAAGGGACTTTATTTGAAGAAAATATTTTATTAAAGTTGTTGAAGTTTTAATAAAATATGTGTTATTATGATAATAGTAAAGGGTGTTAGTGATGCTAGGAAAAATAATTGGAATAAATGAAAACTTAGTAGAAGTAGAATTAAGTATCAATGCTAGTGAGATTCAGAATATTATTAATGTATTCGTACTTATGAGTGAAAACAATAAAAATTACGTTGGTGAAGTAGTAGGAATTAGAAATAATGTAGCTTCAGTAAACTTAGTGGGAGAGTTTGTTAGTAATAATTTTGTTTATGGGGTATCTAATAAGCCTTCATTTAAAGCGCAAGTAAATTTACTTTCACCCAAATATATTAATAAAATTATTGGAATTGAAAATGAACAGGACAAATATGAATTGTATTTAGGAAATAGTATGGTTTATTCCGATATTAAAGTGGGTGCTAAAGTTCAATCCTTATTTAGTCATAATTTTGCGATTGTCGGAAGTAGTGGTTCAGGAAAGTCATGTGGATTTGCAACTGTAATTCAAAATTTATTTAGAAAAGAAGCATTTCCAAAAAATGCTAGTTTTGTAGTTATTGATTCTTTTGGAGAATATGAACCTTCATTTAAAGCATTGATTCAAAGTAATCCAAATTTTGTTTTTAAATCATTAACTACAAATAAAAGTCAAATTGATAATATATTAAAGATTCCGGTATGGTTACTTGGTATTGATGATTTAGCTTTATTGTTAAATGTAAAAAACGTTTCACAAATACCTGTATTAGAAAAAACTTTAAAGTTTGTTGATATTTTTGCGCAAGATGAAGAAAAGGTTTTAGAATATAAAACAAGTATTATTGCAAAATCATTATTAGAAATATTAACAAGTGGAAGACCATCATCGCAAATTAGAGATCAGTTTTTTTCAGTATTAACAAAATATAATACAAGATTAATAAATTTAGATTCTTCTGTAGCGCAACCTGGCTATGTCCGTCCTTTAAAACAGTGTTTATTGATTGATGATTCTGGTAAGATTAGAGCAATTGATTTAGTTAACGAGTTTTTAAGTAAACTTATAAAAGAAGATATTGTTCTTAAAGCTCCAGATAAATCTTATGCTTATACCCTAGATGATTTAGCTTATGCTTTAGAGTTTGCCCTAATTGATGAGGGTATTTTAAGAAATGAAACTTTATATAATGATATTTATTATATAAAAACAAACTTAGATACTTTAAGAAATAGTAGTGATAAAATATTTTTTGAATATCCAGAATATATAACTGAAATGGAGTTTATGCAAAAGTTATTATATGATGGAGATAGAAAATGTCAAATATTAAATATAAATATAAATTTTATTGATGATCGTTTGGCTAAAATGATTGCTAAAATATATTCAAGGATGTTATATGATTTTTGTAAAGGAATGGAAATTAGAGCTTCAGTTCCGGTTCATATTGTTTTAGAAGAGGCTCATCGGTATGTTCAAAATGATAATGACGTGAATATTATTGGTTATAACATATTTGATAGAATTGCTAAAGAAGGAAGAAAGTATGGGGTTTTATTAGGCTTAATTACGCAAAGACCATCAGAGTTATCAGAAACAGCCTTGTCACAATGTTCAAATTTTTTAATGTTTAAGATGATTCATCCTAAAGATTTAAGTTTTATATCTCATGTTGTTCCTGATATAACTGAAGCTACAATTCAAAAAATGAAGACATTACAACCGGGTAATTGTATTTTGTTTGGTACTGCATTCAAGTTACCAACATTAATCAGAATGGCTATGCCAAATCCATTACCAATGAGTTCAAGCTGTGATATTTTAGGAATTTGGTATAATAATTAGCAAAAATTGTAATATTTTTGCTTTTTTGTTTGACTTTTTAGGGTTAATCTCATATAATTTTGAATGGTACATTTTATTTATTCGAAGCTTTAGACCCTGGGAAAGTTTAAAGAGGAGAATGGTGAAAGGAATTAAAATAATGAAATCATTTATGCAAAAAAAAGAAAACGTTGAACGTAAGTGGTACATCGTTGATGCAGAAAATCAAACATTAGGACGTTTAGCAACTAAAGTTGCTACAGTATTAAGAGGAAAACACAAAGTTACTTATACTCCTCATGTTGATTGTGGTGATTATGTAATCGTAATCAATGCTAACAAAGTTAAATTAACTGGAAACAAAATGGCTGATAAGATGTATTACAATCATAGTGGATTCCCTGGAGGATTAAGAGAAAGAAACGCTCAAACTATGATTGAAAAATATCCAGAAGAAATGGTAGAAAGAGCTATCAAAGGAATGCTTCCTCATAACGCTTTAGGAGCAAAAATGTATAAAAAATTATTTGTTTATGCAGATGCTAATCATAAGCATGAAGCTCAAAAACCAGAAATCTTAAAGGTTGATTAGGAGGGTAAGTTATGAGTAAACAAGTATGGACTGCAACTGGACGTAGAAAACGTTCTGTAGCTAGAGTTAAAATGGTTGGAGGAACTGGTAAAATTACTGTTAATGGTGTAGATGTTAATGAATACATGCCTTATGCAACTTTAGTTTTAGACTTAAAACAACCATTAGTAGCAACTGATAATGAAAATAGATTTGATATCGAAGTAAACGTATCTGGTGGTGGATTCTCAGGTCAAACTGGAGCTATCAGATTAGGGATTACTAGAGCATTACTAAAATTTGATGAAAATACTGATCAAACTAGAGAAGATTCTTATCGCCGTATTTTAAAAGCTGGTGGATTTATCACTAGAGATTCTCGTATTAAAGAAAGAAAGAAATACGGACTTAAAAAAGCACGTCGTGCTCCACAATTCTCAAAACGTTAAGAATTACTTATTTCAATGTTTCAAAAAGCTCATTTATGGGCTTTTTTTGCTGCAGTAAAATATAGAAAAAAACACATTTTTTAGTCGAAGGTTACAAATTTACCGGTTATGATATAATAAAATTATAAAAGGAAAGGAGCTTAAGATAAATGAGTAATTATACTAGCAAAGAAAAAAGGATTATAAGACAATGTAATGAAGGGCCTTTTCATACTTTGATTATTAAAATAACTATAGAAGAATTTAATGATTTAGTTGCAAAATTAATTATTGACGATGAGGCATATACTCTAACAAGTTTAGTGGCGATATATTCGGATTACAACAGAAATAAAATAATTGATTACTTTATTGATAAAGGTGATGTTGAACTATTGCTAGGATTTTTGGATTATTGTAATGATTTCAATACACAGACTAATCAGCTGGATCAAAAATATGTTGTGCATAAACTGCTCAATAAAAATGATAAAAAATTAATAAAAAGTATTCTAAATAATAATTCTATTTACTTTCTTACTGATCTAGATGAAAAAGAAAAGCTAATAAAATATGTTTCATAATTAATATTGCCTTAGACTCTGGTGTAGTCAGTTTAAGTAGTTTACAAGTAGGCTGAGAAGTCCATTAAGTAAGGGAAAGCTAATTAACAAAACGTTAAGGTTTACTTATTTCAATGTTTCAAAAAGCTCATTTATGGGAAGTTGTTTTAGCATTTAAAATAACTATATTTTGTTATTTGTCTTATTAGTGATATAATTAATATAACGGATAAATAAATTAGCAACTGAAGATTATAGAATTATAAAAAAGTAAAGTTGAAAAGAATAGCACTTTGATAAATTATATATCTGCAGAAATTGCTATTGAACAAATATGTGGGAAGTGTGATTGTTATAATGAAAAAAAGTTTATATTTTATTGTGTTTTTAATACTTATTATAGGGATTCAAAATGTTTATGCAGCATCAAATCCATATAAACCGAGTGGACCTTATGGGACCAATTGTACGTGGTATGCATGGAAAATGGCAAGTGAAAAAGCGGGAGTTACATTACCTGGTTGGGGTAATGCTAAAGAGTGGTATAGTGATGCAAGTAATGATGGCTATAGTGTTGGAACAACTCCTGAAGCTAATTCTATTGTAGTGTGGGGTAATTGGACATCTTATGGACATGTTGGGTATGTAGAGAAGGTAGAAGGAAATATTATGTATGTTTGGGATTCTACTGGACCATGTATCGATGAGGAAGATCCAAAATATATCAACTGTATTGCTAATGGAGTTAGTGAAGAAACTGATAAAGTTTGTAGAGCAAATGCTAAAAGAATTGCTTGTAAATATACAATATCACCTAGTGATTATGAAATAACTGGTTACATATATTTAGATAATGCACCTAAAAAGCCAACATCGTCAAGTTCAACAAGCACACCTGCTACAACCAAAAAAGAAGAAACGAAAGCGGAAGTTAAGAAATCTAACAATGCTAATTTGAGTGATATTGAGCTTAGTGTAGGAACAATTATTTTTGATAAAGAAGTATTTGAATATGCTTTAGAAGTTGAAAATGAAGTTGAACAAATAACAATTAATGCAACAACAGAACATAAAAAAGCAACAATTAAAGGAATCGGAAATTATGAATTAAATGTCGGTTCAAATGAGTTAAAGTTAGTAGTAACGGCAGAAGATGGGACTACGAAAGAATATGTTGTAAAAGTAACAAGAAAAGAAAAAATAGAAGAGCAACCTGAAATAGAAAAAAGTAGTAATCAAGTTGAACAAACAATAGTAAAAAAAGGTAATGAGAAAATAATTATTTTGACTGTTGGTGCTGGGGTTATAATTCTTATTGGTTTATGTTTGATATTTAAATTTAGGAAAAGAAAGAATAGAGGAAATTATAATTAAATTTGAAGGTGTGGTTCTGGCAAAAGTTTATAATGATGAATTTTTTAGATTTAATCAGATGGAATTGAAAGACGGAGAAGATATTTTTGAAAAAATATTGGAATTTCGAAAAGGTGATATAGATCCAGAACGATTTTTTCTAGAATATATATCTAGTGAGGAATTGGCTAAATACGATTTTGATAACGAAGGCTCTTTAAGAAGTTTAAGAGATGATTATTGTAAGAAAGCAGTCCATTTATGAGAATGGGTGGATGCAATTTAAAGCCTGATTGTATTGAGCGAGGAATGCGATATGGGAAAATGAAATTAAGTGACCCATCTGGTCGAGTTCCTGGAGTTTTTGATGTAACAAACCATGTTATTACTTATAGTCCAATCTGGCCTTTCTTCTACGAAGAGCGGGATTTGATTAAATGGGCCGATGATTCTTGCTTTACCTCTATGACTTTTGATGAGATCATTTTAAATCAAATTAATAATGGAGTAAGTTTTAGACTTCATACTGGTTATTATGAAAAAACAAAAGACGTAGTAAAATACGGAATGTGGAAATTTGAAGAAATAACAAAGGAACAAATGCTTGGATACATAACAAATCCTGATTTGGCCGTAAGTGTTAAAAAAAGAGTTAATAATTCTCAAAAATAGAATTTAATTTTGAACTAATAAATTAGTTCTTTTTTATTTTAAAAATATTGATTATGCATATATTTTAATATGAAAAAGTATATTATGTTTATTTTTATATGTTTTTTTATATGTTTTTTTATATCTTCAAAATATATGGTTTCTGCTAAGCTACCTTTAAACGAAAAAACTATTGCGATTGATGCAGGTCATGGTGGTAAAGATCCGGGAACTACTTATAAAGATATTTATGAAAAAGATATTAATTTAAAAATAAGTTTATATTTAAAAGAATCCTTAATTAATCTTGGGGCTAATGTAGTTATGACTAGAGAAGGAGATTATGATTTAAGTTCGCCATCAGCATATGCTAGAAAGAAAAGTGATTTTGATAACCGAATTAAGTTAATAAATAATAGTGAGGTGGATTTCTATGTTTCTATTCATCTCAATTATTTAACAGATTCAAAATATAGTGGTGCGCAAGTATTTGCTTTAAAAGATAATATGGAATACGCTAAAAATATTCAAGATTATTTAAATAAAAATTTAAAAGGAGATAGAGAAAGCAAGCGAATGCCGACTGCTACTTATATGTATCAAAGACTAGCAGTTCCAGGTGTTTTAATAGAGTGTGGTTTTTTATCGAATGCTACGGAAAGAGCTAAACTTATAACTGATGAATATCAAAAACAAGTTGCTGGAGCAATTGCTAAAAGTATTACTAATATAGATATTTAAAAAATTCACATTTTTTTCACATTTATTTTGCATTAAAATCATATTATTTAAGTATTCTTTAAAAGAACTTTGTGATATAATTATATAATAGGTGGAGCATATGAAATCAAAAAGTTTTAAAACTCTTGAAGAACAGGTCCAAATACTTAAGAATAAAGGGTTAATAATTGAAGATGAATTACTTACAAAGCATATTTTATTAAGGGAGAATTATTTCTTTATTAGTGGATATCGTCATCCTTTTTTGAAGTCACAAGCGGATCGTACTTTTTTGCCTGGAACAACGTTTAGAGAATTATATGCGATGTTTTCTTTTGATAGACAGCTGAGAAATATTATCTTTAAGAATGTTTTAATTGTGGAAAATAACTTAAAAAGTATTATTGCTTATGTTATTAGTAAAAATCATGGGTATACTGAAAATGATTATTTAAATCCTGCTATTTATAACAGGGATAGTAAAAGAAAGAAACAAATAAATGATTTGCTAAAGAAAATGAGTAGACAAATCAGAATTAATGGATTTCAACATACAGCCACTGAACATTATATAAATAATTATAACTTTGTTCCTTTGTGGGTAGGGGTTAAAGTGCTATCTTTTGGAATCGTAAGTGAACTCTATACAATATTAAAAAGTTCAGATCAAAGTGAAATAGCAGATATATTAAATATTCAAGTGCATGATTTAATAGATTATCTTCCAATCTTAGCTAATTACCGTAATTTGTGTGCTCATGAAGATTTATGTTATGAACATAGAACTCAAAAAGAAATTGATGATACGATATATCATAGTCAATTAGGCATTGATAAATTAAATGGAGAATATGTTTATGGAAAAAATGATATATTCTCAGTAATTATTATTTTAAAAGGTTTATTAAGTCAAGATGATTTTACCTTATTAATTAATGAGATATCTTATGAACTTGACTATTTAAGTGGTAAGTTAGAAGTAATTAGTATTGAAAAAATTATGGATATCATGGGATTCCCACCAAATTTTAGAGATATAGTGAGGTTATAAAAATGGATTATAATAATTATCAAAGAACTAATAATAATGATAATAGTAAATTAAATACTATAGTAATTGCTATATTAGCATTCTTTATAGGAGCAGGAGCTTTTTATGCAGTTTTAAAGCTTTATCCAACAGTATTTATTAAAGAAACTACTAAATTAGAGAAAAATGTAACAATAAATGATACCGGTTTAGCTGAATCTGTTGAAAAGGTATATGATTCTGTTGTAGTGGTATCGACTTATAAAAATGGTAAAGGGGTAGCTTCTGGAACAGGTTTTGTTTATAAAAAAGATGGAAATAAAGCTTTTATTATGACGAATAATCATGTTATTGAAGATGGCAATCAAATCTTAGTAACATTTACTAACCAAAAGGAAACAGAAGTTACCGTTGTTGGAAGCGATAAATATGCCGATATTGCGGTGTTGTCTGTAGATAGTGATGAAATAATTTCTGTTGCGGAATTAGGAAGTAGTAAAGATGCAAGAATTGGAGATACGGCTTTTGCGGTTGGGGCTCCACTTGATAATGCTTATTCTTGGACAGTAACCAGAGGAATAGTTTCTGGAAAAGATAGGTTAGTAGAAGTATCAACAAGTAATAGCTCATCAAGTGATTGGGTAATGAGTGTATTACAAACAGATGCGGCAATAAATTCTGGGAATAGTGGTGGTCCATTAGCTAATGCTAATGGTGAAGTAATTGGAGTTACCTCATTAAAATTAGTAAGTAATGGGGTTGAAGGAATGGGATTTGCTATTCCAATTGAAACCGCATTGGATTACGCTAATAAGATAATTAATGGAGAAGAAATATCACAACCATATTTAGGAATCTATATGATTAATGTTGCAGATGCTTACTATTCAAGAGAATATTATAATATTTTAAGTGCTTTAAATGTTACGAGCGGAGTTTTAGTAACTGATGTCGAAAAAGGAAGCGATGCTGAAAAAGGCGGTCTACAAAAAGATGATGTTATCATTAAAGTCGATGATACTGAGATTAGTTCATTAGCATATTTTAGATATGTATTATATAGTCATTCAGTTGGAGATACGATTAGTGTTACGGTTAATCGAAATGGTGTTGAAAAAGTGTTGTCAGTAGCACTTGAAACAAAGAAAACAAATTAAAAAATTAGCTAAGAAAAAATAGCTAATTTTTTTGTTTGATAACAAGGCCGTTTACATAGGAAATGTTAGGAATTTGGGCTTTTAATTTTTTTAATGATATTTTATTGTTAAAATATTTATCGCATAAAGTTATTAACATAACACTTTTATCTTTGGCTGTATCAAATAATTCATCCCATGATAAATTAGATTTTATGTTCTTGTTGCTTGGATTATACCATTCTTTGTTATTAATGTTTAAAAATGACTTATCAACGTTTTTTATATAAAAGGAACAATAAGAACATTTAATATTAAAGTGAACTGTTAATAGATCTAATATTTTATATATAAACTTTTTTATTCCGTATTTATCATTCATAGCAAGATTAAAAATAGTAGAACTTTGGTTATAACTTTTTTCATAGATATTACCTAAGTTATCAACGTTATATGTTTGTTTAAAAGCGTTATTTAAACAGTCTTTTAATTCTTGAGAAAATCTAACTTTATTTAATAAATCTTTAGTAATGTCATATTTATAAAAAGGTTTATTGTTAACTGTTTCATAGTAGTAAGCATCTATTTCAAATTCTAATTTCGTATGCATACCTACTTTATCTTTGGCGATTGAACAAAGATAATTAACATATGGATGCATAGTGGTATCACAAGTGTAATGATTAATAGAACCATATAAATATGCTAAGACATCGGTGTTATTATATAATTTGTTTTTTTTAATATATTTTATAATATTTAGTAAATAATCTTGAGTATTATTGCGGTGACAATACCTTCCAAATTTTCTAATTTTTCTTCCTGGCTTTAAAGATAAAAAATTATAGTAGTAAAGGAAGTCAAAGCTTTGGGAGAAAATTTCATAAATATTGATTTTATCCACAAACTTTTTTTGAATATTTTTATCTAAATTATTATATACGTTTTTAGCAAACACATTATGAGTATAAATTGCTGGCATTTTTTATCACCAGAGAAATTATAACATAGATGTTATCTTTTTTCACCAAAAGCTAAATAATACATATTTTATATTAGGTGATAAACATGAATGAAAGAGCTCCTAAAAAAATAGTAATTGATGCTGGTCATGGTGGAAATGATCCAGGAACCAGTGGAAATGGAATTGTTGAAAAGGAATATAATTTGTTGATAAGTGACTATATCTATGATCGATTAAAAGCTTTAGGATTGGATGTTAGTATGACAAGAACTACTGACGAGACGTTAACACCTTCACAAAGGGTTAATAAAGCAAAAAGTTTTTATGGTAGTGGAAATGATGTATTATTAATTTCTAATCACATAAATGCGGGAGGTGGCGATAGTCATTGTGTAACGAATGTATAACAATTAAAGCCAAAATAAATAGAAAGAAATGAGGAAATAGTTATGAACGTTAGTTACACTAGAACTGGTGATTATTTATTGCCGGATTTAAAATTAGAAGATAAAGAAAGATTTAATATGAAAGTATGGATTACTTAAATTAAAGTATTTAAAGAAGAACAAAAAAGGTTTATATACTGAACTAATTATGAAAGATAAGTTGAATGAGTATTTACATGATATTGATATTACTCTTATGGAGAAAGAACAAAGTTTAATTAAAGAACTTGCTGAAAAAGAAAATATTAATGAAGATTTAAAAAGTAGTAATCAAATGTTATGGATAGGTAAAATGAATAATATAAAAAATAGAGTAGAAGAAATTATTTTAAAGGAGTATATCTATGTGTGATATAACTGATAAAGAATTTGAAGAAATATATTTACCTTTCTATAACAATGTTAATGATTATTTAAATAATTATGTTATTCCAGATTTAGTAGCATTCTATTTAGCAAATGGATATAGTAGACATTGCTTATCAGATTGTCCTCTAAGGAATCATATTAACTCGGCAATAGATGTATTTAACTGTAGATGTGATATGGATAAACTTATACCTAGGGTAAAAGAAATATTAAAAATTAAATATAATTTAGTAGTAAAAAATAGTAATCCATTAAGATTAAAAAGATATTATCAGAAAAATTAACACTATCAAAAATGGTAGTGTTTTTACTTGTAGGAGTATGTTTATTGTCTAGCCAGCACTGAATTTGTACTCCCGTACAAAATTCTTTTATGGGAAATTCCCAAAACCCTTAAAAAAAATGTAATATTATGTTATAATTATTTATAGATGGTACTTTTGCAGTTAGGAGGTAGAATGTATGGCTTATGAGAAATCTTTTATAAAATGGGCTGGTGGTAAAGAAAAAGAATTGCCAATTATATTATCAAATCTACCTGCCAAATTTGATAGATATATAGAACCTTTTGTAGGCGGTGGTTCTGTATATTTAAATATTAATTGTAATGAGAGCATAATAAACGATAAATCTGATGAATTAATACTTCTTTACAACATGGTTAAAGATGGCAATCAAAGATTTATAAAAAAACTAAGAGAAATAAATAAGAATTGGACGTTATTAGAAAAAATCGTTGAAAATAATTCAAAACAACTTATAGCTTTATATAATAATTATTCTAAGCAAGTTAAAAAAGATAAGGTTAATAAACGCATAAAAATTAATTATAGTGATAAAATTTATGAATTTGTGTTGGAACATTCGGAAGAATTTAACGGATTATTATCAGAACATTTTAATATTAAAATTGATAATTTTTTAGCGGAAATAAAAAAAAACTTATTATCAAAAATTGAGAGAATGCGAAAAATAGAATTAAACAGAGGAAAAATGTCTGAAGCTAATATTCTAGAAAACTTAGAATGTGCTTTTAAAAGTTCATATTATATGCATTTTAGATACTTATATAATAATCGTTATGAATTAGAAATTGAAGATGAATTTTACTGTGCGATATTTTATTTTATAAGAGAATATTGTTATGCATCAATGTTTAGATATAATGCTAATGGCAAATTTAATGTACCTTATGGTGGTATAAGTTATAATAGAAAAGATTTTAATAAAAAAATAAATAATTTAAATTCTACGAAATTAAAAAATTATATGAAAAATACAAAAATATATAATTTGGATTTTGAGGATTTTTGTAATAAATTAAAGTTAACAAGTAATGATTTTATATTTTTAGATCCCCCTTATGATACTGAATTTTCAACATATGCAAAAAACGAGTTTGATAAAAATGATCAAATTAGATTGGCTAATTTTTTAAAAAAAACTAAAGCAAAGTTTATGTTGATTATAAAAAATACAGATTTTATTTATAATTTGTATAATGTTGATGGATTATATATTAAATCTTTTGATAAAAAATATTTGGTTAGTATTAAAAATAGAAATGATAAAGACGTTGAACATTTAATAATAACAAACTATGAAATTTAGGAGGTTTTGAATGGATGCTATTAAGGAACAAAAAATAAGAGAAAAAGTTAGAAATAATATAGAAGATTTTGTTAGAAAATTTGAAAAAAGATATATGAAAGAATTATCTGATCCAACAGGTGTAATTAATGCTAAAAAAAATAATGCATTTGTTTCACAATTGGGTAATGAGTTTATGTTTTATTCTGCATTTTGTAGATCATTTGATTCTAGTTTTGGTAAGATTTTAGAAAAATTATCTAATGATATTGCGGATATTTCATATGAGGTTGTATTAGAAGATATTTCTTCATATTTACTACCAGAACAAATACAAAGGAAATCAAATATTATGAATGAGTATGATAAGCATGTAAAACCTAAAACACAAGATTATACTAACTTACAAGCATATAAGCCAGAGAATATAGATAGTTTTAAGAAAAAACATGTAACCGATAATCATTTTTATAACCCTACAACGAGAGAACATTTTATCATAGAATTAAAAGCCGGTGGCGATTTAGATATTAAAAAAGCAAAAAGTGAGAAAGAAGCTTTATTAGATGAATATTTTATTTTGAGAAATGCATTGGAGAATGATGAAGAAAGTGTAAAAATTTATTTAGCTACTGCTTATAATATGTTTGGTGAAGGAAATGAATGGCGTCAAGAGAGAGTGAAACAATATTTTAGTGATGATGAATTATTGATTGGAAAAGAATATTGGAACTTTGTATGTGATGATGAAAAGGGATATGACATCATAATTGATGAATATAAAATATGTTCAAAATATATTCTAGATGCACTGGAGAGAATAAAAAAAGCATATTTTAATTAGGAGTATAAAGTATGAGTGATAAGGAATTAAGAGAACAATTTATAAAATATTTTGATGAAGATAAATATAAATTTGAAAATTTTTGCAAAATATTTTTAAAGTGGTTAGACTTTGATGATATACAAGTTACTCAAAGACGTGGTGATGGTGGTATAGATTTAAAGTGTAATAAAAAAGAAATAGAGCAACTAAACTTAAATACTATTGATTATGTTGTTCAGGCAAAATGTTACGGAATAAATAATAAAGTTGGTCCTAGTGATATAAGAGATTTTAGAGGTTCTAAAACAGATATGTCTGTTAGAAAAATTTTTATTACTACTAGTGATTACACTAAAGGTGCAATAGAAGAAGCATATGATACTAATCAACCAATTACTTTAATTAATGGTAGTCAACTAATAGACTTTTGTAAATCTCATGGTGATATGATGTTCGATGTCAAATATTATTTTAGTATTAATAAATTAAATGATCTTTTTGTTAATGATGAAAAATTAGAAGAAAAACGAGATATTAAAACTATTGAGAGAAGAGTCACTAAAAATGATGTAAGAGCAAGGATATTGAGAATTCCAAGTGAATACAAGGAATTAATTAAGGATAAATCATCATTTAATTTATCTATTAATGGTGAAATTTATAAAAAATATAATATTAGTTCGGATAAGTCTTATTTTGGTGGAGTTACAAAATATTATAAAGATTTTATATCAAATGTTGATTTTGAAGAAGCACAATCAATATGGAATTATGATGATAAAAATGACGTATTTAATGTAATTATAAAATAAATATTAGTAAAGCGCTAGTACAGGCTTAAAATTTATTAAGTTTTGTATTGCGCTTTTTTTAGTAGTGGGAGGTAGTTAATGAAATTAGAATTTTTAAAAATACAAAAAGAAAATATCTTTTGTGAAGATTTTAATAGTATGACAGATAACAATGTAATAAATTTTGATAATACAAATATTAATATCTTATATGCACCTAACGGAGTTGGAAAAAGTAGTCTTTGTAAAGTGCTGGATGATAAAGGTGAATTTATATTAAATTATGATGATAAAGAATATTCCAGCAATAATTGTAATTTGTTTCATGTTATAAATGATCAAAATAGTAGAAATATTATCAAAGGCAAGGCCAAAGATTTTTTATTAGGTGATAATATTGCTAAAGAATATGAACTTAAAGAATGGATAGATGATAAATTTGATGATGTTTATAAAGATATAAAGTTATTATATAAAAATGATTTAAATTTATCAAAAGTCACTGATAATAAACTATCGTGGATTAATGCTGGTTTAACTAATATTTTGAAAAAAATTATAAATACTAGAGCAAAATCTGTTGATGTTGATATAGATGAATTTTATAATTTAATTCAAAATATTAAATATATAAACATTGAAGAATATGATAAAAGGAAATTTAAATATATCATTACAGATAATAATTATGATATTATTATGCAAGTAAAAAAAATATCTGATATAAAAATGATTAAAGATTTTTTTAAAATTGAACAATGTGATGATGCTATTAATATTTTAAATAAATATAAAGATTTAAATAATTGTATAGTTTGCGAAACAGAAATAAATGTAAATCAATTATTAATTGATAAAAAAAATAGTAAAGATAATATAGTAAGTAGCCTTGATGAGGGAACACAAAAAATATTAAATAATATTATTGAAAAAATTGGAGAAGACGATCCGTTTAATATAAAATACATTTTAAAAAATGCGATATCAACAGGTAATGTAGAAGGCGTTGTTAATTTAATTAAAGAAATAGATTATTATATCTTATTATATAAAAATATACTAACTAATACATTAGTAACGTCATTAAATGATGAATTTATAAAAAAATATCTTGAATATAAAGAAATGTTATCTAGAGACTTAAATATCACAGATGAAGATTTAATGTTTATAGAAGAATTTATAGAAAAAAACATTAATAAGACAATTAAACTACAGAGAGCGAATAATAAAATAGTTATTACACTCGATTCTGAAGATATAATAGGAGTAGAAAGAGAAAACCTAAAACTAAGTTCAGGTGAACAGAATTTTATTTCATTAACTTTTGAGTTGTTAAAAGCTAAAAATGTAGATAATGAAATAATTGTAATAGACGACCCTATTTCTAGTTTTGATTCCATTTTTAAAAATAAGCTTGTATATGCAATAATTAAATTTCTTGATAATAAGAAAGTATTATTGCTAACACATAATATGGATCTAATAAAATTAGTTGGCTTTCAAACTAATAGGGAATTTAACATATATTTATTTAATAACTTTGAAGGTCAAAAAAATGGATTTATTTTGATTAATGAAAATGAAAAGAAGATATTAATTTCAATTCCAGATCTTTTAGCGTTTATTCGTTCAAATACAATTTTATCATTTATAAAAGATGAAAAATTGTATATATATTCTTTAATCCCATTTATGAGAGGATATGTTAAGTATATAGGAGAAAATGAAGTTAAAGATAAATTAACGAAATTAATGCATGGATATGAAAATGTTCGAATTGATTTAGGTCAAATTTACAATGATTTATTTAAAAATCAACTATCTAATCCATATATAATAAGCGTTAATGATATTTTAAGTATTGATATTAATAATCTTGATGAAATTATAGATAAGAATAGTTATCCTCTTTTGAATAAAGTGTTATGTAATAATTTAGTATACTTGTATTTAAGATTGATAACTGAAAAAGTATTAGTCAATAAATATAATATTAATACTACTAAGTATGATCAACTTTCGAGTATTATTTATCAATGTTTTAAGGAAAATACAATAGAAAATAATAAAAATAGAATATTCTTTTTTTCAAAAAAGACATTGCTTAATGAATTCAATCATTTTGAGGGAAATATGAATATTTTTCAACCTGCTATTGATATATCCGAAGTGATATTAGAACGAGAGAAAGAAGATATAATTAATAGGCTGAATAAATTATGAAATTATGGGAGTACAGAAATGTACTCCTTTTGTATGTTTTGTACAATTTCTTTTTATTTTAATTTGTTATAAGATGAAAGCACCTAGGGAAAATAATATTTAAAAGTGCACTTTTATTATCTCAAGATATATCTTATATATTGATTATTATGGATAAAGAAGAATTCATAAATGTATTTATTTTAAAATCCATACTAAGAGATGATAGATTAACATTTTTAGAAAGATTATTATTAATTCATATAATAAGTCTTTGTAAGAAAAATGGTTATTGTTGGGCTACTAATAGATATTTTTGTGATATTTATAATGTAACACAGGTAACTATATCAAAAAGTATAAGTAATTTAGCCACCTTTGGTTATATTAAGACTGAATACGATAATACGAGTACAAATAATTCTAAGCGTATAATTAAATTATCAGAAGTCTTAAATTTAAAATTAAAAAGTATTAAAGATAATTTTAATACAGGCTATAAACTAAACTTTAAACAATATAATAATAAATTAAATAAAAAAGAAGATAGTATTTATTATAAAGATGAAGATGGTAATGAATACTGGCATGGTAAGTTAATACCTAAAAATGAAGCAACTATTGAAGAACAAGAAGAATTAAAAAAATTATTAAGTGATATATACGAGGAGGAATAAGAAATAAAATGAAAAAGACACTCATAAAATTTTATGAGGTGGCTTATGTTTAAAATTACGGAAACTTTTAGAAAAGATGATAATGCTCTTAATTTGGTGGATTTGTTAAATAAATATATAAAAAGTGTACTAATTAAAAATTAGCACATTCGTAATTATGAAAATAAAGTATTATACTTTAAATGGCTTTGATTGTTATACAAAAAAGAAAGGAGTAGTAAATGTATAACGGTTTAATGCAAATGCCAAATAATATTTATAGAGCGGTCATATATATAAGATTATCTGAAGCAGATGAAGGAAAATCTTATGAATCGGAAAGTGAAAGTATTACTAATCAAAGAAATTTATTAATGAACTTTGTAAAAGAAAAAGGATTTATATTTGTTGGAGAATATGTTGATGATGGATATTCTGGTACTAATTTTGAAAGACCTGGATTTACTAAAATGATTGAAGATATAAAAAATAAAATGGTAAATTTAGTTATAGTAAAAGATTTATCAAGATTAGGTAGAGATCATGTTATGACAGGATATTATATTGAAAACTTTTTTCCAGAAAATAATATAAGATTTATATCATTACAAGAAAACTATGATAGTGCAATTAATCAAGCAAGTAATGATTCATCAACATTTATAATTGCTTGTAATGATTATTATAGTAGGCAAAACTCTATTAAAATTAGAAGTGTTTTAAATGATAAAAGAAAGAAAGGAAAGTTTATTGGAAGTAATCCAAGTTATGGATATATGAAAGACCCAGAAGAAAAAGGACATTTAATACCAGACCCAGAATATGCGCCAGTAGTTAAAAAAATATTTGAAATGGCTGCTAATGGTGTTGGATTATCTGATATAACTTCATATTTAAATGATAATAAAATTAAAACACCAAGTAGTTTAAAACGAAAAAATCCTAATTCTAAAATGAGATATAACGAACAATGGACTATATCATCAGTTAAGAAGATACTAAAAAATAGAATGTATACAGGTGATATGGTTCAAAGTACTCAGACTAAAGTAAATTATAAATCTAAAAAGAAAAAAGCTCTTCCAAAAAGTAATTGGGACATAGTTCCTGGAACACATGAACCATTAGTTGATAAATTAACTTTTGAAAGAATACAAGGTAATGTTAAAAGAACTAATGTAAGTGTTAGTAATAGAGAAAAAAGATTATTTGAAAATTTGCTATTTTGTAAAGAATGTGGAAATGCATTAACTATTACTTACCGAAAGAATCACGATTATTGGACTATTAATTGTAATAAATATGCAAGAGATCCAAGAAGAAGATTATGTGAACCACATTTTATGCCTTATGATAAATTAGAAGAGGCATTACTTGAAGTAGTAAGAACAACTTGTAAAAATTATATTAAGCAGATTGATTCTAAGTTATTATCAAAAGAAATAGCAGATAAAAATAGTAAAAAGGAAGATAATAAAGAAAAGATAAGATATTTAGAAAATAAGATAAAAGAATATATATCAAAAATAGATATGTTATATGAAGATAAATTTAGAGGTAATATATCAGATGTTACTTATAAAAGATTATCTCAGGAAACGGAAAGGCTTTTAAATAAAGCTCAGTTGGATTTAGAAAAGTATAAAAATACTAAAAAAGAAAATATTAAAACCAAAGAATTAGAAGAATACGAAAAGAAAATAAGAAAATTAATTGATATAAAGAAACCTACTAGAGAACTTTTACAAACATTAATTGATAAAATTGAAATTGATAAAGATAAGAATATTGAAATTTTCTATAGATTCATGATTTAAAAATTCTGTGCAATATGCACAGAATAGTACATAAAATTAAAACTTGTATATATCACAAATTTAACTTCGCGACAGTCTGTCGGGAAGTTTAACTTCGACACACTCTGTGTAGAAGTTAAAAATAAAAGTACTTCAGCACACTTTGTGCAGAAGCTAATTAACTTCATACCGATTAGATACGAAGTCAACCTCCGACCAGCATGGTCGGAAGTTATAACTTCGTCGCAAATTGCTACAAGGTTAAATTTACTTGTGGACGACGTGGCCACAAGTTAGGTTTTAACTTGTGTTCAACTTGGTCAGAAGTTGCAACACTTATATTAATATTACTTCGTGCTAAGTTGGCACGAAGTTAAAAATCCCGACAAGCTGTCGAGAATAAATAAATGCTACTAAATCACTTGACAAAATTACTGATTATGGTATAATTTCAGTAGAAAAGTCAAAAGAGGTATGATATGGAAAAATTAACTATAAAAGAGTTTCAAGATAAAAGTAATATTGAAATTATTGAAGAACTTATGAAAAACAATAATGGATATATTACTTCAAAAGAACTTGATATGTTTGATATACATAGAATGTATCTTTCGATTATGCAGGGAAAAGGGATTATAGAAAAAGTAGCATCCGGTATTTATATTGATACAAATAAAATTGAAGATAATTATTATGTTTTTGGGTTAAGTATGCCGAATGTAATCTATTCTCATATGACAGCTTTATATTTTCATGGTTTATCTATAAAAGCTCCAAATAATGTATATGATATAACGGTAAAAAGAAGTTATAATAGTGTTCATTTAAGAAAGCATAATGTCTTTTATGTTGATAATGATATTTATGAACTGGGTCTTACTGAAATAGAAACACCTATGGGTAATAAAGTAAAAGTATATGATATAGAAAGATGTATATGTGATATCATTAGATCTAAAAATAGAATGGATTTAGAACTTATTAAACATAGTGTTAAAGAATATATAAAAAGAAAGGATAAAGATCTTGTTAAACTATCTTTGTATGCAGAAAAATTAGGTATTAAAGAAGTTGTAATGGATTATGTAGGTATGATGTATGAGTAGTGAAAAAACAAAGGATTTATCTGATAAAAAGATATTAGTAAATAAAATACAATGCAAAAAATGTAAAGATATTATTGAGTCAAAACATGTTCATGATTTTAAATGGTGTTCTTGTAAAAGTATAGCTGTTGATGGTGGTTTAGATTATCTTAGAAGAGTAGGAAATCTTGAAGATATAATAGAATTATCTGAATTTGAAATGATGTAGGAGGTTATAAATGAATCAGGATAAAATGCATTTAATTAATAAAATTTTTAATAATGAAACAATAAGAACTGTGTGGGACAAAGAAGAAGAAAAATATTATATTAGTGTTGTTGATATAGTTGGAGTAATATCAGAAAGTAAAGATGGTAGAAAATATTGGAATAAATTAAAACAACGATTAAAAGAAGAAGGTAATGAAACGGTGACAAATTGTCACCAGTTGAAATTAAAAGCAGGGGATGGTAAATATAGATTAACAGATGTTGTTGATATTGAAGGAATGTTTAGAATAATTGAGTCTATCCCTAGTAAAAATGCAGAACCAATAAAGCAATGGTTAGCTAAATTAGGAAGTGAAAGAATAGACGAGGTATTTGACCCATCACTTGCTGCTCAAAGGGCAATAGATATATATCGTGCTAAAGGTTATGATGAAAAATGGATTGCTAAAAGGTTAAAAGGTATTCAAGATAGAAAAGAATTAACTGATATTTGGCAAGAAAATGGTATAACTGAAGGTAAAGAATATGCTATACTAACTAATGAAATCTATAAAGAATGGTCTGGTATGACAGCTAAAGAATATAAACAATATAAAGGTCTTCGTAAAGAGTCATTAAGAGATAATATGGATAACATTGAAATAATATTAACTGATTTGTCAGAAGAAACTACAAAAAGACTTGCTGAAAAACATAGACCACAAGGTTTAGAACAAAATAAAGAAGTTGCTAAAATGGGTGGACATGCAGCAAAAGTTGCAAGAGAAGATATAGAAAGAAATCTAGGGGAGTCTATTGTAACTAAACAAAATAGATTAAATTATGAATATAAAGATAAAAAACAAATAGAAACGTCAAAGTAAATATTGTACTAGAAAACATGTATTAGGAGGAAGCTATGGTTGAAGAAAAAATAGATGTTGATAAATCATTGAGAGATATAGAAAATTTTTTACGAAATAATATTATGTATATATTAAAAAATCAATATGGTAATGATTGGGAAAAACATTTAGGAGTAACGGAAGAACGATTAGAAGTTTGGAATAACAGAATGTTAGAGGAAGGAAAAAGATTAAAAGGACAATCAATTGAAAATAGAAAAATTTATTATTCTGATTTTTATGATTTAAAAACAATTATAATAAAGAATTGGGATATATTTAAAAATTGTTTTGGTGAGAAAAAAATAATTGAACATCAATTATCACAATTAGAAAGTTTTAGAAATCCGAATGCACATAATAGAGATTTATTAGATTACCAGAAACACCTATTAGTTGGATATATTGGTGATATAAAAAATGGAATTATGAAATTTAGAGGCGATATAGAAAAAAAGTCCACTTATTTTCCTGAATATGATTCTATTAATATAAATGGTAAAATTTATAAAAATAAATCAGCACATTTAAAAGAACTATTTAGATATGGAGATGAGATAGAAATTTCTGTTTATATAATTGCTCCAAATACTCAAAAATTATTATATAAATTATCAGATGGTTATTGTGTGTCAAAAGGTGAATGGACAAGTAGTAATCATTTTAAAATAAAAATTGAAGATAAACAATATGGTAAAATTCATAAAACATTATATTATAAGTCAGATGCAGAATATCATTTGTATAAAGATTATGATGGTTTAATAACTATAACTTACACTGTAGTTCCATAAATTAACCACACAATGACTATCACCAGGCGGCGAAGGTGCGGAAGTAATCTATGCATTACGTAATAATAGTACTTTATCAAGAATGATAGCTTCTGAGTTAGAAAAAGCTGGCCAGACTGTCCGTAAGTATTATCAGAGAAGATTACCAAGTGATCCTGCTCAAGATTATTACTTTATTTTAAGAGATACAGCAAATAATGAGAGTATCATAGTTGAGTATGGATTTGCAGATAATGCTTCTGATGCAGAAGATTTAAAAAATAATTGGCGAAAATATGCTGAGGCAGTAGTTAGTGCCGTTGCCCAATACTTAGGTGTTAGTTATGTTCCAAGTACTGATGCTAAAGTGCATGTAGTTAAAAGTGGCGATACTTTATGGAATCTTGCTAAAAAGTATAATACTTCTGTAAATGAATTAAAAGAATTAAATAATTTAACTTCCAATTCCTTATCTATAGGTCAAGTTCTATATTTACCAACTGGAGAAACAAATGTTACCGAAGGAGAAGATATAACCTATACAGTAAAAAGTGGCGACACTTTATATAAAATAGCAGCTAATTATAATACTACTGTTGATAACTTGAAAAAACTTAATAATCTAACATCCAATAATTTATCAATAGGTCAGGTGTTGTATATTTCTAAAAGTCCGCAACAAGATGATTCTACAAACCAATATATCGTAAAAAACGGCGATAACTTATATGCTATTAGTAAGTTGTATGGTGTTTCAGTAAACGAATTAAAGCAAGCTAATGGACTTACATCTAATTTATTATCAATAGGTCAAGTATTAAAAATCCCAACCGGTAAAGAATCTGATTTAGAAACATATACAGTAAAAAGTGGCGATACTTTATATAATATAGCTAGAATTTATGGTACAACTGTTAGTAATCTTATAAATACTAATAACTTATCAACAAGTGTACTAAGTATTGGACAAAAACTATTAGTTCCTAAAAAATAACCCTTATGGGTTTTTTTGTTGACAAAAGTATAAAATTTAAGATAACATAATTAAATATGAAATTAGGGGATAATCATGACTGCAGAAGAAAAATTTTATAGAAGAGCATTTAATTTATTAGAAGAATTATTGGTAGTTTATAAAAGTGGCGTTGATACTAAAGGGACGGAACTATTTTGGGAAAATCAAAAAGTTGATAGTTCTATTGCAGAGAAAAGATTATTTGAACAAAAAAATGCTTTGTTATTAATGATTCTGGTAGCAATTTTAGGTATTAATAAAGAAAGTATTGATAAGGCAGGTATTGTTGATTCATATAATGAATCTGTTGTTGCTGATTTATCAAAAGTTCTTATGTCTAATGCAGACCGAAAAGCTGTTAATTATTTTAAAAGTATGAATAGACAACCAAGTATGTTTGACTCTTGGTTAAGCATTATAAAAAATTTTGATGAAAATAATAATGATAAAACTATTTTTCGTCAAGTGAGAAATAGTTTGTTACATAGCGATTTTACGTTAGATGATAATGGCTCAAACTTAGTTGCGTTGACTCATTTAAAAATTAAATCCAATTATGAAGCAATTATTTTGAATTTTAATTTTTATCAATTTATATTGTCATATTTTAGCAATGTTCCTTCAATGGGGTTGTCAGAAAAAACTTATATTTATATGGTAGAAACAATTTCAAATATTGAAGAATTTGTGCCTATGGATAATCAAGATAAACTAATAAATTTTATGAGAAGATTTCTTGTGTGGGATGTTAATTCTAAGGTAAATAATTACGATGGAAATAATTTCTTTGGCACGAGCTTAATAAATAATTGCCTTGAAAACTCCAATATTTATAGTTATTTGAAAGAGGTTTTTACTAAGAAAACGGACGATGGTGTAAAGCTTGAAGGGGTTAATTTTTTTAAGCTTTCAAACGAAATTATTCATATAATTGTGCTGGATATTGAGAGAAGATATGGCTTCGATTTTTATAATTTGGATTTTTTTCAACAATCAAAGATTATAAGATATTATCTAGAAATAGTATATGAAAATAAAAGACAAATTAGTTCTAATCTAGTTCATTTATTTAAATTAATATTAAAAATTGGTGATAAAAATTTTATACCAAATGTGGAAGATTTTGTTTACGATAAATCTTATAATTTAGGAATGATGGCATCACTTTCCATTTTAAAAGCATATTTGGTTATTTATAGAGTACAAAATAAAACTTTTAGTGATATAGATTATGAAAAAATTAATTTGGAATTTGATGATAATATTTATTTTAATACTTTAATAGATAATGAAGATATGACGCTAATTGATTTAAGAGAATCTATTAAGAAAGTTATTAATAAAAAGGGATTAGATTATGATTCTGCTATTAAATTTGTGGTTTTAGATAGCATTAGAAATGCTCTTGCTCACGGAAATGTTAATGTAAACTTTTCTGTTAAAAGCGGAGAAATTATAATTGAGTTGGCTGATATTTATAAAAATAGAAAAAGAACTTTAAAAATGACGTTGGATAAATTTGATATGTTTTTTAATTCAGAGGCTTTTTTGCCAAAGTACTGTTATACAAATAACCAAGATTTAAGTAGGTCATTAAAAAAAGAAAACCCTTAACAGGTTTTTAGTGAAGTTGTTTGCAAATGCCAGGGTCAGGATTATAAAAACAATGGTTTTTATATTTACCAGCTAAATCTTGTTCATACCAAACTTGTTTGCAATTAGTGTTTTTAGAAGGAGCATAAAACCATAATGCATTTGTGGCAGGGTGGTAGTATTCTCCTTTTAATACACGCTGGGCCAAGTTTTTTTCAGCAGTTGTTGCTTTTGCTTGATATAGCGAACTGGAGGTTCCAACAAACTGATTTGGTTGATAAATGGCGTCATAGACACTTCTAATGTTTTTAAAGGTTAAGCAATCTGCTAAAACTCTATTTACGACAACATTTCCAACCATAAGCATTCCTAAATCACCTTCAGCTAGAGCTTCTGCACGCATTATTCTTGCTAATTGATCTAATTCTGAAGTTGTATAATTAACTATCATATTTTATCACCTACATTATTTTATGAAAAAAGCTAGTTTTTTGTAATGTTTTATGTTACAATATTCTTACAAATTGTTTAGGGGCGTAGTTAAATGGTATAATAATGGTCTCCAAAACCACTGTTGGGAGTTCGATTCTCTCCGCCCCTGCCATTTGGATGTGAAATGGCTTCGAAAAGTTGGAAAAAGATTATATAATAAAATATATTTTCTAGCTTGAAAGGAGTCATTTTTTTAATGAAAAAAACTTTAGAAGAAAAACTTCAAATGTGCAAAGAACATGTAGAAGAAGGAAAATCTTT
>JAFQES010000026.1 GCA_017398945.1 Bacilli bacterium | reverse complement strand
CCATTTCTTCGTATGATTCAAAATAATATCTTAATTCATACATTTTTTCCTCCGAATAAAAATGTTTTATTGATTCTGAAGGTACACGCTCTAATTGATCTAAAGTCATATATTTTTCTTTATATACAAGCGAAGTTAATGTTCTTGCTAACTTAAAGGTATCAATAAAATTATCTGAACTTTCTTTACATACATTTATTAATCTTGTTATATCTTCTTTTGATATATCTTTATCAACGCTATTTATTCCTAAATAATATATGAAATCATAAATCCTAAAATCTTCCATTTCTTCAATATTATCTGCTAAATTCTTATACACATCTATATTATTATTCATATTCTATCTCCATTTCTTCTAAAGATTCTTTATTTTTTATTAATTCTTTTTCTTTATTATTAAGTTCTTTTTCAACTTTTTTATAATCAATATAATTTTCTAATTTACTCATAAAATTTAAAACATGTTCTCTATTTTCTAAATCCAGCAACCTAAATTCATAAACTAATTCTTTTGACTCTACTTCACAAGCTGGACAAGAAACATAGCCATCTATTTGACTTGAATATTTTTCACAAGTAAGTATTAATTTATCTTTTTGAATCTTTAGTGATTCTAAATGTACATTACTCATATCAATATTTCTATAATCCCAATCACCACAAAGTTCTGTAAATCGTTTGGTCTTTTTAAACTCATACTTTCTCAATTCTAGTTGTTCATGAGATGCTAACAAATTATAATTTGGTTTATATATACCTTCATTCATTCTTTTTTCAAATTCTAATAAATCTAATGAATAAAACTGACTTCCTAAAGGTCTTTGAGAATCATATATATCAAAACAATTATTATTTATTCCTAAAACTAAACCTATACATTTAATATCTATATTTATATTTTTATCAGATGAAAATTGATATTCCGATTCAAACATATTTATTTTTCTTCCAACAAAATTACTAATATTTAACTCTTTTTGTTTAATTAAATTATTAATGAATCTTTGTAATCTATCCTTGAATCTACTTTTAAATGTGAAGTCAGCAAAAGCATATTCTTGTCTATTATAAACTTGTTTACCCTTGCCAAAATATAATTGATAATGGTACTTTCTATCACTATCTATTTTTACAATTTTCCAATTTTCATCTTTCATTATTTTGTTAAATTGTTCTATATTTTCCATATCAGAAAACTCATTTAAAAAATCAACTTCTATTAATTGTTCTTCAGGAACATTAATAGTAGATTTAGGTTTTCTTAAAGTTTCTAATACTTCTGGACCAAGTTTTCGTACAAAAAAGTAATCTATTCCTTTATTATAAACAGTTATATTTGTAGGTTTAGATTTTACTCTTTTTAAACTACCAGAAGACATAGAATTAACATCAAGATCTAAATCTTCGTATGATTGATTACAATCCAACTTAATTGCTTTTTCGGTTAATGGATTATAATCATAATAATATACAGTCATTGAACAATCGTATTTATTCCAATATTCTTTTAATTGTTCCCATTGTTTTACTTCATCACCATTACTATCAATCCTTAACCAATGTGTATAGACATAATGCCTACTATGAATACTACGCATACTCCATCTCCATTTCCTCTATTTCTTTAGAAAAATCTTTTTCTTTAGATAAACTTTTATCTTCTAAATATGAAACTATTTTATTAGCATCTGATATTGCTGCAAATAATTCTTGAGGTTTATCTTTGATAATTTCTAACCAACCTCTTACATACGCTTTATGATTAGTCAGATGCCTTTCATCATATTCTAAACCTAATTTTTGCATAAGAAAAGAAGAACTAATTTCTGCTCTTAGTTCTTCCTTAGCATACGATTCAGTTCTGTATTCACCAGACATATCTCTATTTAATCTAGTATTATGACCTGTTGCATGAGCTATTTCATGTAATTGTGTTGAATAGTAAGCATACGTATTTTTAAAAGTATTAGAAGGTGGTATAACTACTTCATCACCTATAACATCATAATATGCTTCTTGACCTTTTTCTTGATATTTAACATCAATATTGTTTATGATATTACTAATGTAATCATTACTAATTATTTTGTCTTTATTAACATCATTATTCTTTTCAATACCTTCTATAAGGTCAGCATTAAATACTGTGTAGTTATACCTTCTCATTGAAAACTCAGGTTCTTTTTCTGGGAATTCATTAATAATTTTTCTGTATTCTTCAAAGGTATAAAGTTTATTATCTTTTTTATTTTTCATTCCTACATATTCAATAGAAACACCTTGTCCTTTAGCATCTTTCAATTTCCATTTATTCTTTGAAACTTGCATATAAGTACACCATCTATTATCTTTATATCCTCTTTGAATTGCTACATAAGATAAAATCAAATTATTAACACCCTTATATTTTTTTCCTGTAATACCATTCTCAGGGATATTTGTTTGCCACATCTTTTCCCAGGGAATTCTGCCTTCTTCCAAACTTTTAATATACATTTTTACTAATTCATCACGAGCTTTAAAATAACTGCTCATTATTATTGTTGCTCCTTAATTTTTAAATCTAATTCTTGTTGTCTTTGATAAATTTTTTCTTGTTCTTTTCTGAAATCATATAAAACTTTTAATTGTTTATCATAATCAGAAACCACTTGGTTAATTGCAGAAATTTTTTCTAACTCTTTACTTTTTAGTTGTTCTAATCTCTCTATTTTTTTCTCTAATGTTTTATTATTCATATATTTTCCTTTCTATTCTTGTTTACACTAGTAAACGCTTAATATAAAAAATTATCTTTCTAAATCAAAATCATCATTATCTAATTCTTTATCTTCTTTTGATATTTCATTTTGATATATTACTTTTTTGCCATAAGTAATGGATGTAATATTAGCAAATTTGAAATCATCTTCTTGATAACCTCTTTCATCTTTTATATTATTTTCTTTTAAGAAATCTCTTACTTTTTCATAACTAGAACTATATTCATAACCTTTATAATCTGCATTTTTTAATTCAGATAATAATCTATTAAAATCATATTTAAATGTTATTTCATTGTTATTATAATTAATAGTTATAGTTATATTTTTTGCATCTAAGTCTTTGATGCTCTCTAGTATTTTTTTATTAGTATAAATATAATCAAATTCATTATCCTTGTTTTCTTTGATTTTATCTAAATACTCAAGTTGATATTCATATACTAATAAATCTTTTCCTAATTCTTCTTTGTTTTCATTTATAAATTTAACTGCATAGTCTTCAACTAATTTTTTAGGATTATCTAAATAATCTATTATTATATTTTTATTATTATATTCTTCACTATATCTAATTTTATATGCACTACCTGCACTTGCCATTTTTACAATAGGAACAATATCTTCAATAAAATTACTTTCAATTTCTTTAGTTGCTCCAGCTTTTCTCCAACTATCTAGTTCTTTATATTTTTCTTGACCTAATTCTCTATATTCTTCAGCATTTTTAATAACAAAATCTGAAATATATTCATCAATTTCTTTGCATAAATTTGTAATAACATTTTCAAAATTATTTTGCAGTATAGAATTATCATTAGGAACAATATCACTTATTTGATAACTGCTATTATATAAAACATTCTCTATAATATCATAATATCCAACTATTTCATAATCATCTTGTCTTAAACCTTTTAATTCTTGTTTAGAATATAAAATAATGAATCTATCATTATATTTTTCTTTATGAACTTTTATATTTCTATATTTTGTTTCAAAACTTTGATCATTACTATCATTATCTTTTATAAACTCAACAAAATTATTTTTCATATCATTCCCTTTCTAATTCTTCTTCATATTCTCTATTTGCAACATCAGAAGTTATTTCATACTCTTCTATATAATCACCAACATATACTTCAACACATCTAGTTATATCACGAGCCGAATCACACACATATTTACCTTCCTTATAACCTTGAGAATTGATAGATAAGATACCATCTTGTGCATCATATTTTATAGAAATTTCTATATCCTTATCTAAATTTTTACTATATAAATTATTAAAAGAGTTTTCTACAAAATCAGAACTATCTAAAACTATTTCTTCGTTATCATATCTTTCTTCAACTTTATTAATAGCTTCATTTATATCTTTTGCTTCTACTCCTGTAATAACTCTTCTTAAAACTTCTTCAATTTCAATATCATATTTATTCATAATTCACCCCTAATAATCATATTCCAGATCCATATCTTCTTCTTGCTCGTAAGAATAAGATTCTGGTTGTTGAGATTGTTGTGGTTGATTATTTATTGTATCTTCTTTAATACGATTTAATTCTCTTGTTTCTTGGTTTTCTAAAAAGTTAGAAATTTCCATAGCTTCAGCTTGAATATTAGGATCGGTTATTGCTCTGTGATATTCATTAGATATATCTTGATTAAAGAAACGGAATTCTTTTTTCTCTGTTCTTTGTTTTTCTTGAATATAATCATAAGTATAGTTAATTGCTATTTGTTCTGGTATTCTTAAATCTTTTGGATTTAAATTATTATCAATACAGATTAATGCTTCATAAAATAATTTTTCATTATCCTTTTTTAATGAATTTAATTGACTATACATAATTGAAAGAAATTGTCTATTAACTGATTGAGTTATTGCTCTTTCTACTTCTTGACCTAACTCTTTTTCAAAGTGTGCTGCTGGTATTCTAGTTGGTTGTTGAGTATCTGGATTAATATACTTAAATGCCATATCTGACATTGTTTTTGACATTTCTTTTGGTTTTTGTTGAATAAAATCATCATATATATTTCTCATTTTTTTCTCCTTTTCTTTTTCTTATTTTTATTATTTACTACTAATTTTTCTATCCTAAATAAAACACAATCTTCTTCAGGACAACAAGTGTGAGAACTACATTCTCTACAAAAATTTGTTATTTCTTTTAATATTTTTGTGTTCAGCATCACCTATCCATTTCAATATATGAACTATTTTTTATAGAAGATAAATAATTATTAACCTTTAACTGAGCATTTTTATAATCTTCCATTTCTATTAATTCTAATAAACCTTCTGCTTTTTCACCTTCTAAAAACATGTATGGTTCTGTAAAATTAATTGAATCTTTAAACATGTTTATTATTTCATTTTTTACTTCTTGTGTATTAAATTTTTCCTTACTACTTTCTAATATTCCTCCATCTAAGCTATGACCTTTTGAATTGTAAAAAGTATAATCCACAGTATAACCTCTATTAAAAATATGAAGAATATTATTTTCTTGACTAATAATTAATGTGTCCATATATACTTTCCTTTCTTTACATTATATTTTTATGAATACGAAATACTACACGAGGTTCATCAGTTGATTTTGTTTCACAACATTCACATCCGACAACACATTCTTCATCATCAAACTCTTCATCAAAATCATCATCAAATTCTTCCTCATCTGGTTCTAATACATTTATAAAATCATAAATTGTATTTAATGCGTCTGGAGTAAAATATTCGTCATCAAACGGAACATATCCTGTTATCATTAATAATTTAATGACATCTATATTTAAAACTTCGCACAATTTAACTAATGTTAATAAACTAAAATTTTCTCTATTGCCGTTTTCTATACGTGCTAATTCAGTATGACTAATTCCAACTTCACCTGCTATTCTTCTCAAACTATCTCCAAAGATCGTTCTCTTTGCTTTTAAAATATCTGCTAATAATAAATAATTATTTTTCATTTTTTCTCCTTTTCTTTCTCGCTTTGTTTACACTAGTAAACACTTAATATAAAAAAATTACTTTTCTATATCCATTTCTTCATTAGATATTTCTTTAGTAATTTCGTTTGGTTTATTAAATAATTTATTTACATCTGGATATATATGAAAATCATATTCCATATTTGAGATTATGATTGATTCCATAAAATTTTCTAAATCTTCTGGAGTATCAATATCCAGTTCATAATCCATAAAAATCTT
>JAFQES010000025.1 GCA_017398945.1 Bacilli bacterium | reverse complement strand
ATGCAAATATCATCTTCTGGATAACGTATTAATATTTGTTCTATAATAGTTTTAACATTAAACGATTTACCAGCACCAGATGTCGCTAATACGCATCCATTACCATTAATTAGTTTTTTTCTATCACAAAATATAGCATTTTTACTAACAAGATTAACTCCATAAAATAGTGATTTATCATGATTAAAATCTTTACTATTAAACGGTACATTTACTGCTGTTGCTTCACTAGTTAAAGTTCTTTGAAACTGCAAACTATTATGACCTAAAGGAAGAATATTTTGCACCCCCTCTAATTGTTGCCATAATACTGGTTTCATTTCTATTAACATTTCTGCTGCAACTTCCTGAACTCTAACTGTTTGGTCTTCTAACTCTTCAAAGCTATTAGCAGTTATACATACTAAAAAATTGTTTTGAAATATCTTTTGATTATTCTTTTGTAAATCATATTGTAATTGTTCTGCATTAGATATTTTGGTTTCCAATTTTTTATCCTTAACATATTCATAATCCAAATTACTTTTCCCAGCTCTTTTTATCTTTTCAAGACGTTCAGTTTCCATTGCTGATAAACTTTTATCCACAACTTTAATCATCTTAGCAGAATTAGTAGGATTAATATTTAATGTGGTAATTATATTAATGTCTTCCATTGTAGTAATCCTGTTATAAAATCTAGGAGTTAAACTTTTAGGTAGTTTAGATACATACAAAACTCTAAGAAATTTCTTATCATCTATTTCAATAAGATCAGATTCACGCATCATAATTTTTTGAGGAGCAATTACATCAAATATAGTTAAATTATTTTCTTTAGCACACTCTATTATATTATCAATATTTTTATCTTCTACTGATTGTATATTAAAAAAATTATATATAAATTTTAATCTTTCTTTAACTGGTATTAAATTAACTTTTGATTTTAATTCCTTAAACTTCTGTTCAGTTTTTAAAAAGATATTTAAAAATAATGCGTTTGCTTCTATAAAGTTTTTTGCTTTTAAAGATATTACTATAAATCTTTTTGTTTGTAATGTGTCTTCATTTGTACCAAGTGAATTAGTTATAAGAGTATTTAATTCATCAGCAATTTGAATTTGCCGTTCATCCTTCAAATGTTCTTTTTCAAAGATAAATCTTTCTTTATATTTTTCTGTTTTAATAGGAGTACCTGCATTGATAACCTGTATATGAGTATCTTCTCTAAAAGAATGTAAATACTCTAACCATTTAAAGAAAATATTTTCGGCTTCCTCATCATTAGCTTTAGCAAATGATACATCAGAATATTCAATACAAATAGAATAGGTATCATCATCAATTCTAAATATGCCTGTTCTTTCATCTACTTCCTTAAACATATAAGAAATTATTTCTTGATTAGTTTTAGGAATAAATGTTGTAGGTAAAATATTACTTTTCTTTTTCTTCGTATGATTCTTTTTCAATACCTTCTTTGCTTTTTTCATTTATCACACTATTATCCTTTCCAACAACTTGTTTAGCGAGTTTTAATAGCACTTGTGCTTCTTCCTGACTTAACGAAAAATTGCTGGTAGTATTCTCTAACGTATTAATACCAAATTTCTTCTTAGCACGTGCCAGTTCTCTTTGTTTACTACGTTCCTTCTTCAATTCCTTCAATCTTAATTTTTCTTGTTTTTTATTATTTTTAATTTCCTTCTTATCCACTTTTGTATGTGGTTTTTTAGTTTTCTTTTTCTTATTTTTTTCTTCTAATAACTCTGCTTCTGTTTTATATAAAATAGGTTTTGCAAAGTTAATATAATTACGTTTCCAGTAAAATATTATACGTTCAGCGTTTAATCCTTGAATAGGTATGAATCCAAAAAAGCCAATTGGTATAGCTACTATAATAACTATCCATCCAGTAAGATCACTACCTATTTTTGGTGTTAAAAATAAATATAATGGTACAGTAGTTATAATAATAAGAATTCCAAATAACCATTGTCTTAAAGTGAAGTTATAAAATTTTTCTTTATAATCCTTTATTTCATCATGTATTCTAGGTTCTATCCTATCCATTATGCACCTACCCACCTTTCTGCCATTGTACTAGTCATAGAAATCATTGCCATTAAAAATCCATTTAAAAACATTATCGCTACCATAGAACTAATTGAACCTGCATCAGTTAATGTAGATAATGCAAGTGAATATATTGCTGTTGCTACTACTATCATTGACGCTTCAATTCCAAGAGCAATAGTAGACATTATGAATCTTTTGCAAACACTTTGTCCATCTTCCCAAGTACCTATTGCAATAGGTATAGGAGAAAATGCAAAACTTAAAATTAATTTTCCTATACGCAAGAAAACTTGAACTAATACTCCAATTAAAGTACCCATAAATGGTATATAAAGAATTAATATAATAATCCCCATAAATCCTCTTTCAACAATATTACCTGCATTTCTAACTAAATCTCCCATTTGAACAGCAAGATCTGGTATAGATGATGAAGATGCTAATGAACCTGTGACTTGAGTAAGAATGTTATTTGAGATGCTCATTATAGATGAAAGCAATTCAAATGAATTTTCTATTAACATTTTAAAGATGAGAAAACGGATGAAAGTAAATACCATCCGTTCCCAACTAAACCTTTCATAATCCATAACTTTTTTAGTCACATCTAATAAAAAGAATAATGTTAATAAACTTAATCCTATTGGTACAATAATTGAATGGATATTAGATGCTAATGACCATATAGTGGTTTTTGTGACTGAATTCCAATTACATAAATTACGAATTGTTCCAACAAAATCACTAATGTCAATTTTAAAACCTAATATTTTAAAGGATATTTGAAAAATCTTTTCAATTAATCCTGCCATCTATTAGCCCTCCTCTTATAATCCAAATAAACCTTTTGACTGACTAATAGCTATAACCATGAAACCTGCCATCATAGTCATTAAACCTCTACTTTTACCTTCAGCATCATCACGTTGCCATCCTAAAGCAAACATAACAGCACCAATTAATGCAACAACTCCACCAATCTTTAATAGCCAATCACAAACAAACGTGATAAAGCCATCTATACTACTTGTATTGCTACCTTGTGCATAAACACTATTCATGCTTAAAATAAATCCACAAAAAACTACATTAAATAAACTAACTACTTTTTTACATAACTGCTTAATACTAACTGCCAAATTCTTTTTCTTCATATTATTTCTCCTTTTCTTTCTTATTTTGTTTACACTAGTAAACACTTAATATAAAAAAAATTTAACAACTTAAACAACATAAAAAATATAATTATAAATTATTCAATAATTCATCTGTTAAACTTTTAGAAGAAAGCAAAATTGCATCATCATTAAATTT
>JAFQES010000024.1 GCA_017398945.1 Bacilli bacterium | reverse complement strand
TTTTTCTTTTTCGTGTTGAGTATATTTTTGATATTTTTGTCCTTTTTTAGCCATAAAAATACACCTCCTTTCGGAAGTGTATTATAACACTTTTTATTGAACTGTTTTTTTATTGGTGTCTACTCTAAGGGGTGCAGTTCAGTTAAAGCGTGTTTTAAATATCAAATATGGTGTCCTCAGGCAGATTCGAACTGCCGACCTAGTGCGTCGGAGGCACCCACTCTATCCAACTGAGCTATGAGGACAGCCAAATTAATTTTAGCACATTTTTATTATTTAATAAATAGATTTAAAATATCACGATAAGTAATATAAATCATTAAAGCCATTAATAACAAGAACCCAATTGTATGGAAAGCATTTTCTATTTTAGCATTGATTGGACTTCCCTTAATCTTTTCAATAATAATAAATAATACTCTTCCACCATCAAATGCTGGGAATGGTAATACATTTATAAATCCAACATTGATAGATAAGAACGCAATTAAATAAATAATATAAGAAACACCTAATTTAGCTCCTTGATCAACTACTTGATAAATTCCGACTGGACCAGATAAAGAATTTAAAGAAATCTTTCCGGTAAATAATCCTTTTATTGTTAATTTCATTGAATCAAAAACACTACCAAATTTAGCAAAAGCAAATTTTAAACTAGGTAAAAATCCCTTTTTCACATCAGTAACAACAGAAAAACCAAATACACTTCTTTCTTCTCCTGTTTCAGCATCCGCCTCAGTTGCAGGTGTAATTTTTAATATATCAGTTGTTCCGTCTTTGTGTAATACTTCAAATTCCGTATAACTTTTATCATTTTTATAAACCAAAACTAATTGTGCTGCATCCCATGATGAAACTTTTTGACCATTTATTTTAACAATTTCATCTCCAGCCATAAGCCCTGCTTGGGCAGCTGGATAATTGTCTAAAACTTCTCCAACAATTGGTTCTGTTGGTGTAGCTCCCCAAATTAGGGCGTATACAAATAACAAAAGTAAAGCTAAAATAAAATTATTAATTACTCCAGCAAGCAATATCATTGTTCTGGCATACCAAGGTTTATTACACATCAAATCTTCTTTTTTTACTTTATCATCATCAGCATAAACTTCGCCGGCCATTGACACAAAACCACCAATCGGGAAAGCTCTTATACTATAATCAATTTTATCTTTCCCTTTTTTAGAAAAAAGCTTAGGCCCCATTCCAATTGAAAACTCATATATATGCACCTTAAATATCTTCGCCCAAATAAAATGACCAAACTCATGCACTAAAACAATAACTCCAAGTATAAAAATAAATAATAACAATGTTACAATCCACATAAAATATTCCTCCTATAAACTACTAAATATTAGTAAAAAACCAAGAACCACAAATATTAAACTATCTAAACGATCTAGAATACCGCCATGCCCTGGCATAATGTTTGAATAATCTTTTATTTCATTATCCCTTTTAATACGACTAAATACTAAATCCCCCATTTGTCCTAAAATAGATAATACCAATGTAATTAACACAACTTTAAGATTTACTGGACTGATCATATAATGATAAAATGTACTAGCAATAAATGTTCCAATTAGACTACCAGCGATACTTCCTTCCCAGGATTTTTTAGGACTAGCTGCTGGACATAATTTATGCTTACCTATTAGACTACCTACAACAAAAGCAAATGTATCAGTTAGTGTTGTAATTAATATTAAATAAACAAATCTATATAGCCCAAAAGCTCTCACTAATATAAAGCTATTAAAAACAAGTCCAATTAACGCAGTAATCCCAATCATATACAAAGCATCTTTACTATTATAATCCTCTTTCTTGTAAAAAATTGTCGGAACTAATAAAGTTAAAACTGTAAACGCTAAGCCTTTATAAGTTAATCCAAACAAAATTGAATATGCTTCGCCTTGCGACAAAATTAATAATATAACACATATCATTCCAATTATTTGAACTAATATTGGCATTTTATTTTTATTACATTTTAAATTCAATAATTCTCTGTATCCTATTAAACCAATTATTGTTACTCCTAAAGCAAAATATTTACCACCTAAAATTAATAATGGTATAACAATCGCTAAAGCAACAATAGCACTAATTATTCTTGTTTTCATTTAAGCCTCCATTTTTATATATTCCAAATAAAAGTATACTATTTCTTTCTGCGATAGTCAAATCAAACCACTATTAAAATTATACTTAAAAATTAGTTTTTTAACAAATAAACAACTCCAAATATTACTTCTTTACACAAAAAAACATGTCATTTGACATGTTAAAATGAATCGATATTAATTTTTACTTTTTTCTTATCATTTAAATACGCTTGAGCTTGTACTAACGTTCTAATAGCATTAGCGCATTTTCCATTTTTTCCAATAACAGCGCCCTTATCTTCTGGATCAACGATTATTTCTAACATTGTTACATCTTCATCGCTTTCAAACGATGAAACTTTCACCATATCCGGGTTCTTTGTTATACTTTTTACTAAATACTCTGTAAATTCTATCAAACTCATAATTATTTACCTGCTTTAGCTGCTTTTTTTACTTTAGATTCAGCAAATTTAGCATTGATTCCAGCTTTAGAAAATAAATTCTTAACTGTATCAGTTGGGATAGCTCCATTATTTAACCATTTA
>JAFQES010000023.1 GCA_017398945.1 Bacilli bacterium | reverse complement strand
TAAATAAACTATATATACAGGTTTTTGATTAGGTCTATTTAAATTAGAAGGTCTAACTATAAAATGTTGATAATTATTATTCATAATTTTTTTATAAAAATTTTCATCAATCTTATACTTCTCAATCATACCTAATCTTTGCTGAATTCTCTTTTCTGTATTAACTGATAAAATAGATATGACCAAATTAGATAACTTACTTATCATTTTAATTATAATGATATTTTGATTACTAATAACTTCTATATCTTCTTTATCTATCATATAATTATTTAATAGCTTTTTTTGTTCTTTTAAAATTTCTCTTAATGTTTCTATAAACTTACTTATAATTTCACATAACTCTTGTTTCCCAGCCACGTCTTCTATATATATATTTTCATATATACATGCTGCTCTTATATATTCAGCTAAACAATCACCAAATCCATATTTAATAGCTTTTTCAGTTATGATTCTTCTTTCTTCTTCGTTAAGCATAACATTAATTTTTTGTCTTCTTAATTTGCTATATCTTTCTTCTGTTGAATTCATCCAACTTTATCTTTCTTTCTTGCAATTCAAGTTTATATAATTCTAAATCTTTTAAGTATGCTCTACGAAAATATTTTTCAGCCAACCATTTAACTCCCTCTTTATTAATCATAACTCTACCATTTTTTAAATACTTATATGAATTGTTAGTTTGCTTTTTCATTACATTGACTGCTCTACCAATTGCATTTTTACTTTTATTAAAGTATGAACGTAAATCTTTTAATGATGTGTCTTCATATTTAAATTCATAAGGAGTTATATTTAATTCTGATTCTAATCTTCTAATTTGTTTTTCAAAAAATTCTATTTCAAGATCAAGATAAAATTTTTCTTTGTTAAAATAAACTTCTTTCAACCAGTAAACAAATTCTAATTTTAAATATTCTACTACATCACCATTACGAGATACACGAAGATGCACCCAATCTTCCATTGGATGCCTTCTTCCTGCTCTTCGTATAACTTCCTTTAATTGTACTTCAGTTAAATTTAAATCTCTTTGAACTCGCCACTTCTCCATTGACTTAAATTCCATCTTAGCTCCTTTCTAAATTCAAATTTATAACTGAGGTTATTCAATAGTCTTATTTTTTCTATCAAGCATGGTGTTGACACACCCATCAGCTTGTTAGGACAAACTCCTAAGACCTGCAAATAGTCTCCGACAGTTTAGTATTATTTTTTAAAATCTTTCCATTACTTTATCAGAATTCAAGAATGGTAAAAAGTTTAAATCATTATGAAGAACAGCAGAAATTATCTCTCCAGAAGTTGCAACTTTTAATTCTTCATCATCTATATCATCTTTCATATAATGTTCTGTCAAATAATAAGCAATAGAAAAAGGACACACTTTTTCATTCTTAATTTGTTGACAAATACTAAAAATGTATCGTGCATCCTCTTCGCTTATATTAGGTTCTGCTTTATAAATTCCATCTAATATATAATAATTTTTTATATTCTTTTTGTGCCATTCAGGCATTGATTTATATCCAAATAAAACGTCCATTATTCCATCTCCCTTTCTTCATCTAATTCTAAATCATTACCTACTTCTCTTCCATCCATATACCAATCATTAAACCTTTCAGCACTCATTTTTTTTAATTGTTTTATTGTTATAGATTTATCTTCATATACTGCATTTGCTAATGATTGTCCTACTTCAATTGGATCTGTATATTCTCCACTTAACTCAGAACATTTATCCAATAATACTATTAAATCTTTATTTTTTATATCTTCTTTTACATTTGTTAATCCTAAATAATAACAAAAATCATAAATATTACAATCATATTTTCCAAATACTTCTGCTAATTCTTTTAATGCTTTTATTTTATTCATATTCTATCTCCTTTTCTATTTCGTTTGTTTTTTCTTCATATTGTTTTCTATATCCTTCTAGTCTTTTATAATCAGAATCATCTATTAATTCTACTTTTCCTTCACGATTATAAACAAATAATTCTTTGAACATGAAATCATAAAAATCTTTTCCCTTCCAGTAATTCACATCATCAAAAGCAATTAAATCTCCATTGTCGTTTGAATATAAAACAATATCATCTACTTTGTGTTTTGCTAAAATGTGATCAATTAAATTCATCTCTTCTGCTTTTTCATTTGTTATTCTTTTATCAGAAAATTCTTCATCATATAAACAATTTAATCTATTTAATATATAATCATCTGATAAATCTTTATTAAACCAACTGGCATCTTCTACCTCATTTTCCCACATATCATGAGATGTTTTTGTTCCATATTCTACTGATGCACCTGTATCACTACAATAATGTAGTTCAGCACAATAACCATTATGAACAACACGAGCAACGGTATAAGATACGCCTTCCATTATTTCTTTTGGTGAGATCACCATTTCTTCGTATGATTCAAAATAATATCTTAATTCATACATTTTTTCCTCCGAATAAAAATGTTTTATTGATTCTGAAGGTACACGCTCTAATTGATCTAAAGTCATATATTTTTCTTTATATACAAGCGAAGTTAATG
>JAFQES010000022.1 GCA_017398945.1 Bacilli bacterium | reverse complement strand
TTAAAGAACAATTAGCAGATGAAAGCATCTCGCAAAAATTACATGAAGAGACATTAAGTACATATGAATTTGTTTTAAAAACATCCCAGTTAGATGAAAAGTTTATAGGAAAAGAAGTACAGATAATATTTGTTCATCATGATTGTACTGATATATATTGGTTAAAAGTGGACGATGTAGCATTGTATGGATACATAACAGAAGAAAGTAGTTCTGGAGGAATCGCTGGAGGAGACATAACCGGAGGAGAAACACCACCAACTGAAGATGAAGTAGTCTTAGGAGATTGGAATGGTAATGGAAAATATACATTAATAGATTTAATACAATATCGATTATATATGGTAAATCCAACCCAGATAAGTGCAGAATTATTAGCAAGAGTAGATTTAACCAAGGATGGAAAACTAAGCTTGGTTGATTTAATAGCAGCTAGAAAATTATTAGTTGGATTACCAATAAAATAAGCTGACATGTTGTCAGTTTTTTTGATGTCAAAAACTAGTTAAACGAGCAACCACACTTGAATTAAGGGATATTGTATACTAAAAACAGGAAAATGGCGATATAACAGTAAAAAACAAAATTGAAGTGATACTGAAATAATCTTTTGTGTATCAAAAATTACTAAAGTTATTGGTTTGATTTTTTGGGGTATCACTTAAATATTTGGATTTATTTGATAAGAAGTATTTTTTTTATAAAAAAGTGTAAATTAAAAATGTAGACATTTGTAAAAGACTTTTAAAAAATATTGATTAATTTATTTTTATAGGTTAAAATGGTTATAAAGAATAGGAGAGTGTGTATGAAGAAATTTTTATTTTTATTATTAGCATTTTTTTCTTTTAGTACGATGTCGTTAGCAAAGGAAATTAAAATTGGATTTGATGAAGATATTAATCCTAATCAAACAATAAAGTTTAATAAAAAAGATAAACTTTCAGTTGCAATTTATTATAAGTCGGATGATTTTGATTTACTAGCAATACTAGCTGATTTAGAATATGATAAAGAAAAATTGGAATTGATTGATTATCAAGAAGCGAATGGTTTTACGGTAACTAACGGGGAAAAGTTGTTGGCTGATCGCTATGGAGATGATTATCCTGACAATGGAAAAGTAGTTACATTAAATTTCAAGGTTAAGAAATATTCTGATATTGAAATAAAATTGAAAAATATCGTAGTTGCTAATTTGGAAGAAGAGATTAATGTTAGTGATGTAACTGTCAAATTAGACGCCAATGGGAGTAACATGTTTTATATTGTAGGGAGTGTTATTGTATTAGCAGGAGCTATTGGAAGTTTTATATTTTTTAAAAATGCTAATGGTGAAGCTGATAAAAACAAGAAAAAGAAGAAAGAAGGTAAAAAATGAAAAAATTTGTTTTTAATATTTTTATAATAATTTTATGTTTATTTGGATTAAACATCGTTAATGCCGATTCTATTGCGCTAAAAAATCAAAAGTTTTCGGGGGATGAGGTTTCTATAGACATAGAAATTACTACTGATTCCAAAATGGCAGCAGGTATATTTTCAGTAAAATATGATGATACTAAACTGAAGGATCCTGTTGGCGTAGCAAATATAAAAACGTGGAATGTTGATATAGCGAAAAGGCTAATGGTTTCTGGGGATTCTGAGGTGAGTGGTACTCAAATAGTTGGAACATTAACTTTTAAACTTGATGATAGTTTTAAACTTGGTGATGAAACTACTATAACTTTGGAAAAAGGACAATTTGCAAATAATGATCTAATAGAATGGGATGTTGAAGGTACAACTATTACTATAAAAAGGGTAGAGGCAACTGATGATAATCCAAGTGGTGGAGATAATTCTACTACAGGTGGAGATAATTCTGCTACAGGTGGAGAAAATAATAGTGGTGATGGAAATCCGTTGTATGCTTGTCAAAAACATGATGGAAAATTTTATAATAATTCCGGGGTTGAAGTTTCAAAAGCTCAATATGAAAAAGAATGTCCAATACCTAACCCAGATACAGGATTTAATTTTCCAGCTGTAATGTTTTTTGGGGGATTATTAGCAATTGCTGTTATATTCGTAAAAAATAGGAATAGTATTAAACTAAGTAAAATTTAAGGTGAGAAACATGAAAATTAAAGAAAAAGTTTTTAGTGTTATTGGAATTTTGATCGTTGTGATTTTTATGTTTTTCGCGATTAACGATGATTTCTTTGACAAGAAAATTGAAAATTCTGCTGATGTAAAATTTTTAGCAGCTAGTACTAATAATAAGGCATTAAACTTAGATTATGGTTTAAAAGAATATAGTATTCATGAAAGTGAAAATTTGGTATTTTATTTAAATGTAAAAAACGAAAGCGATAAGGCCAGTAATAATGTGTATGTTAGGTTAGCTTCTTGGACTAAGCCAATGCGTATTATAGATTCCGATACTAAGAATTTGGAGGATTCTGTTACCTATAAAGTAGATGGAAAAACTGCAGATTTTTCAATTGACTGTTTAACTTCTTGTGCTAAAATTAATGGAAATGTTACTGCAACTACTGCAATTCAATCGGTAGGAATACAATTAGGAACTATTCCAGCAGGTAAATCTGCAACTTTAGAAGTTAAGTTCAAATGGGTTGGCGAAGAAAAACAAGATACTATGTTTGGTGTATGGAAAAAACTTTCTGCTGAAGTTCATGAAAAAAATGCCGATTATTCGAAAACGATTTCTTCTAATTATAAGGTTTTGTCTTATGACGTTATGAAGTCAGTTCATAGACAAGAAATTACACTTGTTGATAAGGATGGAAATGTTATTAATGATTTACATGATTTAGAAGTTAAGGATAATAAGGTAACTGCTTATTTAAATATTGATTATAATTATTTGACTGATCCAACTAAGCATTTCGGGGAAGGGTTAACATATTTTGATGGTAAGGCTGCCGTAGTAAACGTTAGTAGTGCAGCAGAGGAACCAGAATATTATAAGAATTTTAATTTAAGAAAGTTACGTATAATTTTACCTGAGGGTGTTGAATATAATAGTAGTGGTTTTAAAAGCGATTTGTTAGATTTAAAATCTCAAACTAACAATACTAACAAAACATTTGATCTTGAACCTAAAGCAAATGTTACTAATATTAAAACTACTATAAATATACCGTTATCTATATCAACTGCCTATCTTAATAAACAATTTTGTATTACTCCTTCATATGTTGAAAAGGCTGCTCCTACAACATACATAACAGATGTAAATGGTTTATCCGGAGTAAATAAATATTGTGTTGGTCCATACTTATCTATATATGAGTCTAAAATTACTGCTACAAAAACTGGTACTTATAGCGATGGTGATGTGGGGATTGATTTAAAAGTTGCTATAAGAAACAAGAATTTAGAGTATGAAGAAAATGGAGAAGTAGCAGGAACTGATCAAAGTTACGTTGAAGGAAATGGTAGAGCTCAAAGTGCTGTTGTTTCCTATAATGTATCAAAAGATGCTAAGGTTGATGTAAATTTATTACCAGATAATGTATCTTATAATAAGGACAAGGGGATAATTACTGTGGTAGCAGGTGATATAAAATATAATCATGTTGGATATGTTACAATTCCGTTAAAAGTTTCTAAGGATTTAACTACTTACAAAATAACTAAAAATACTCTTTCTGTAGAAGGAAAAAAGGTAACTACTGATAAGAATATTACTATTGGTGCTGTTGTTTCAAATAACATAAAAGGGGATTGGGACCAAAGTGGTAAAGTTTCATTAAATGATTTAGTATATGCAAGACAATATATCACAGGAATTAAAGATTTAAGATTACCACCAGTTGAAATTTATGATTTTAATGGAGATAAAAAAGTTGGCCCTGGAGATATAATTGGTCTAAGACAACTTTTAGTAACTCAACCATAATTAATAATATTAGTAGTTTTATTAATTAATTATATGTTAAATTTAGGGTGTATTTACAAGTAGGTAATAAACAATAAAGATATAAGGTTGCTGATACCGTTAGGTATTAGCTACTTTTTTTTATTTGATTAAACCTTTACAAATCATGATACGAGCTTTAAATCTACGAAAAGATCTAAACCCAAAATAAAACCATTGTTATATTGATTATTAAAGGGGTTAAAGATGTTATCTTTAAATTCAGATTAATTGACGTTGTACGTTTTTTGTGGTATTCTTTATATAAGATAGGATAGATTAATTTGAGGTGAAATTATGAAAAATAAAATTGTTATTTTTTCTTTATTAGGCTTACTTTGGTGTTTGTGTGGTGTTTACATTTACGATTATTGTGTGAGAAGTTTAGATAAAAAAGTCAGTGAAGTACATGCTGAATATATCGCGCTAACTTCAACTGAAGCATTAAAATCAATTACTATAAAAAAAGAATTGGTTGATCCAAAGGAATACTATAAAGCTGGAGATGATATAAAATATAATATTACTATAACCAATAATAACTCTGAGGCAGTGATAGTTAATCTTGAAGATAATTATAATAATGTTGAAAATACCCAAAGAAATGTTGTAATTGAATCAGTTAGTTGTAATAGCAAAGCTGTTACTCCGTCTTCAAATAAAATTGTAGTTAACAATATAGAAATTGCTTCAAATGAAACATATAAATGTACGGTGGATGCTTATTCAAAAAAAGGGTATATTGAGGGAAAAGTTAATAGTAGAGCAAAGGTTTATATTGATGATGAGGATGAGTATCAAGAAAGCGGTTTTACTTATTTAGTAAGAGAGACTGATTTTGATATTCAAATAGATAAAGTAGATTCTTTTTCTAAATCTTATAACGAGGTTTTAACTTATAATTTTAAGATAAAGAATTTAAATACTGAAAAGAAAAGTGGAAAAGTAGAATTAAAACTTTATTTAAATGATATAAGTCTAATTATGGATGAGCCTTATGCTGATAATTATAGCTATACATTTAGCGGGGCTAGCAAAGAGTTAATTACGAGTAAGGTGAAATTTGATTGTTTGACTCATTCGGGTGAAGATGTATGTGTTCCTGATAAAAGTCAATTATTAAAATTTACTATTACTGGATTGAATCCAGGTGAGTCTGTCGATATAAAAGTAAAACTAAAATTTGTAACTAAAATAAGCAGTGCATCAAAACAGAAGTTAATTACGGTGTTATATGGATATAATGAAGATAATTCTAAATGGATTAAATATTATAAAAAAGAACACAATTTAATATTTACATCATCTAATACTGGAGATATTTATGGGGAAACATATGTAAATGATTCTAATAATAACATTATTTATGACCTTCATGATGTTGAATTTAAAGACTCAAAAGGTGAATTGTTTTTACATTATAATTATCATAGATCAAAAGATTGGGCTTATACCCCTAATCAGGGGACTGGTGATCAATTAACAATAAGGCAAATTCTTCCATCAAATGTTTTATATGATAAAAATAGGGAATTTATTAAGAACGCTTGTAATCCGTTTAAGTTTAATAATTCAAAAACGAGTGCTGGGTTAATAAGTTTAGCCACTGTATGTGGATTAGATACTGATGAGTATTTTTCGTCAGTTGATGTGCCGATTATTATTACCAAATCAATGTTAAATAAAAATATTTGTTTTTCGCCAGACACCTCAATTTCTCCTTCTTTAGATGCCAACGTATATTGTATTGGTCCAAACCTAGGTTTAGAAAGTGTAACTGCTACTCAAGATAAAAATAAAGTTGTTACAGTTAAATTTATTATTAGAAACTATGCTAATGGCTATGGAAAAGACGCAAAAGTTACAATGACATACAATTCTGGGATGAGCGTAAATACAAGTTCTTTAGAAAATGCTACTGTTAACACTACTAGTAGAATAATAACTTGGACGTTACCATATATTGCACCTTATAGAACTAATACGATAACATTTAAACTAAATAATTCTAGTGATTTATCAACGTTGAATACTACTTTTAATGTTGAGGGGACAAGTGCTACCAAAGCGGTTACAATTACTAAACCAGCCGTAGAAGTAACTCCAGATTCTGGTGAAACAACCCCAACTTACGTAAAAGGAGATTGGAACCAAGATGGTAATGTTTCAATAGGTGATTTGTTATATGCAAGACAATATATTACCGGAATTAAAGATTTAAAATTACCACCAGTTGAAATTTATGATTTTAATGGAGATAAAAATGTTGGTCCTGGAGATATAATTGGTCTAAGACAACTTCTAGTAACTCAACCATAATTAATAATATTAGTAGTTTTATTAATTAATTATATGTCAAATTTAGGGTGTATTTACAAATAGGGTAATAATTGCTAACAAATGGAATTTTTGTTAGAGGTGATAAAATGCACATAATGTTTTTTATTGTGTATACCAAATATTTAACAACCAAAAATATAAGTTTTTTTCTTATATTTTTTTTGTTTTATCATTTTTATTTCACCTTTTTTATCACAATTGGAAAATATAGTTGTATCAGGAGACGAGAAAATGTATTTTTTTAAAAATGCTTTAATAATTATAAAGAGAAATATGGGAAGAAATATTCTTCTTGGAATTATTATCATGGTAATATCATGTGCCTTTGCTATTTTATTATCTATTAGAAATTCTGCTAATAAAATAGTAAAATCGTATGAAAGTAAAAATGAAATAGAAGTTACTATTTCACTGAATCGAAATAGAGTAATGGAAGATATAACTTTAGATACCGAAAGTTAAGAAGATAAAATTGAAATATTTAATGAAATAAAATCACTTAGGTTGGAAGAAGTAGAAGAATATGGAAATAGTAACTATTTAAAAAACTATTATTATACATTTACTATGGAGATGAATAGAAGTGATTTATAGAAGGCTATTAATAAATTAGAAAAAGAAATTTCAAAAACTACGATAACTAGAAAAGAAATGCCAAAAGATCAAGGAATGCCGGAACTGTTTTCTTTGACAACGATAACTAAAGAAACAATCAAAAATGGAGATTTTGGCAAAAATAATCCTTTTGAAAAAGAAAATATTATTACCCAAATTGATGAAATAGATGCTATTATTGATATAAAAGTAGTTTATCAGCAATGATAAGTATTGCTGATTTTTCACCATTAAAAATTTTAAAGGAGCGAAGCTAATGGGATATATTAGAAATTAGGAAATTAAATTATCGTTACAAAGCTGCTGCTAAAAATGATTACGTTTTATAAAAAATATTAATTATAAATTTGAATTAAGAAAATTATATGCTATTAAAGGAAGTAGTAGTTCAGAAAAAACAACCTTATTATTGCTATTAAGTAGCTTAGAAAAATGTAATGAAGGAGAAATCTTGTTTGAAGATATTCCCTTAAAAAAATAAATTTGGATAAATATCGTAATACTTATATTGGCATTATCTTTCAATCGTCCAACTTACTTCCACATCTAACAGCTTTAGAAAATGTAATTTTATCAATGGATATAAGTAAGGTTAAAATAAAAGATAAAAAAGCTTATGCTTTAGAATTGTTAAAAAAAGTAGGCCTTAATGAAAACATAGCAAATCGGAGAATATTAAAACTATCAGGAGGAGAACAACAAAGAGTTGCAATAGCAATAAGCCTGTCTTATAATCCTAAGGTTATTTTAGCGGATGAACCAATCAGTAATCTAGATGAGAAAATCGAAAAGAAAAGTAAATTTATTGATTTAGCGAAAAAATAAAATAAATGTGTTATTATTGTAACGCATTCAGACAATATTGCTAAACAGGTAGATGAACCGTTAGAATTAAAAAAAATAAACTTAATCGTTTATTTTTTTTGGGCTTTAATTAATTTGGCATGGACAGCTAAGCGATCGTCGTTATTGTGACAAGTTGATAAAGTTAATATTTTTGCTTCCTGATTAATTTCAGTGTTAAAATTGTAGATACTACGATTTACTATCGTATTTAAAAAATCTTTATAATTTTTTATATTATCAAAGTCAGTTTGAATATAATATGTTTCATTAGGGATTGTATAAATACTAAATACTTGAAATAAATAGCTATATTGTTCTGTAGATATTTTAATTAAATGATTATTAGAATTATTTTGCCAATTATTTGTTAAGACATTTTTTAAACTACCAAACATAGAACCGTTTTTACGCATATGTCCATATATAATATTGTTATTGCTTAAATTATTAATATTATTTCGATAGTCTAAAAATATCCAACCTCCAGTATTTCTTTTTTTAGAAAAATCTCGTTTTAAATAATAATCATTATTGTCTGCTTGAACAATTGGGTAGTTAATATCGGTTCCTAAAACTTGAATCCATCCTATGGTATCAGCATTATCTTTTTTTAATTCATTAAGATTTACATCTATTAAGGAAACATCGTTATATTTCCAATATATATCAGTTTCTGTAGATGGTTCATTCACTAAATTAGTTTCTTCTTCAATAGGATTTTGAGTTTCTTTGATTTCTACAATTTCCACTTTTTCTTTAATTATAGTTTCTAGGTTAGCTGTTTTTTTGTTTTCAACATTCCATAAAATTATTTTAAATAAGCTAAATAAAAATATAAAAGATGAAAGAGTAAAAAAAGCAATTTTAATTATAATATGATACTTTTTCTTTAAATATATTTGTTTCTTTTTCTTCATTGTAATCTGTCCTTTTTTACTATTATATAAAAATAATCTTTAAAATGAAAGTTAATATGTTGTAAGCATAAAAATTAATTTTTACTAAATAATATAAAAGTTTGTTATCTAAACAATCTCAAAAAAAATGTAGTATTAATTTTCTGCTCCTAATAGTTAAGAATTATTGTCAAAACGAATGTCTTTAGATATAAGTTAATTGCTGATATACTGTTTGCAAATTGGTGGCTGAAGTTTAATTAAGGGACAAAAACAAATAAAAAACTATCTTAATTATTTTATTTATGATATTATTTAAATGATAGAAGATGATTAAATGATAAAAGATATTTTAAAAGATTTGTTAAAAAATAGCTATTCGCCATATTCAAAGTATCAAGTTGCTTGCGTAATAAAAGCTAAAGATGGTAAATTGTTTTATGGTGTAAATGTTGAAAATAAAAGTTCTAAGGATGGATTGTGTGCGGAACAAGTAGCTATAAGTAGTGCGGTATCTAGCGGATATAAAAAGAGTGATTTGGATAATATTTTTATTATGGGTTCAGGAGAAAAAATTATTGTTCCGTGCTTTTTATGTCGTCAGTTGCTAAATGAATTTTTTTGTGGAGAAACCATCATTTTTTGCTATAATAATGGTAGAGATGAAAAACAGTTTAAAATAAAAGATCTTTGTCCATATGATTTTAACAATGATTTTATAAGTGATAGTAAATATATTTGATTTTTAATATAGATTAAAGGTGAAAAACATGTATGAAAGATTATTTGATTTATTAAAAAATGCTTATCATCCTAATGATTACATTGGATATAGTGCCATCGTTTTAACAAATGACGATCATGCTTTTACGGGAGTTTCTATCAAAAATCCAGTATTCCGTGATTGTATAACAGCAGAACAAGCTGCATTAAGCAAAGCGATTGTTAAAGGTTATAAAAAAGAAGACATGAAAGAAATCTATATTATGGTTAATAAAGTTAATTTTAAATATTTTAATTATATAAATAATGAGTTTATTACCGAATTAATGAATGATGATAAAAAAATAACCTTAATAAACATCGTTGGTGAAGAAAAAGTTTTGCAAGTAAAAGATTTAAATTATTATTAAGTTGACACAATTTTGTAAAAAGTTGTGTTTTAATTTAGGGTTTTATTGTATAATTTTATTAGGTGAACCTGTATGAAATTTAATGAACTTAGAAGTAAGTATTCTAATTTTGTATATCATGATTATAAAATTGAAGAGCTAGATGATGTTTTAGTAGTAACATATAATATGGAAATAGAGGGGTTATCTAAGTTTAATCCTTGTTTTAAAGTGGATAAAAATATTATAACTAATCAAAATATTAATAAAGATTTACTAGAGTACTTAATATTTAATATTGGGATGGCAGAAGCTATTAGTTATTACAAAGTAAGTTGTCCTAAAAATTTTATTATTAAAGCTGGATATTTAGATGAAGAAGCTTTAGGTTGGTGGCGTAAACTTTATCATTTGGGATTAGGTGAATTTTCTTATGTAAATGGCATTGATATAACTGAAGAAGATTTGGTTGTTTTTAAATGTTTAAAAGATAAGACAAACTATTTTGATTCTGATTTTTCTTCTTCCGGAAATATTATCTGTATTGGTGGGGGAAAAGATTCTATCGTTAGTTTAGAAACTTTAAAAGATATGGATAATGTTTGTTTTACCATTAATGCTAAAGAGATTCATAAAGATTGTATAAAGACCGCTGGATACGATAGTTTTATAAATGTTACAAGAATTCTTGATCAAAACATGCTTTCTTTAAATAAACAAGGTTATTTAAATGGTCATACCCCATTTAGTAGTATTGTGGCTTTTTATAGTTATTTAATTGCTTATTTAACAAACAGAAAATATATAATTTTATCCAACGAAAGTAGCGCTAACGAACCAACTGTTTTAAATACTAAAATTAATCACCAATATTCTAAAAGCATTGAGTTTGAAAAAGATTTTAATAACTATGCTAAAAAATATTTTAATTTAGATATTTATTATTTTTCAGTACTTCGTCCTCTAAAAGAAATTCAAATTGCTTATTTATTTTCTAAATTAGAAAAATATCATTATATTTTTAAAAGTTGTAATGTTGGAAGCAAAACTCTTCCTTGGAAATGGTGTGGCGACTGTCCAAAATGTTTATTTGTCTTTATTATCTTAAGTCCATTTTTAGATTTAGATTATTTGAGCGATATCTTTGGTAAAAATTTATATGAAGATCAAAATCTTTTAAACACTTTCTTAGAACTATTAGGTAAAAAAGAAACTAAACCATTTGAATGTGTTGGAACAGTTGAAGAAGTTGGTTATGCTGTAAGTAAAGCAATAAGGAAAAATCAAACTAACTTACCGTTCTTATTAAAGTACTATCAAGGTAATTTTGAACTTCTGGAAGATGAGTTGCTAGATGAATATAATACAGATCACTTACTTCCTTTAGAGTTTGAAAATATTATAAAAAGGCAGATGAATAAAAATGATTAATGCTATTTTAGATTATTTGAAAGATAAAAAAATTGCTATTTTAGGATTTGGTTTAGAAGGGAAGTCTACTTATAATTTTTTAAGAAGACATTTGCCAAACAAATTAATCGCAATAATAGATCAAAATGAAACCTTAGAAAAAATGGCTGACAAAAATGTAGAATATGTTTTAGGAAAAAACTATTTAGATAATTTAAATGATTATGAAGTAGTTATAAAAACGCCAGGAATTTGCTTGATAGATAAAGAATATAAATGTGAGATTGTCTCTCAATTTGCTTTACTATTAAACTTAACTAAGACTTTTGTTATAGGTGTAACTGGTACAAAAGGAAAAAGTACGACAACTAGTTTAATTTATGAAATAATAAAAGAGCAAAAAGATAATGTTTATTTAGTTGGAAATATTGGTATTCCCATTTTTGATTTAATTGATGACTTTAACGAAGAAAGTATCATCGTTGCTGAAATGAGTGGTCATCAACTATATGATATAAAAAGATCGCCAAATATTGGCATTATAACTAATTTATTTGAAGAACATTTAGATTACTTTAAAACATTAGATAATTATTATCATAGCAAATTAAATATGTTTAGATATCAAAATGAAGATGCGTATGGCATATATTTAAAGGATAATGATGATTTAACCTATAATATAGCTAAAACTAATATTAAAAGTACTTTAATTGGACTTGGTAAAGATAATGTAAAAGATAATAAGATTTGTTTAGAGGATAGTGAAGTATTTGATCTTAATATAAAAAGAAATTTAATTGGTGATTTTAATAACTTAAATATTATGATGGCTTTAGAAGTAGCGAAGCTATTAAATTTAGATTTAGAAAAAGCTAGACAAACTATTATCGATTTTAAAGGATTAGAACATCGTATGAGTTTAATTGCTACTGTTAATGATATTTCATTTTACGATGATACCTTAGCAACTATTCCTGCGGCAACTCAAAATTCTGTTTTAGCCATTTCTAATGTGGAAACTTTAATTATTGGTGGAATGGATCGTAATATTAATTATGATAGTTTTATTGATTTTTTAGCTAACAGCCAATTAAAAAATATAATTTGTCAACCAAATACCGGAAAATATATTTACGAAAAATTAATTAATAAATGCCAAAAAAATATTTATTATATTGAAGATTTAGAAGAAGCTGTTAATAAAGCATTTGAAATAACCCAAAAAAATAAAGCTGTTTTACTATCTCCAGCAGCTCCTAGTTATAATGTTTTTAAAAATTATGCGGATAAAAGCAAACATTATCAAGAATATATCTTAAAACATCAAAATAAAAATTAGTGAGGTGACACAATGAAAATAATCGTATCAGCCGGAGGAACCGGAGGTCATATTTATCCCGCTTTAGCTATCATTGAAAAGTTTAAAGAAAAAGATAAAAATTTAGAAGTAATTTATATTGGTACTCATAATAGAATGGAAAAAGATATTGTTCCTAAACAGAATATTAAATATGAACAATTAGAAATATATGGTTTTAGTAAAAAATTAATTGGTAGAGATATTAAAAATTTATTTTTAATCAGAAAAGCTTATAAAAAATGTTTAAGAATCATGAAAAAGTTTAAACCAGATGTTGTTATTGGAGTAGGTGGTTATGTAACATATCCAGTTATTAAAGCGGCTAATAAGCTAAAAATTAAAACTTTTATTCATGAACAAAATAGTATTCCTGGAAAAAGTAATGTTGTTTTGTCGCGTCTTGCTTCATTAGTAGGAGTTTCTTTTGAAGGAAGTAAGAAATATTTTAGACAAGCTAAAAAAGTTGTATATACCGGAAATCCCAGTGGAAATAGAGCTTTAAAAGCGACTAAAGTTAATATTAAAGAACTTGGTTTTAATCCAAAAGAAAAATTAGTCATTGTCGTTGCAGGTAGTTTAGGTAGCGCTACTTTAAATGCTAAATTTAAAGATTTCTTAAAAGTAGCTGAAGAGGTTAAATTTCAGGTGTTATACATTACAGGAAATAGTCATTATGATGAATTTGTTAAAGACGAAAAATTTTCTAAAAATGTTATTGTTAAACCATATCTTGATAATTTAGTAGGAGTTATGAAAAGTGCTGATTTACTTATTTCTCGAGCAGGAGCGGGGATTATTACTGAAGCTTTAGCTTTAGAACTGCCAGCAATTTATATACCATCTCCTTTTGTAGCGGGCAATCATCAATATTATAATGCCTTAGAATTAAAAAAGAAAAATGCGGCATATCTATTAGAAGAAAAAGATTTTAATGGTAAACTTTTAATTGCATTAATTAATAATATCTTATATGATAAGGAAAAATATTATGAATTAAAACATAATATAAAAAAAATGAGTGTTATAAATAGCGCTGATACAATTTATAATGAAATAAAGGATTTGGTAAAATGATTGAAAATTTAAATAAATATGGCGAAGTGTTAGAAAATGTTTCTTTAAAAAAATATAATACTTACCGTATCGGAGGTATTACTAAATATTTTGTTATGCCTAATGATATAGAATCTTTACAGAAATTAATTAAGTACTTAAATGAAAATGAAATTAAACATATGATTTTAGGGAATGGTTCTAATGTTATATTTAGTGATGATATATATGATGGCGTTATTATTAAACTTGATAAATTAAATAAAGTAGAGGTTGATGGGCTATTTTTACGTGCCCAAGCAGGAGTAATGTTACCTAAACTTGTTCAAATAAGTGTGGAAAATAATTTGATGGGATTAGAATGGGCAGCTGGAATTCCTGGCACAGTAGGAGGAAGTATCGTCGGTAATGCTGGGGCTTATAAATCTGAAATTAAAGAGTTTCTTTTAAATATTACAGTTATTGATAGTCAAGGTAACATTAAAATAATTTATCCAAGTGAAATAGATTTTAAATATCGTCATTCTTCATTTAAAGATGAATTAAAAGATTTAGTCGTAGTAAGTGCAGTATTTGGTTTGATGCCAGGAAACAAAGAAGAATCATTAAAATTGATGGAAGATAGAAGAGCAAGAAGAATGGAATCTCAACCTCTTGAGTATCCTTCAGCCGGAAGTGTTTTCAGAAATCCTGAAGGTGATTTTGCTGGAAGAATAATCGAGTGTGATGTAAAATTAAAAGGAAAAACAATTGGGGGAGCTAAGGTTAGTGAAAAACATGCTAATTTTATCATTAATTATGATAATGCTACATCCCAAGATGTTAAAGATTTAATCGACTTAATTCATACCAAAGTTTTAGAAACCAATAATATTGATTTAATAGTAGAACAAGAATTTATAAATTGGGAGTAATTATGAAAAAAAAGAATAAAAAGAAAATAAGAATTAGATCATTATTATTTATCATATTGTTTATATATTTAATTGGATCTTTTGGTTATTATCTTTTTACTTTACCAATTAAAAATATTTATATTTTAGGTACTAATTTAATAGAAGATCAAGAAATAATTGATATTGCTGGTTTAAAAAAATATCCATCTTTATTTAAAATAAATAAAAGTAAAATAGCCAAAAATGTCAAAAAGTTAGAATTAGTAGATGATGTTAAGGTAAGTAGAAATATCTTTGGAAAAGTAACCATAGAGGTGAGAGAAGCCAAACCATTATTTTACTATCGTAGTAATGATGTAATATATTTAAGTAACGGTAAGACAATTGAGGATAAGCAAAAGTATTTAGGAATTCCGGTTGTTATTAATTATGTTCCGAGTGACATATTAGATGACTTAATAAAAAGGTTTTCTGATTTAAATAATAATATAATCGGAGAAATAAGTGAAATAGAATATAGTCCCGATGAAAAAAATGGAACCATTTTAGATGAAAATCGTTTTATATTCCGCATGAGTGATACTAATATAGTTTATATTGATACTATTAATTTAGAAAAATTAAATAGTTATCAAAAAATCTGTGCCACCTTAGAAGAAGGGGTACATGGATATATTTATTTGAATTCTAATCGGGATAATGCTAGTTTTAAAGCATATGAGACGAAAGAAACAGAAGATTTAGGTAGTGAATAAAAATGAAAACAAATTATGATTTAGTATTTAAAGAAATTGTCAAAGATTTGCAAGGGCGATCTAAAGTGTTATTACATAGTTGTTGTGGGCCTTGTTCAACTCATGTAATCAATGTTATGAAAGATTATTTTGATATAACAGTTATTTATTATAACCCAAATATACAACCTATTGAAGAATATGAAAAAAGAAAAAAAGAACAAATTAAATTACTAAATCAATTGGAAAAGGTATCTTATTTAGATTGCGACTATAATGGTAAAGATTATGAAAGTGTTATAGTAGGTTTAGAACAGGAAAAAGAAGGTGGCAAAAGGTGTGAGGCATGCATTGGACTAAGAATGCGTAAAACAGCATTAATTGCTAAAGAAAATAATTTTGATTATTTTGCAACAACTTTAACCGTTTCTCCTCATAAAAATAGTCAGTTAATAAATGAGTTAGGAAAAGCTATTGAATTAGATTTACAAATTAAGTATTTATACGGTGATTTTAAGAAAAATGATGGTTATCTAAAAAGTATAGAATTAGCAAAAAAATACGATTTATATCGTCAAAATTATTGTGGATGTTTATATGCTAAAAACAATTGATTAATTCAATTGTTTTTATATTATTTGTAAACATTATTGTAAACCATAAATTTTAATCTAGATTAACTATAAATAATAGCATATAATATTATTATAGAAAAGGAGTTTTGAATATGAGAAATGTTTTGAAATTTATGCTGTTTTTAATTGTGTTTGGTGTGTTTTTTAGCAACGTGAAAGCTGCAGAAAATGTAATAAATTTTACCGGTACTAATAAAGAATTTAAGTTAAGAGATAGTTCTACAGGTGTGTTGGAGTTAGATGAATCAGCGCAAACTTTTTCGACACATTATAAATTTTCTAATATTAGTTCGATTGCCACTGATGTGGGGTTACTTAGAGCAATTCTAGGTCATATTGATGTTGAAAGCCTTCCCGAAGGAATTGAGTTAACAAGTGCTTATATTAGCGAGGGTGTAAATCCTGATTATAGTGAGGCTGAAGAAGATTTTGATACGAAAATCATTTTGAATCCCGAAAATGGAAAATGGGCAATAGATTTTGATTTGTCGCAAGCTGGGCTTGAATTTCAAAACAAAACAGATTTAACTTTTACTTTTAATTATAAAATTATAGATATTGCAAAAGTGCCAAAAGAGTTTAAAATATCTTTAATAATTGATGAATATGTTACTACTTCGTCTCCAGATAATCCTAATGAAGTAACAAGTGCTATTAATGCAACATATCAATTAAAAAAAACATTAACACCAATATTGGGAGATTGGAACCAAGATGGTAATGTTTCAATAGGTGATTTATTATATGCAAGACAATATATCACAGGAATTAAAGATTTAAAATTACCACCAGTTGAAATTTATGATTTTAATGGAGATAAAAATGTTGGTCCTGGAGATATACTAGGTTTAAGACGCTTTTTAGTAAATCAACAATAATTAATATATAGGGTCATTAAAAGTGAAAATGAGAGAAATCTCGTTTTTTTTGTCGTAAATTTTTCTTGTCATTAAGCATATAATTTGATAAAATAATTGTGGCTTTAAAAAGCAAATACACATTAATATGGATTATTTATTCGAGTGCCGAAGAGGTGAATAGATAAGATGAAGTATTAAGAGGAAATAACGAAGGAGGGATTTTTTATGGCCGTAGTTTCTATGAGTTATTTATTAGAAGCTGGAGTTCATTTTGGACATCAAACAAAAAGATGGAATCCAAAAATGAAAGAATATATTTTTACTGCAAGGGATGATATTTATATAATTGACTTGCAAAAGACTCAAAGCAAAATTGAAGAAGCTTATGAGGAAATTAAAAAAATTGCTGAAAATGGTGGTACTTTCTTATTTGTAGGTACTAAAAAACAAGCAAGTGAAGCTGCAAAAGAAGAAGCTGAAAGATCAGAATCTTACTATGTAACTGAAAGATGGTTAGGTGGAACATTAACAAACTTCCGTACAATTAGAAGAAGAGTTAAACGTTTAGAAGAAATCGAAGCTATGGAAGCTAATGGTACATTTGATGTGTTACCTAAAAAAGAAGTTATTGGACTTAAAAAAGAATATGAAAAATTAAATAAAGTTTTATGTGGAATCAGAAAAATGGTTAAACTTCCAAATGCATTAATTATTGTTGATCCTAAAAAAGAAATTAATGCAATCAGAGAAGCACGTAAATTAAATATACCTGTATTTGGAATCGTAGATACAAACTGTGATCCAGATGATGTTGATTTTGTAATTCCAGGAAATGACGATGCAGTTAGAGCTGTTAAAGTTGTTTTAGGAGTATTAGCTAATGCTATTTGTGAAGTAAATAATCTAGAAATGGTAGATTATGTTACTGAAGAAGATAAAAAAGCTACTAAAGAAGACAAAAAAGAAGAAAAAGTTGTTGATGTAGCTACTGAAGAAACTACTGAAGCAGTCGAAGAAGTAGTTGCTGAAGAAGTAAAAGAAGAAGTTGATTTAACAAAAATGACTTTAGCTGATTTAAAGGCTTTGGCTAAAGAAAAAAGCATTAAAGGTTATTCAACTATGAAAAAAGATGAATTAATTAGTGCATTAAGTTAAGGAGGATAAAAATGGAAATTACTGCAAGTATGGTAAAAGAATTACGTGAGACTAGTGGTGCTGGAATGATGGATTGTAAAAAAGCATTAGTTGAATGTAATGGTGATATGGACAAAGCAATGGATTGGTTAAGAGAAAAAGGGATTGCTAAGTCTGCTAAAAAAGAATCTCGTATTGCAGCTGAAGGTCTTGCCAATATTTATGTTGAGGGCAATAAAGCTGTAGTTATCGAAGTTAACTCTGAAACAGATTTTGTTAGTAAAAATGAAGAATTTACTAGCATGATTGATGTTATTGGAAAAGCTATTTTAAGTAGTGATGCTACTACTGTAGAAGAAACTTTAGAATTACCATGTGAAGAAGGAACAGTTAGAGATTTAATTGTTGCCAAAACTGCTAAAATTGGCGAAAAATTATCTCTAAGAAGAATTGCTGTATTAACAAAAGAAGATTCAGATTCATTTGGAGCTTACTTGCATATGGGCGGAAAAATAGCTGTATTAGCTTTACTTAAAGGGGCTAATGAAGAAGTTGCTAAAGATGTAGCGATGCAAGCAGCAGCTATGAGACCAGAATATGTTAAAAAAGAAGATGTTCCTGCTGATGTAGTTGAAAGAGAAAAAGCAGTTCTAAAAGAACAAGCTATGAATGAAGGGAAACCTGCTGATATAGCTGAAAAAATGGTTATTGGAAGAATTAATAAATTTTATAAAGAAATTTGTTTAACACTTCAACCATTTATTAAAGATGGCGACATCGATGTAGAAACATATGTAAAAAATAATAACGGAGAAGTTATTGATGTAATTCGTTACGAAGTTGGTGAAGGTATGGAAAAAAGAAATGATAACTTTGCTGAAGAAGTAATGAATCAAGTTAACGGAAATTAGTCACTTAGGTGACTTTTTTTTGTCAAAGATTGTCAAAAAATTGAGTGCTACTTGACCTAAGGTGTGGCGTATTATATACTAAAAATAGATGGTGATAGTGTGAAAAAAATATTATATGGATTTTTCATGGGTTTAATTTTGGGCTTAAATGTTTATGCTGCTGAGGCATATGAAATTACTAGGGTGGATGTATCGGCTTTGGGTTCAAGAATACCTAGTCCAAGGACGATTGGTGAAGAAAATAAATTTTATTTTATTGGAGATAAATATGAGTGCCTTGGTGTAAATGAATCTAATATTTGTGATTTATATTCTATCAACTCAAAATATGAACTAGTAAAAGAAAATAAATTATTTGAAGGTTATATAGTCAATACACCATCTTATTATTTGCAAGAAAAAAAGAACGAAGATGGATCCTATGACCTATATTCATGTTATTCATTAGAAGATTCTGCTGGAACAGAAGAATGTAAGCTTATACCGAATATTGATGTTGCAGCTTTAATTAAATCGTCTGAAACATTAAAGACGGGCGAATCATATGTTTCTGGACTGAATATAATTACTAAAATCACTAATTTCTATATTGTTCAAGGTAAGGATGGTTTTGTTGCGGTATATGATGGACAGGGTAATAAATACCTAGATTTTGGAAACTATAAAATATTAGGAGAAATAAATTTAGCTGATGATGGAATTAATGCAACTATAAGAAAAATAGTATTAAAAGATTTGGCTTCTGGCTCATACTATATTATAGGCCAGGAAAAGAAAATAGTATTAATTACAAAAGCTATTTCTGAAAAAGTTGGGATAGATGACAATATAGCTACGACAGTTCGTCAAAAGATGGATGAATATTATGCCTTTGATAAAGGAGATAAAACAATATTTTTTACTTTAACTGATGGTTTAATAAATGATAAGGAATTTAGAAAAGATGCATTACTTGAGCGATATAATAATACTCATGTTATTAAAGAAACTTTAAAATATGAAGATGGTTTACAAAAATTTAATTTATATAGTTTAGATGGAAATCCGATATTAGAGCAAGAAAAATATCATCGTATTTCCTATAGTAGTAAGTTTCCAGAAATTATATTTGTCGTTGATAAGTATACTGGAGATGTTTCTCTTTCTGATACAAAATTTGATAAAAGTGTAATATATATTTACGATGGTAATAAGATAATATATTCAAAAGAACTTAATAGTGGAGATATGTTTAAATATTCAACCAGAGATAAAGAAGGTAATATTTGGATATCTGCTTATAGTGAAAATAAAAAAGGTGCAATATATATTTTAAAGAAAAATGCATCTAATTCACCAACTGAAGATGAAGTAGTCTTAGGAGATTGGAATGGTAATGGAAAATATACATTAGTGGATTTAATACAATATAGATTATGCTTAGTAAATCAAACCGAAGTAAGTGCTGAAGTATTAGCAAGAGTAGATTTAACAAAAGATGGAAAACTAAGCTTGGTTGATTTAATAGCGGCCAGAAAGTTATTAATTGGATTACCAATAAGCTAGAATGAGAGAAATCTCATTTTTGTTTGCAATAATATATTTTAGAATTAATGACTTTTTGTTAGAAATTTGGTACAATTAATATGGTGATTGTAGTGAAGAAAAGAAAAAAACAAATTATAACATATGTCTTGATGATTGCAGCTTTAGTTGCATTTATAATTATAGGGAAACATAATTTTAAACAAGCTGAAACGGATAATGATATTTCTTATAAACATAATATATTAGATAAACATAATATTTATGAAAAAATAAACGCTTCTCAAGCTTTGAAAAAAATTAATAGTGGAAATGCTCTTATCTTTATGGGCTTTGCAGAAAGTAAGCAAAGTGAATATTATGCTAGCTTGTTAAATGAAGTAGCAAAACATTTAAAAATTGAAAAAATATACTACTATGATTTTTATAATGATCGAAAAGAAAATAACGGAACATATCAAACAATAGTAGAAAAACTTACCAACTATTTACAAAAAGATGATGTTGGAAAAGTGGATATTCAAGCTCCAACTTTTCTTGTTATAAAAGATGGTAGTGTAATATATTTTGATTCTGATACTTCTAGAATTCAAGCAAATTTGAGTGAAGAAGATTATTGGAATGATTATAATAAGAATTTAAAGAAAGCTTATATAGAAGCTGGTCTAAAAAATTATTTAGGAGAATAAGAATGGATGAAAATGTAAAAAACAAATTTATGGCTATATTATTTTTTTCTTTTATTATCTTTTTAATTGTAGGAGGATATATTTTAACTAAACGGTTAAGAATGAATAAAAAGGAAGCTACTTCTTTAAATGTAGAAGAAAAAGAGATAAAAATAGATAAAAATAAAGACTATGTTTATTTTGAAAATGAAGAAACAATAAATGATGAGCCAGATATAACTTATAAAGATGTTATTATTAATTTGAAAAGTGCTAAAGTTATAAATAGTGCTCTAAAAAATGAAAATACTAATTTACGAAATTCAATTACTTATTTGAAGAATCAAACATTGGATGAAACAAAAGAATTGTTATTTCCAGATGTAGAAATATACCGAGCTAAAGCAAGAGATTATGAAGTTTATAAAACTAATAAGTATGTGTCATTGATTATTAATAGTTATGATTTTGATTGTTATAATGGTGTTTTAATGACAGGGGTAGATAGTTATATAATTTCTATTAAAGAAGGAAAAATTTTAACAAACGAAGAAATACATAAGATTTTTAGCATTAACGATGATGTAATAAAAAGTTTAGTGAATGATTATTTGCAAACAATTCAAACACTGGAAAATGAAATTGAAGTAATTAATATCGAGTCTACTTTAAATAATTTATTTAATGATGGTAGTTATGCTTTTTATATTGATAATAATGAATTATATTTTTCTTTTATTGTCAAAAGTAATTTAATCGATTATAATGAAAATATAAAAGTTAGTTAAGGAAAGGAATCAGTAAACTGATAAAATAAAAATATGAATAAAGAAATAGAATTAAAAATGCAAAAAACAATCGAAAATTTAGATTCTAAATTTTTAAATATTAGAGCAGGTAGAGCTAATCCGGCAATGTTAAATGGCATTAATGCAAATTATTATGGAACGCCAATTCCAATAGTTTCTTTAGCAAATGTAACTGTGCCAGAAGCTAGACAGTTAATGATTAAACCTTTTGATAAAGGCGCTTTAAAAGATATTGAAAGAGCTATAAATGAAGCAAATATAGGAATAACTCCTATCAATAATGGGGAATTAATTATCTTGACTGTGCCAGAATTAAATGAAGAAAGAAGAAGAGAATATGTAAAGCAAGCTAAAGGTATAGCTGAAGAAACTAAGGTGGCTTTAAGAAATATTAGACAAGATGCTAATAATGCGATAAAAAGAGAAGAATATCCAGAAGATGAAGAAAAGAAGTTGTTAGATGATATTCAAAAATTAATAACTGATTACAATAAAATAGTAGATGAAAAATTAACTGAAAAGGAAAAGGAATTATTGAGTATTTAATTCTTTTTTTGATGTCAAAGAATGTCAAAAGAAAATAGAAAGATTGAAGAACTAATAGAATGAATGATATACTGAGAATAAGAAAGTAGGGGTAAAAAAATGAAAAGAATTATTTTTATATTTATACTATTAATAGTAACTATTGGTGAAGTTAATGCGGCGGAATTTGATAAAGAGCTTTGGTCAACATCATTTGAAACAGAAGAAGAACAAGTTTTTTGGGATTTAACAGGAGATTTAGATGGTGATGGCAAATCATGGGTTTACGAAACTGATTCTCATGACTGGGGCGGTCCAACTTCTATGGTGTCAGAATCAAACAAAAGTGATGTAGATAACATTGCTATAAGCAATGAAATTGCAATAGATGAGTATTTATCAAATCAAGGTATTGTTATTCGATATCTTGTTGCTCCTTTAGAAGGAACTTATTCAAATCAAGATAGTTATAGTATATATATATTTAAAGGGAGCGAAACTAATGACAATATCATAGATGCTATAAAGAATAATACAGTTGTAGCTTCAATTTCAAAAGATGGAGATGAATTTGTTTCGAAATATTTAACTTGTGAAGAGGAAATAACTAATGATATAAATAAACTATATAAAACGGATAAAAATGCAAAATCAATAAAAATTGTAATTAGACATCGTTCAACTAGTACCAATGATTTTGTCTTAAGGATAAATTCTATATCTCTAAGAAGAATAAATTATACATCAAATTTATATCATCATTATTTTTCTAATGATATGAATGGATGGACATCTATTGATTATGATGAAGATGGTTATGCTTGGGAATACGATAATGAAAGTATGGTAACTTCTGTTTCGTATGATGAATTGAAAATGGAAAACTTGTATCCTGAAAATTATTTGATTAGTCCTAAAATAAAAATACTAAGTGAATTAAATAATTTTAAATTTGATAGAGCTATGGTTTATGCAACGTTGTATCCACTAAATATGAAAGGGGTAAACGAGCATTATTCAATTTATGCATATGGTGGAACAGAACAATTAACAAAAGATAATATAAAATCTATGCTGGGAAATGAGGATATATCACAATTATTAAATAGCAACACAATATCTCAATATCAAACATATGAAGAAAAAATTCAATTAGATAACAAATTTTTTGATAAAGAAATTCAGATAGTATTTGTTCATCATAATAGTTCGGGTAATTACGGAATAGGAATTAGAGAAGTAAAAGTGTATGCTTGTCTAGAGGCTGATGATTCTAATGCAGATAATTCTGGAGGAGAAACACCACCAACTGAAGATGAAGTAGTCTTAGGAGATTGGAATGGAAATGGAAGTTATACATTAATAGATTTAATACAATATCGATTATATATGGTAAATCCAACCCAGATAAGTGCAGAATTATTAGCAAGAGTAGATTTAACCAAAGATGGAAAACTAAGCTTAGTAGATTTAATAGCAGCCAGAAAGTTATTAGTTGGATTACCAATAAACTAGAATGAGAGAAGTCTCATTTTTGTTTAAAAAAATTGCTTTTTTAAATATATAAAGTTATAATTATTTTAATAATAGGTGATTATATGTATGATGTAGATAAAATAAGTATGTTGGTAGAACAAACGTTAAGACAAGAAGCACTAATTGCAAAAGCTGAAACTTTAGAAGAACGTATCGCAAGTATTGATAAAATTATTAGTTTATATAGTGATTTTGTTTCGAAAGCAGAATTGCAAGCATCAATATCTTTGTTGCCGGAAGATAGAGAAAAACTTAATTATTTAAAAGATTGCTTGGAAGACTTTGCTAGTTTATTAAAAGAAAAGAAAAAAGAATTTGTAGAAATACAGAATGAATTTAAATATACTAGTGAAAAAGCGTATGATGAGAGGATTTCTTATATTAATAATTTAATTCAATTTAATAGTATTTCGCAAAGAATAAAAATTATTGAATTTAATGCGAAGAAATTAGCAAAGCGTGTTGAACCATCGTCTTTTGTTGTCTTACTAAGTGCTGAAGGAAGAAAGAAAAAAATTTATAAAGCTGATGTTGAAGAATATGAAGCGTTGGCTTTACAAAAAAAAGACTTAAATCGCCAGTTGAAAAAACAATACTTAACTGTTATCAGAAACTATGATGAGGAATTAACGAATAAAGATAAATATGTAGAATCAAAAAAACAAATTAATGTAATTGAAGATATTCCGGTAGAAGCATTGGGCAATGAAAAAAAGGCGGATGAACCTTCTTTTAATCGTTATAAAAATATAAATCCAGAAAGATGGATTAGAACTAAAAGAAATCTTAAAGATTTTTTGATGGAAGACTTGCATATTAAAGATATAATTGTTATTAATAAATTACTACAACTTTATAATGAGGGATTAGAATTTAATTTAGAGTTTAAAATGACTTTAGTTTCTTTAGGTTATTCGCAAGATATTATAGATTACATTGTTAAAAGATTTGATTATGGTCCTAAACCCGAGGACGTTATGGAAGATGTAACAATTAAGTTTTATGATGTAAGTATTTTTGATTATGAACCACAACCTGAAAAAATTGAAAAGCCTAAAAAAGAAAGAGGAAAAATAATTAAATTTGTCAAAAAGAAAGTAAGCGAAGCAGATAAAAAATCCATTAAAAGAGGTTTAGAAAACGTTGCTATTTTTCTTGGAATAAGTATCTTGGCTTCATCAGTGATTAGTTATAAAACGAAGAGCAATTCAAAAAATATAAACACAATAGAGAATAATGCTGCTGTTGTACAGCTTGATAAACCAATTAATGATTCTAAAAAAAATACGATAGTTGGATCAGAGGAAATTACAGGGTTAAACTTAAAAGACGAAAATGTAAATATTTTTGAAAATGATTTTACAGTAAGAGAAAATGCTTATATATATACAAATATGTATGATGCTTATGCAAATAATAATAAAATGGAGCCTTATTATGATTATAATAAGCCAAGAAAAATAAAAGCTGTTGTTATTAAGTTGTATGATGAATTATTTTATGTTACTAATGCTAGTCAATATAATTATTATTTAAGTCAAGGGGGAGAAATATTTGCAGTTTTAGGTATGATAAATGATTATTCAGAAGGTTTTTATCGTATTGAAGATACAACGGTATTAAGAAAGGGAACGATGAGATGATAAATAAAGGGGAAGTTATAACATTAGAAAATAATGAGGATTATGTAGTTAGTAATATTTTAATAAATAATAATAAGAATTATTATTTGTTGTTAAAAATTGAAAATGAAAATGAAGTTACTGAAGAATTTTTGATTGTTAAAGAAAATGATGAAAATAGTTTTGAAATAGTTACTGATGAGGAATTTAAAGACATTAAAAAGAAGTTTGCGTTGCTTTTGGTTGCAGAAAATGATGAAAAAAAGCAGCTTTTTAAAACAGCCCATATTAATGCTGCTAAAACAGAAATTGCTCCATTGGTATTGATGCCTGGAGATCCACTAAGAGCTAAGTTTGTTGCGGAAAACTTTTTGGAAGATTATCATTTAGTTAACGAAGTAAGAAATATGTTTGCTTATACTGGTTATTATAAAGGTATTATGGTTACTGTTATGGCTTCAGGAATGGGAATGCCTTCAGCAGGGATTTATTACCATGAATTATTTAAATTTTACGATGTTAAGAAAATTATTAGGATTGGAACTTGTGGAGCAACTAAAGAAGATCAAAAATTAATGGATGTAGTTATTGCTAATAAAGCATATACTAATTCCAATTTTGCTGAAACTTATTGTGGACGTACACAAAATATTTCTTATGGCTCTAAAAACTTGACAGACAATTTAATAATTGCAAGTAATGAAAATAGTATTAAAAGTCATATTGGAGGATCATTTACGATGGACTTTTTTGGCCCATATATAGATATTACTAAACTACGAGCAAATATCCCAAAAGATTTTGATACAAAAGCAGAAGAAATGGAATGCTTTGGGTTGTTCTTAATTGCTAGTGAACTTCAAAAAGAAGCTGGTTGTATATTAACTATTGTTGATTCGCCATTTGATAAAAAAATAGTTAGTAGCGAAGAAAGAGAAACTGGTTTAAAAAACATGATAAAAATTGCTTTAGATGCAATTATAAAATAGAAAAAAGTACTTAGTACTTTTTTTATTTATTTATAGATTTTAACTAGGTAATTTGATACAATTAAATCGGTGATAGTGATGGATAAATTTATACCTGATATGTATCAAAAAAGTATCTATGATATAAATTATAAAAGTTTAAAAAAAAGAGGAATTAAATGCTTACTTTTTGATTTGGATAATACTTTAGTTTCGTATGGAGAGGTTGTTCCTACTAATAAAGTAAAAAATCTTTTTGCTAAATTAGAGGATGATTTTAAAGTTATTATTATGAGTAATAGCGGCAAGAAAAGATTAATCCCTTTTAAAGAGCAGTTGAATGTAGATGTAGCTTTTTCTTCTAAAAAACCTTTAAAAGCAAAATATAAAAAAATAATGAGTATTTATAACTTTAAAGATTTTGAAATAGCTGCTATTGGTGATCAAATAATGACTGATATATTCGGAGCAAATCGAATGGGATTTACTTCTATTTTAGTAAATGCTTTAAGTAATATCGAACCGCCTCAAACTAAATTTAATCGTTTTTGGGAAAGTAAAATATTAAAAAGTTTAGAAAAAAAGGGTATTTTAGAAAAAGGGAAGTATTATGAATAAAAAATGCGTTGGTTGTGGCATTTTATTACAAAATGAAAACAAAGAGAAATCAGGATATGTTGCAGATTTAAGTTATAATTACTGTGAAAGGTGCTTTCGAAATATCAATTATAGTGAAATAAATGATTTAAATGTAGCTATTGATAATAATAGTATTATAGATACCATAAATAAAAAAAGCGATTTAGTATTCTTTGTTGCTGATTTATTGAATTTAAGTAGTGACTTAATAAATATATATGAAAGAATTTTTAAACCAAAGTATTTTGTCATTAATAAAATAGATGTGTTACCTAAAAATGTTACCTTAGAGAAAATTACTAATCTTTTAACGAATGAATATAAAGTAAATGAAAATATTATTTATACCTCCAAAAACAATTCTAATTTGTTAGATAGAATTAAATTATCTAACAATATATATTTTTGTGGTTTATCAAATAGTGGTAAAAGTACTTTAATTTCGATGTTAACTGGTGAAAATAATTTAATTAAATCGTATATGTTAAATTCAACTCAAGATTATAATACTGTAAATTTTGAAAATAAGAAAATAGTTGATTGCCCAGGTTTTATCTTACCAAGTAATTTACAAAATGATAAACTATTAAAAATAATCTTACCTAATAAAAAGATAAATCCAAGAACTTATCAAATAAGCAAACCAGTAACCCTAAACTTTCATAATATGTTTAGCATTAGATTAACAGATGTAAATAGTATAATTTGCTATGTAAGCAATGGTTTAGTTATCAAAAAAATATATAAAGATATAGATGAATATCAAGAAATAGTTGTTCCTTCAAATAGTGATTTAATCATTAAAGGAATTGGTTTTATTAATGTTAAAAATAAAGCAATTATAAAAATGGATAAAAATCTAATTATTGAAATACGTAATTCAATTTTTAAGTAGTAAATAGGAAGTGGAAAAGGCATGACAAAAATAAGAGTAATGAGTGAAAATCTAGCCAATAAGATTGCTGCTGGAGAAGTGGTTGAAAAATGTGCTTCAATCGTTAAAGAACTTGTTGAAAATAGTATTGATGCGCATGCCAATGTTATTAAAGTTTCTTTAAAAGAAGGTGGAATTAAAGAAATAATGGTAACTGATGATGGTGTTGGGATGGAAAAAGAAGATGCCAAGCTAGCTTTTTTACGTCATGCAACCAGTAAGATTTATAAAGATGATGATTTGTTTTTTATAAATACCTTGGGATTTCGTGGTGAAGCTTTACCATCAATAGCTAGTGTCAGTGAAGTAGTTTTAAAAACCTGTGCGACCGATGTTGGAACAAATGTCCATATTAAAGGCGGCGCATTACTGGATGTATCAAGCAGTGATGCCAAAAAAGGAACTTCTATTAAAATTACTAATTTATTTTATAATACTCCGGCCCGATTAAAATATTTAAAAAGTGAACAAAGCGAATTACAAAATTGCGTTTCTTATTTAGAAAAGTTAGCTATCTCTAAACCTCAAATAAGCTTTAGTTTGGAAAATGACGATAAAATTTTAGTAAAAACTAGTGGTAGCGGTAATTTGTTAAAAACGATTAATGAAATTTATGGTCTTAATGTAGCTAAGAATATGTTAGAAATTAAAGGAAGTAATGATGATTTTGATATTAGAGGTTTTGTTTGTAAACCGGAAATATTAAGATCAAATCGTAATCATATTATTACGATAGTAAATGATCGGATTGTTAAAAATGCTGAACTAAATAAAGCCATTAATGATGCTTACTATACATATAAACCGGAAAGTAAATATCCTATTGTTGTAATATGTATCGATACTGATCCAACTTTAATTGATGTCAATATTCATCCGACGAAACAAGATATTAAATTAAGTAAAATAAATGTGCTGACAGAATTGATTGGAAACAAGATCAAAGATGCTTTATATCAAAATCTTTTAATCAAAAATGTTTCTGTTACTAAAGAAGTAGCGCCTGTAACTTATGAGAATAAAGAGGAACAAACTATATCTAATATAAAAGAAGTTGAAAGTGTCTATCAACAATCAATGGAATTTGATTATCAAGATGTTTCCATTAAGGAGGATGAAACTCATAAAGAAAAAAATGAAGCTATCAAAACAATCGATTTAAAAACAGTGGGAATTGCTCATGCAACTTATATAATGGCCCAAAATGATGAAGGAATATATCTAATTGATCAGCATGCGGCTCAAGAAAGAATTAACTATGAAAAGTATTTAAAAGCTTTACAAGAAGAAAAAGTGTTTACAACTGATATGTTATTTCCAATTAAAATTGAATATAGTCCAAGTGAATATTTGACTCTTAAAGAACAAAATAATTTTATAACTAGCTTAGGATTTCAAATTGAAGAATTTGGAATTAATACTATTTTAGTCAAAGCTCATCCAACTTGGCTATTAGCTGGTCATGAAGAAGAAAGTATTCGAAAAATATTTGACTTAATTCTAATTAATAAAAATAATTTTGATCGCGTAAAATATAATGAAAAGATAGCAATTACATTAGCTTGTAAAATGAGCATTAAAGCCAATATGCGTATAACTTTAGATGATGCTGATAGGCTATTACAAGATTTAGTGAAATGCGATAATCCTTATAATTGTCCTCATGGTAGACCAACAATTATTAAATTTACGATTTATGAATTAGAAAAAATGTTTAAACGTGTTATGAATTAACTTTCAAATAGACTTAAAATATATTATAATTTAAATAGAAAAGGTGAGGGAAATGGCTTGGATATTTTGGGTTTTAATTGTCTTTGTATTAACTTTTGTAGAAGTTATTACGGTTAGTTTAGTAACTATATGGTTTATTTTAGCTGGAATTTTAACTTGCTTGCTTTCATTATTTATCGATTCATTTATCATTCAAGTTATTATTTTCTGTGCATTAGGTGCTATTCTAGTATTAACTACCAAAAATAAAATGAAGGAATTAATTAAGAGAATAAAAAAGCAAAAATAGTCGGGAGGGTATTTTATGAGTAAGGATATCTATGCTGAGGTTTTAATTGAATATGAAGTTAAATCTCTAGATAAAGTATTTACTTATGAAATACCTTCTTTTTTATTGGATAAAATTAAAGTAGGAATGAAAGTCAAGGTGCCTTTTAATAATAAATCAATTAATGGTCTAGTTTTAAAATTAAAAAATTCTTGTGATGAACAGTTCGAAATAAAAGAAATTATCGAAATATTAAACGAGGACATTGTTTTTGATGATGAAATGTTTAAAATAGCGGAAAAATTAAAAAATTTAACCCTTTGTTCACTTTCGACAGCATTTAAGACAATGGTGCCAGCTAGCCTTAAAGTTAGTAGTAATAAAAAGAGTATGGCTAAATATGAAAGGTTATTAATTTTAAATAAAGAAGAAAATGTCATCGAAGAATATATAAATAATAATAAAAAAGCAAAGAAACAAATTGAATTATTAGAAAAACTAGTGTCTAATGAACAAATATTTTATCGTGATTATCCGGTTAGTGTTGTTAAAGCTTTAGCGGAAAAAGAATTAGTAACTTATGAATATATTCCTAAATACCGGATAATGCCTAAAGAGAAGATAAAAAGTGTCGTAGCATTAACGGAAGAACAATCCTTAGTCATAAATAATATTTTAAAAGAAAAAAATAAGTATAAAACACATTTAATATATGGAGTAACTGCTTCTGGAAAAACCGAAGTATATTTTAATTTAATCGAAACTATTTTAAAAAACAATCAAACAGCTTTAGTATTGGTTCCCGAAATAACATTATCAACGCAATTAATTAAACGTTTTTATGAAAGATTTGGCAATATCGTTGGAATTTATCATAGTAGTTTATCTGATACCGAAAGATATGATGAATATCTAAAAGCTTATCGTAATGAAGTTAAAATAATGATTGGAACAAGAAGTAGTGTCTTTGTACCTCTTAAAAATTTAGGAATTATTATTATCGATGAAGAACATTCTGATAATTTTAAACAAGATACTACGCCAAGATATAATGCGATTGATATAGCTAAATTTAGAGCAAAATATCATAGTATTCCTTTAGTGCTTGGATCAGCAACTCCTTCTTTAGAATCTATGGCTAAAGCCAACGTTGGGATTTATTCACTACATACCATGAAAAAAAGAATTGGTTTGTCTATCTTACCTGAAGTAACAATCGTTGATATGGCGGAAGAAATGAAAAAGCGCAACAATGTTATAAGTGAGTTATTAAAAAATAATATTAATAAATGTTTAAATGCTAATGAACAAGCCATTATTTTGCTAAATAGAAGGGGATACTCATCATTCATAACTTGTCAAAATTGTGGTTATACTTATAAATGTAAATATTGTGACATATCACTAACTTATCATAAGAGTTCTGATAGTTTAAGATGTCATTATTGTGGCTATACAGTTATTAAAGATGATAAATGTCCAGAATGCCATGAATCTTCGCTTAGTTTTTTAGGCACAGGAACGGAAAAATTAGAAGATATTTTTAAAAAAGAATTTTCTAATGCGAAAATATTAAGAATGGATACGGACACTACCGCCAATAAAGGTAGTCATGAAAAAATTATTAATGCTTTTAAAAATCATGAATATGACATTTTAATTGGCACGCAAATGATCAGTAAAGGATTAGACTTTCCTTTGGTGACTTTGGTCGGTGTAATAAATGCTGATGCTTCCCTAAATATTCCTGATTTTAGAAGTAGTGAAAGAACTTTTGAATTACTAGATCAAGTGGCAGGAAGAGCAGGAAGAAGTGGCTTAAAAGGAAATGTCATTATTCAAACATTTAATCCTGATAATTACATTTTTGAAAATGTCAAAAATCATGATTATGAATCCTTTTATCAAAATGAAATGGCTATTCGAAAGAAATTAAAATATCCACCTTACTATTTTTTAACAAGTATCAAAATAATTTCACCCGAATATGAATTAGCTAGTAAAGAAGCAACAAAAGTTAAAAGTTTTTTAGAAAAAAATTTACAAAAAAGCACTATAATTCTAGGACCAACAACAGCTAATGTTTTTAGAATAAATAATACTTATCGCTTTCAAATAATCATAAAATATCAAAAAGACGATCAATTAGAAAAAACTTTAAAAGATTTAGAACAAATATTTATTACCAATAAGAAAGTATATTTAGAGATAGACAATAATCCTTTAAAAGTCTAAAAGGCTATGATATACTTTAAACATAAAATAAAGGATGATTTTAATGGATAAAATAAAAATTGCTTATATGGGAACACCTCTATTTGCTAAAATAGTTTTAAAAAAATTAATCGAAAATTACCAAGTGGATTTAGTTATTACTCAGCCGGATAAAGAAGTGGGCAGAAAACGCTTACTTACACCTTGTCCGGTCAAGGCATTAGCTTTAGAAAATAATATTGAAGTATTTCAACCGCTAAAGATAAGAAATGATTATCAAAAGATAATTGATTTACAACCAGATTTAATCATAACTTGTGCTTATGGGCAAATTGTTCCTAAAGAAGTGTTAGAATGTCCTAAATATGGTTGTATTAATGTTCATGCCTCTTTACTTCCTAAATTAAGAGGAGCAGCCCCAATTCATCATGCTCTAATTAATGGAGAAAAAGAAACCGGAATAACAATTATGTATATGGACGAATCTTTAGATACTGGAAATATGATTAGTAAAAAGTCTTTAAAGATAGAAGATGAAGATAACGTTGAAACTTTATCGTTAAAATTAGCAAATCTTGGTGCAAATTTATTAATAGAAACAATTCCGAGTATACTTAATGAAACTAACGAAAGTACTAAACAAGATGATAGCTTATCTACCTATGCTAATTTAATCAAAAGAGAAGATGAACTTATTAATTTTAATGATACTGGAAAAAATATCATAAACAAAATTAGAGGAACATATCCGATGGCTTATTTTAAATTAGAAGATGCTGAAACTAAAGTTTTAGAAGCAAGTTTTGTTGAAGATAATGTAACTGACCCAAGTTATATAACTATTTTAGATAAAAATAATTTAGCAATTTCCTGTCAAGATGGTTTAATTTATTTAAAGAAAATAAAACCTTTTGGTAAAAAAGAAATGAATATTAAAGACTATTTAAATGGGATTAATAAAGAAAGCTTAAAGAATAAGAAAGTAAATTAGGTGATAAAATATGAAAGAAATATGGGAAAATAAGAGATATCGTTCAATGATTGTTTTAGGGCTTTGGGGATTTTTTATCATCTTTATTTTTGTTCTAGCTGCCTTTGGTAATAATAATCAAAAAGTTACGGAAGAACCAAAAAAAGAAAAGGAAATAACAATTCAAGACTTGCTAAATGCATATAAAAATCCTTTGAATACTATTAATTATGAAATAACTATCACAGAAAATGATACTAAAATAATCCTTGAAGGGACTTACGTACTTAATAAACATACTGGTTATTTAACAACTGCTACGGAGGTAATTAGCTATCGGTGTGAAAATAGGCTTTGCTACAAAACTTTTATCGATCATGAAGAACCAATGGATACATATTTATTTGAAGGGATAAAAGACCCGTTATACATAGCTAAATTTGCTGATAATTTAGTTTTACAAGATGAAAATGAAGACAAAAAAAGTTATAAGTATACAGAAATAACTTCTGATGGAACTACTGAATATGAAGTGATTACTGAAAAACAAACAATTAATAATGAAGAAACATATCAAATTAGTCAAATTAATATTACTACGCCTAATTTAAGAATAGAAACTAAAGTAAATTTGGAACTAGGTCAAGTTAATGTTGATGAAAATAATAACCAATAAAAAAATGCTATTAAAGCATTTATAAAAATCTTTGATACTTAGTGTAATATTCATTAAGTATTTTTTTTACTTTTTCAAAGTTATCTGGACTAAATTTATTTTTGTATAAATTTAAATTTAATAATGAAGGATTTCCTAATATAGTTTTATAATTCTTCTTAATAAATTCATAAGTAAATTGTAATTCTTCATTACTTAAATTAACTCCTTTGCTTATTGCAAAATTATTTACATCATTAACAGTCATCTTATTCATATATTTTTCAATTAAATTAAACATAATCTTCACCTATAATATTGTATGATTTAAATTTTTAGTTGAATACTATTAAGGGTGAAGAAAAATGACTAAACGCAATATTTTTTTATATCTATTTGTCAGTTTATTTTTTATTGTAGTTGTTTTTCGTCTGACGCAGTTAATGTTTGTAGATAAAGATCATTATGAAAAATTATTAAAAGAAAAAACGGAAATATATATTTATGGTGCTTCAGCTCCGAGAGGTAAAATTTTAGATAGTAAAGGTCGAGTTATCGTTGATAATATCGGTGTTAAAACCATCTCTTATCATAAACTAGATGATGTTACTACTAGTGAAGAATTAGAAATCGCTCGTAAGCTAGCAAAAAATTTACAATTAGAAGAAGAAATAAGTGATGTTATTTTAAAAGAATATTATTTAGCTAAATATACCGATGAAGCAAAAAAATTAATAACTGACGAAGAATATCAAATGTTAGAAGAAAGAAAAATTACTTTAGAAGAAATAAAAAAATTTAAATTAGAACGAATTACAGATAATATTTTAAATTCTTTAACGGAAGAAGAAAAAGAAACAAGTTTAATATATTATAAAATGCAATTAGGATATAGTTATGAAAATAAAGTTATTGCTTCAAATGTATCTGATAAAGATTATGCCAATACATTAGAAGAAAATATTCCAGGGGTATTTGGTGAAATAACTTGGCAAAGAGCATATCCTTATGGTGATACTCTAAAAAGTATTTTAGGAAGTGTAGGTAAGATTACCAAAGAAACTAAAGAATATTATTTGAGTAATGATTATAATATAAATGACTTAGTTGGAACCAGTTATTTAGAACAGCAGTATGAAGAATATTTAAAAGGGGAAAATGCTAAATATATTGTTCAAAGTGATAATTCTTTAAAACTAGTGGAAGAAGCTAAAAGGGGAAATGATTTAGTTTTGAATATTGATATAGACGTTCAATTAGAATTAGAAAAGGTTTTAGAAGAAAAGATCTTAAAAGCTAAACAAGAAAAAAATACAGAATATTTTAAAGAAACATATGCTGTGATAAGTGATCCTAATACTGGGGGAATTATTGCCATGGCTGGAAAAAGATATTTAGGAAATAATTCATGGCAAGAGGTTACTAGCAACATTATAAATACTTCATATACTGTTGGATCCGTTGTTAAAGCTGCTTCAATAAGTGTTGGTTATAAAAATAATATTATTGATATTGGCACAAAGATGAAAGATGCCTGTGTTAAATTATATCTTACTCCAGAAAAATGCTCTTATAAACCACTAGGAGTAGTAGATGATGTTAATGCTTTAAAAGAATCATCCAACTATTATCAATTTTTAATAGCAATTGGTCTAACTAATCAAAAATATAAATATAATATGAAACTTAATGCTACGAGTGATCATTTTAAAATATACCGAGATACATTTAAAGAATTTGGATTAGGAACTTTAAGCGGAATTGACCTACCTAATGAAGAGTTAGGAATTACAGGCAAAACCGTTGCTGATGATTTACTTTTAAATTTATCAATTGGTCAATATGATACTTATACGCCAATTCAATTATCTAGTTATATAAATGCTGTTGCTAATAGTGGAACTGTGTATGCGCCTAGTTTGATGAAAGAAATAAAAAATGACGATAAAATAGTTTTAAAAAATAATTATTTAGCAAAAAACACCATAAATTTAAAAGATAAATATATGGAAAGAATTAGAACTGGATTTAATTTAGTTACCACCAAGGGAACAGGAAGAGGCTATTTTTCATCTAATATAAATAGTGCCGGAAAAACGGGTACGAGTGAAACTTTTTATGATAGTAATTTAGATGGTAAAGCTGATACTAAAACGATTACAACTTCCTTTGTTGGCTTTTTTCCATACGAAAATCCCATGTATAGTATCGTCTTAATTTCTCCTAATATAAGTAATTATAGTACTGATGATGAATATATTAGTAGGGTAAATAGACATATATCTAAAAGTATTACTGATTTTTTGTTTGAAAATTAGATATTATTTGGTATAATACATATGGACTTTTAAAGGAGGTTAGAAATATGGCAAAAAACGAAAACCGTAACTTTGTAACAATGAAGTGTACTGTATGTGGGAAAGAAATTCGCCCAACTAGTAAAAATAAAAAGAATACTCCAGATCGTTTAGAGGTAAAAAAATATTGTAAAAATTGTAAAAAAACTACCGTAGCTAAAGAAAAGAAATAAGGAATAATATGAAGAAGACCAAAAATACAGGTGCTAGTAAGTGTATTTATAATATTTTAGGATCTAATCCTAATGCTAGTATTGTTAATACTGCTGTTAGCGCAAAAACAAATAATTCAAAAAGTTTAAGTCCTATGTCAAAACCAATGACTAGAACAAGAGTTAAAGTGAATACTCATAGAAAAACAAGTGGGAAGTAGGTTTTATAATGAATATAAATATTAATGATATTAAAAATGGTATGACTATTACTATGGATGGAAATCTTTATTTAATTCAAGAATTCCAACATGTAAAACCAGGTAAAGGACCTGCTTTTGTAAGAATTAAATTAAAAAACTTACGTACAGGATCGATTACTGAAGACACTTTCAATACTAATATTAAGATTGAAAGAGCTCATATCGATAAAACTCCAATGCAATTTTTATATGCTAGTGGAGACAATTATGTATTTATGAATACTTCAACATATGATCAAGTTGAAGTACCGGTATCTAGATTAGAAAATGAAAAGAACTTCATTAAAGAAGGATTAGAAATTACAATCGATTATTACAATGGTGAAATAATTGGTATAACTCTACCTGAAAAAATTGAATTTGAAATAGTTGAAACTGAACCAGCTGTAAAAGGTAATACTACTAATAATGCCTTAAAAGATGCTAAAATTGAAACTGGTTATGTTGTAAAAGTTCCTTTATTTATTACTGAAGGAGAAAGAATCATTATTTCAACTAAAGATGGAAAATATTCAAGTAGGGCTTGATTATAAAATGAATTTGTAGTATAATTCATTTTAGATGTCCCCGTAGCTCAGCTGGATAGAGCATACGCCTTCTAAGCGTACGGTCAAGTGTTCGAATCACTTCGGGGACACCATATAAAATAATAACGACTTGATAACAAGTCGTTTTTATGTTAAAATGAATATGTCAAGGCAACTTGAATATAATAAAAATGGAACACTTAATTTTGCTATGTTGAGTGTTACCTTAAAATATGGGCATCACCTAACTTGGTTAGGTGATGTTTTCTTTTATCTTAAAATCAAAAAAAGTAATGAAATAAGTAAAAGGATAATGATGATCAAAAATAAAATTAGAAAATCTTTTTTTGACACAATTATCACCTCCAATCTTTACAAGAATGAAGGTATCACCCAACAATTAAATGTTCCTAAATAAATTATATCAAAAATGCATAATAGCAACAATAAAAACATTACAAATAGTAGATTGCTGGCGGGTAAAAAATAGATGAATTAAGGTAAAATTAATTCATCTATTTTTTCATTTTCAACTAAATAACTGACACTATCTATTCCGTAAGTATCACTAATAGAATATGATATAGCATATTTTACTTCTTCTAAAATGGTTTTATCATTGAAATCATCAAATAAATAATTATTAAAGCTTAGAGATATTTTATTTTCTAAAATTTCATAATCTAGAAGCTCAGCATTAGCTTGTAAAAAACTAATTAAATTAGTTTGATAAATTGGAGCGGTTTTTAATTGTTCAATAATAATTTCTACTTTTTCTTTATCATTGTTAGTTACTGTTGTAACTGGGACGTAATAATAATCATTATTTTCATCTTTAGCAAGATAATAAGAAGTAACTTTACATGTTTCCTTAATGCTTTTTATATCATAGATTTTATTTATGCCAAAACTGCGATCTAATATTAAAGGAATTTTTTTCTTGCTATTTGGTAATTCGGTTAAATTTTCATTTTCTACAAATATCATAATTTGGTTAATGTCATCAATTTCTGTTAAAGAAAATACGATTGATTCAATCATTGCATTTTCGTGTTCTAATAATATATTTAAAAATTCTTTAGAAAAATTAATTTTCAATAAACCATCTTTTAAATCCATACTTAATATTTTTGTGTCTTTTGGGATTAAAGAATTAAAACCACCTGGAATATAATCTTGCGTATCACTATCAATTGTTAAATAACTAATTATTTCCTTAATTAATTCTGTTGTCTCACTGTTTTTTTTAATAACATTAGTTCTGGCGACATAATTATTTTTATCTAATAAGTAGATGACACTTTTTTCTGCTTCTGTATAGGATATGGATTCTTCGATTTTATTTGGAGTATAGGCTTCCGGAAACACGCAAATTATTCCTAATATTACTAATGCCAGTGTCGAAATACAAATTTTTCTTAAAGCGCCTCTTTTGATCATTTAACCACCTTAGTTAATTATATTTTTTTAGTTAAATAATAGTACAAAAAAAGCTCCTTATTAAGAAGCTTAAAATTATATTATTATTTCACCAAGTTTAATTAATTCAACTACCGCTTGGGCGCGTCCTTTAACTCCTAGCTTTTGCATAGCATTAGAGATATGATTTCTCACTGTTTTTTCACTTATATTTAACGATTCTGATATTTCTTTTGTAGATTTATTTAATACTAATAATTCGAATACTTCTTTTTCTCTTGAAGTTAAAATACTTTTTTTCATGTTTCCTCACTTCCTATATTTTCTTATCCTTCATATTATTTTATGAATAAGAAAAAAGAAAGTGTAATTATTTCCTTTATTTTTGGAATTTTACAGTAATATACATTCTATTTTCGTATAAACTTTGTACTTTTAAAATGATGTCATTAGCAATTTTAGCAGAGTGATCATTAGAAGCAATTGTAATCGATATTTTATCTTCTGTAATTTTTACAAAGGAATTTAAAGAAAATTCTTTTTGAATTAATTTTTCAATTTCTTGTTCTTTTCCTTTAGTGCTATTTAAAGCTTGTAATGATTCATAAGCATCATTTTTTTCTTGAACAGTAGCTGTTTCATCTAATAAAATAGTTTGTAATTCTTCTATCTTGGCTAAAACATTTTCGTCTTCAGCTACTCTTAAAGCCACTAACACACTTGAATCGTCAACTTCAACAGATGTCTTTTCTCCAGTATTATTTATACTTTCTGATATAGTAGCTAATGTTTCATTAGTATCAATCATCGTAACATAATATATACTTAATACTAAAATAAGTGAAAATAAAGTAATAAACCATAAATTTTGTTTGTTTATCATAAATTCCTCCTTGTAACTCTATTAAAGTATAGTTAGAAAGTTAAATAATTATGCTAATTTTATTGTTTTTTTCTCTTTAAAATAACCAGTAATCGTGATAGAATAAATATTGAAAATAAGGATGGTATTTATGAGTAGAACAATAATAATATCTTTAGGTGTGTTAGGTTATTTAATTACTATTGGAATAATTATCATAGTTTTAAATTTTATTAATAAAAAAAGTAGACAAAAATTTTTAAATGAAATTTCTTCTTTAGAACGTGATAAAAATCTTATTGTTAATGCATCTATTCTAACAGAGCTTAATAAAGTGGAAGCTTTAATTAATAATGACATTATGCAAGAGAAATTAGAAAATTGGCAGAAGAGATTTAAAGATATCAAAGATGTTGAAGTTCCTAAAATTACTGATCTTTTAATTGAAATTGAAGATATTTTTAATAAAAAAAATTATAAAGAATTAAAAAATAAGATAGCTAATGTTGAATTGGAAATTTCTTATATTAAAACAAAAGCAAACTTTTTATTAGATGAAATAAAAGAAATCACCTTAAGTGAAGAAAAAAATAGGGAAACTATTACTAAATTAAAATCATTATATCGAGAAATTTTAGCTACTTATAATAACAATAAAGAAGATTATGAACTTATTTCTTCTCCTTTAGAATTGCAATTTGAGAACGTTGATAAACTATTTAGTGCTTTTGAAATTGCTATGGACGAAAATTCTTATCAAGAGGTAGGAAAAATTGTTAAAGCAATTGATGATGTTGTAGGTAATTTAAAAATTGTTATTGAGGAAGCTCCTAGTATTATTTTAATGGGAAAAAATATTATTCCCAAAAAAATAGATGAAATTGAAATTTTGTCAGACAAGATGCAAAGAGATGGCTATAATTTAGATTATTTGAATATAGATTATAATATAACTGAGTCAAACAAAAAAATAACTGATATATTTCAAAGATTGAATGTTTTAAATTTAGAAGATTCAATTTTTGAATTAAAAACAATTTTAGATTATTTTGAGTCATTGTATTATGATTTTGATAAAGAAAAGTTAGCTAAAAAGATTTTTGAAGATTATGTAAGAAGCATTTTGATTAAAGTTACTAAGTTAGAGAAAATAAATAATGATTTAGTAAGAAAAATTGATGATATTAAGTATAGTTATGATTTAACTGATGATGATGTGTCAATAATTGATGAAATAAAAAATGATTTAGTTAGTATTAGAGCTAGTTATGATAAGTGTGTTGCTCGTCATCGTAACAAAGGGAATTCTTATTCGCGTTTAGCAAAAGAAATGGAAATTATTAATGTAAAACTTTCTAAAACAGAAGAACAACTACAAGGTGCATTAAAGAGTTTAGGAAGTTTAAAAGATGATGAACTTAGAGCGCGTGAACAATTAAATGAAATAAAAGATATTTTACTTAAAGCTAAGGATAAAATTAAAGGATATAAATTACCAGTTATTCCGAAGAATTATTATGTTGAACTATCAGAAGCCACTTTAGCTATCAATGAAATGGTTAAAGAATTGGATAAAAGACCTATTTCTATAAAAACTTTAAATACGAGAGTAGATACCGCGAGAGATTTAGTTTTAAAAGTTTATAATACTACTAATGAAACAGTAAAAACAGCGAAGATGGCAGAAACCGCTATTGTTTACGGAAATAGATATCGTCCAGTAAATAGAGATGTTGATTTTGGTCTTTCTAAAGCTGAAAATGCATTTTTGAAAGGTAATTTTAAACTTAGTTTAGAAAATGCTATTAATGCCATTAATATAGTTGAACCAGGAATTCATAAAAGATTAATTGATGAATATCAAGGATAAGTCAGTTTAAACTGGCTTTTTCTTTACTTAATTATAAGTGTTTTGGTAAAATAATTGTGAGGTGGGTAAATATGTCTTTAATATTATCTAATTGTACAAATCAAAAATATTTGTATGAACAGGTAACTAAACTTAATGATCCAAATGTGATAGATAAAATGACAAATGAAGAAAAGATTGCGGCTTATAAAAAATACAAAGAGTACTTAACAAATCAAAATTATTTTGTACAAAGTGTTGGTTCGTTATTTTGGGATGTAACTGGAGAAAGTGTTGGGGATTTATCGTTCATAGATGAATTAATCAAACTTTTAAAAAATCCTTGTTTATCGTCAGGTTTGGAATTTGATTATCCAATTCTTATAGGATTAGATGATTTACATAAGTCTTATATACCAAGGTTTAGCAAAAAAGAATTAAAACAGTTTATTTTTGAAAATAGATTTAGAACTAGTCAAACATCTTTAACTAGTCAAAAAGCATATGTTTTAAAATTGATATTATTACATAACTTGCCTGTTATTGATAACGAAACAATTGAAATATTAGAAAGTAAACTTTATGTGTCAGAGTTTACAGAAAAAAGAAACTGGTATGGTTTAAAGGATTTTGCGGATAAACAAATAGTGTCGAAAAGAAAATATTCTATATTATTAAACGAAGAACAAAGTACGCATTTATTAAAAACGAATGCTGAAAATATAATATGTAGTGAAAAAATGGTTGCTTGGCAAAATTTAATGGATTTGTGTAGAGGACATATATTGTATAGGTATTTACCTTTAGCATTAGATATAACAAAAGATATTAAAAACAAAGAAAATAATGAAAATATTTTAGCTAAGCTACAAGTAGATTTACCTCTTCCTATTAAAGAACAATTTATAGATCTTGTTTATTATTTTGCTGATTGTGAAAAAGGGTTAGAAGAAAATAATAGGGAAACTAGTGTTTTACAATTTGGAAAAAATCTATGTAAAGCTGGATCAAGAAAATTAATGATATATTAGAAGATTTTTATTTATATAATGAAAGAAAAGCTCCTGAAGTCATAAATTTATATTCTAAGATAAATTCTCTTAAATTCATAGAAGTTGGAGCTTTAATTAATTGGTATCCAGAACTTATAAATGAAATAATTTCTAATCCAAAGATTAAAACAATATTTACATCTTTAGAAATTGGTAGTCCAAGACTTTATGATTTAATGAATCGTCCGATATCTTTATAAGATTTAATTATTGTTATAAAAACCATAAAATAAGAAAGACCTGATATCCAAATTGATACTGAGTTTATTGCGGGCTTTTCGACGGAAACTACGGATGATATAAAAGCAACAATACATTTAATAGAAGAATTAGACGTTTATCCTCGTTTCGTTCATCCTTATATAGATTCTTTTTGCATACCTTCTGCTAGTTTAACACAACATTCTAATGATTATATAAAGTGCTCTAAAAAATATATGGATAATAAAATAGAAAATATTAGAGATATGATTGATCTTGAATTAGAAAATGCTGAAAAAGTAGTTGCGTGTTATCACGATGATTATGATATTTATAGTCTGCTTTTAAAAAATGGTGCTATAAGAAATGTTAGTGCTAAAAAATTTATAAGAAAATATAATCCGGGCGTTATAATAAAATAGTTAATTTTAAATTAAAGAATAGACCTTTAGGTCTTTTTTTTGTATAATGGATTTAGGTGATTAATGTGGTATATTTAGACTATAGTAAAACTTGTCCAATTTCTTTTGAAGCTTTGGATACTTATACTAAAGCTAGTAAAGAATATATAGGTGACTATAGTGCAAGTAATAAATTAGGAATAAAGGCATTAAATTCGCTAAAACAATGTACAAAAGAAATTGCGGATTTATTTAATATAATGGAAAGTGAAATAACTTATACATCAGGTGCTACTGAAGCTAATAATCTGGCTTTAATTGGCGTAGCAATGGCTAATCATAAAAAGGGAAAACATATTATTGTATCTAAATTAGAAGATGCTAGCATGTATCAAATTTGTGATTATTTATCATCGATTGGCTTTGAAATAAGCTATGTTGAAAATGATGAAGATGGTTTAGTTGATTTTGAAGACTTAAAACGCTTAGTAAAAGAAGATACTATTTTAGTAAGTATAAGTGCCGTTAATAATGCGATGGGAATACGTCAGCCGCTTAAAATGATCAGACAAATAATAAAAAAAGAGAATCCTAATGTTTTACTTCATTCAGATGCTTCTCAGGCGATAGGTAAAATTGGAATAAATTTTCATGATGTGGATTTAGCAAGTGTTTCATCTCATAAAATATTTGGCCCTAAGTCGATTGGCTTTCTTTATTGTAATGATATGGTGAATGTTGCTCCTTTGATGTATGGAACTAAAGCATTAAATGTTTATCAAGTTTCGATTCCGTTAGTTTTAGCTTTTGCAACTGCTTTAAAAACTGCTTTAAATGATTTAGAAAAAAAAGAACATTTTATTTGTCGTCTAAATGAAAAGATAGTTAACTCATTAGGAGATTATTCGGATATTTTAATAAATAAGACCAAGTATTCGATTGCCCATATTCTAAGTTTATCTTTGCCAAATAATAGTGCGGGATTGATTGAAAAGTATTTAAGTGAAAAAGATATTTATGTTGGGTATGAAGAGGGTTTAAATACAACAGTCATGGCAGTTTATCAAGATAAAAAAAGAGCTTCTAGTACGATTAGAATAAGTTTATCTTATAAAACAACAACTGATGATGTTAAAGAATTTATTACGGGATTTTTAAAAGCGTATGAGCAATATGGAAAGTAGGGGAGTTATGGAAAAAGTTATAATAATAAAATATGGCGAGTTAACAACGAAAAAAGATAATATAAATTTCTTTATAAAAATGTTAAGAAATAATATTAGTATTGCTTTAACAGAATATAATTATGATTTAACTTATGATAAAGGTAGGATGTTTATTCGTTCTGCTGATATTGATAAATGTGTTTTAAAGTTAAAAAATATTTTTGGAATTCATGATTTTGCTGTTGGATACACTTTTAAGGAAAAGGATTTTGAAATAGTTTGTGATAATGTTTTAGCATTGGTTAAAGAAAAAGATTTTAAAACTTTCAAAGTGGAAACCAAAAGAAGTGATAAAAATTATCCTTTAGATAGTATGCAAATTAGTAGAAGTGTAGGAGCGTGCATCTTAAAAAATAAAGATAATATTAAAGTGGATGTTAGTAATCCAGAAGTATTAATTAATATCGAAATTAGAAATAACGAAGTATTAGTTTATTTTGAGAAGATTAAAGGACTAGGTGGCTACCCAGTAGGTACTTTAGGAAAAGGATTATTAATGCTTAGTGGGGGAATTGATTCTCCAGTAGCGGGCTATTTAGCTATTAAAAGAGGAGTTAAACTAGAAGCTATTTATTTTGAAAGTCCTCCTCATACTTCAGAGGATGCTAAAAATAAAGTCTTAAGTTTAGCTAAATCATTAGCAGAATATAATTTAGATATTAAAGTTCATGTAATTAACTTTACTGAAATACAAGAAACAATTTATAAGAAAGTCCCTCATGAATATTTAATTACGATTATGAGAAGAATGATGTATCGAATAAGTGAAAAAATAGCTTATCGAAATAAAATGCATATTTTAGTAAATGGGGAATCAATTGGACAAGTTGCAAGTCAAACTCTAACTAGTATGAAAGCTATTAATGAGGTAATTAAAATGCCGGTAATAAGGCCAGTAGCGTGCTTTGATAAAAATGAAATAATTAAAATAGCTAAAGATATAAATACCTATGAAACAAGTATTTTACCTTTTGAAGATTGTTGTACGATATTTGTGCCAAAACATCCGGTAATAAATCCTGAGAGTCATTTATGTGAAGAATATGAAAAACTTTTTGATTATGAATCATTAATTAATAAATGTATTAAAGAACATGAAGTAATTAAAGTAACTTGTAAAAATGAAAATAAATATGAAGATTTATTATAACTAAGAATAAAAACCATCTATTTAACTCAAAATAATAATGGTGAAGATTTATGAAAAGTAAAAGTTATTGTAGAGGGTTTGATATAGATAGTAATAATAAGCAAGAGAAAAGAATTTTTGAAGATTTTAATCCTTATGGATATAATTATTTGGTAAATAAAAAAAGTAAGATAGATGACTATCAAGTTTACAGTAAAACCTGTCAAACAAAGGTAGCTAAAAAGACTGAAAAAAAATAAATATTTTAAGCAAGATATCTTGCTTTTTTTCTTATTAAGAAAAAAATATAGTAAAAGTTGGTATTTTTAGGTATAATTAGGTAGAGGTGGAAAAATGAAAATATTATCAGTAAATGCTGGAAGTTCATCATTAAAATTTACATTATTTGAGTTTCCAGAAAAAAAAGAATTAATAAATGGTTATTTTGAAAAAATTGGTATAGGAAATAGTTTTTATACTATTAAAATGAACGGAGAAAAAACGAGACGTGATTATGATTTAAAAGATCACAAAGAAGCAGTTAAATTATTAGTTGAAGAATTAATTAATAATAAAATAATTACATCTTTAGATGAAATTGATGGAATTGGTCATCGTGTTGTTCAAGGGGCAGATCGTTATAATGAATCAGTAATTATAACTGATAAAGTTGTTGCTGATATTGATGAATTAAGTGAGTTAGCACCTTTACACAATCCTGCTCATATTGTCGGAATTAATGCATTTAAAGAATATTTACCAAATGTACCTATGGTAGCAGTATTTGACACAGCTTTTCATCAATCAATGGATGAAATAAGTTATTTATATCCAGTTCCTAGAGAATGGTATGAAAAATATGCTGTAAGAAAATATGGCGCTCATGGAACTAGTCATCGTTTTGTATATGGAGAAATCTGTAATTACTTAGCTAAACATGATTTAAAAGCAATTACTTGTCACATTGGCAATGGAGCTAGTGTTACAGCTATCGATAACGGAAAAGTTTTGGATACATCAATGGGATTTACGCCACTTGCTGGGGTAATGATGGGAACAAGATGTGGAGATATTGACGTAAGTATGATTCCTTATGTTATGAAAAAGACTGGTAAAGATATTGATGAAATCTTAACAGATTTAAATAAGAAGAGCGGTTTACTAGCTGTTTCTGGCATAAGTAGTGATAATCGTGATGTAGAAAATGGTGCTGCCCAAGGAGATCCAAAATGTATTTTAGCTCAAGATATGTATGCGCAAAAAGTTGCTAATTATATCGCTATGTACAATAACTTATTAAATGGTGCTGATGTAATTATTTTAACTGCTGGTTTAGGAGAAAATGGTAAGATTATGCGTTCGTTAATTTTAGATAGAATTCAAAGCTTAGGGGTTAAAATAGATGAAGCTAAAAATGATTTTAGAGGAGAATTTAGATTAATTACAACTGATGATTCTAAAATACCAGTATATGTTATCCCAACCAATGAAGAGCTATTAATAGCTAGCGATACTTATGATTTAGTAAAATAAATAGGAAGAAGTTGATGCTTTATCAAAAAGCCGATTTTAAAAAAAATATATAAGAAAATAAAAGAATATGATGAAATAGTTATTGCTAGACATATTGGGCCTGATCCTGATGCGGTAGCTAGTCAAATGGCCTTAAAAGAATCAATATTACTTACTTTTCCTGAAAAAAAAGTATACTCTGTAGGTATGGGAGTAGCGAGATTTAAATCGTATGGTTTATTAGATCATGTTGAATATGATAAACTAACTAATCCTTTACTTATTGTTGTAGATGTTCCTAATCGTAGAAGAGTTGATGGAATTGATGGTTTAAAATATAAAGAAATTATTAAGATAGATCATCATCCAGCTGAAGATATTATTGGAAATGTAGATTATACTGATACTGAAGCTTCTAGTGCTAGCCAAATGGTATGTGAACTTATATTAAATACTAAATTAGTTTTAAATGAAAAGATAGCTAGTAATTTATTCTTAGGAATAGTTTCTGATAGTGAAAGATTTGTTCATAAAAATACGACAGTTGAGACTTTTCAAATTGTTCATGATTTAATTATCGCTAGTGGAATAAATTTTACAGAGTTATATCAAGAATTATATTTAAGACCGATAAGTGAAATTAAATTTCAAGCTTATTTAACAAATAATATAAATATAACTGATAATAAATTAGGATATTTACATATCCCTTTAGATGTTTTTAAAGATTATAATGTTGATGTAGCTACTGCTTCTAATATAATTAATAATTTTAATTTTATTAAAGAAATGATTGTTTGGTTATTTGTTACTTATGACGAAAAATCAAATCAATATAAGGTAAGTATTAGAAGTAGAGGACCAGTTATAAATGAAGTTGCATCAAGACATAATGGCGGAGGTCATAAATTTGCCTGTGGATGTCGTTTAAATTCTTTGACTGAGATGGATGAATTAGTTCATGATTTGGATGCGCTTTGTAAAAAATATAATGAAGAATTATGAAGTTAATGTTAAAAAACATTAACTTTTTCTTATCTTCATTGACAAACGTACGTTTGGTGATATAATTATTGTTGTAAATAAGGAGAAATATGAAAATATTAAGCTATAAAAAAATAAAAAACAATTTATATGAAATTACTTTTGATAACTTAGAGAAAGTTAAATTATATGATGAAATTATTTTGAAAGAAAATTTACTTATAAAAAAAGAAATTGAACAAACTTATTTAAATGAAATAATAAAGCAAAATAGTTTTTATGAATTATATCATGATACTATAAAATTTTTAAAAATGAAGATGCGTTCTGAAAAAGAAATTTATCAAAAATTTAATAAAAAATATTCTAATAAAGAAATAGCCAAAGTAATATTAAGATTAAAACAAGATGGTTATTTAAATGATAAAGAATATATTACAGCTTATATAAATGATTCTGTAAACTTAAAATTGGTTGGTCCTGATAAAATAAAAAAAGATTTATTTACATTAGGGTTTGATATTGAAGAAGTTAGCAATGCTGTAAAAGTGATTACTGAAGATGTGTGGTATGAAAAAATAAAGAAGTATACAGATAAAATGATAAAGAATAATAAAAAATTAAGCGCTAATGCCTTAAGGCAAAAAATAATTAATGATTTAATAGTGAAAGGTTTTAGTAGGGAAAATATAAACAATTATTTAAATACAATTAATATAGTTATTAATAATGAGATATATAGAAAAGAATATGATAAGCTTTATACCAAATTAAATAAAAAATATGATGGGGATAGATTAAAATACGAATTAAATATACGACTTAAAGCAAAAGGATTTGGAGATTTTATTGATTAATAAAATTTGTTTTGCTATAATTTATTTTACTTTAAAGAAAGGAAAGGTTATATGCAAAAGACGCTTTTAAAAAAAGTTTTGTCAATTATTCTTGCGATGGTTACGACGATTACAATCAGTGGATGTAATAAAAATCACAAGAAAACTAATGATTATATGCCAATGAGCATTGAACAATTAAAGGATAGTGAAGAAACGTCTTTTTTAGATGCTTGGATTTTAACTAGAAATTCTTTTTTTGACGATTTTTCTATTTTAAATGAAATGAGTGAAAACAATTATAGTATTTCAGAAATTGATTCTTGTTTAGCTTTTTTAAAAGTAGATTATAGATTTGATTCAGCATATAATTTTTTTAATCATTTCATAAATTACTATGTTGAAGAAACTGATGCAAAAAGTGAATCTTTATATTCTATAAGTAATTTTATTAAAACGGAAAAGGGTGTTGGGTATTATAGTGCGGATATAGAATTTGAAAATTTTAAAGGTATATATAATATGAGTTTTATTGATAAATCTTTAACTGTGGAAGGGATAAATTATAAATCTGTAAGTCAAAAATTTCAAGATGATGATATGATATTTAAAAAAAGTCTTACTTTTAAAGAGAAAAAAAGTGGTGGTCCAAAAAGTTTTAAGTCGGAAGCAAGTTATTCTCAAAATTATGAACTTACTTATTATAATACGGATCCTTCTTCAAATATAACTATTATTTTATCTAGGGAAGGTGTATTACAAACTTCTTCTGAAATAGAAGAAGTTTGTAATAAAACATATTTATATTATTTTTATGGAAATAAGTTGATTGAACATAAGAAAATATCTCAAAGTGATTTTTATTCATATACTTGTATTATTTATGAATCATATTTAAATGGTATTAATAAGGATTCTTTTTTGAGACGACCAGATATTTTTATAAAAATAAGAAAAAAATAAAAAAGCGATTCATTATTCTGAATCGCTTTCTTCAGTTGGCATTGTACTTGCTATTAAGTTTTGGATGTAGTTTGTATATTGAGTTTTTAATTCGCTATCGTTTATTTCCATATCGTATAGTTTACGATAATGTTGTAATGCATCAACGCTTACTGCAGCATCTGATGATATTTTTTCTTGGGCTAATGTGTCAATTAAATCCTCTTTAACATCTTCTAATTTAGCTTTTTCTTTTTGGTCAACGCGATAGATTACATGGTATCCTAGTTCGGTTGTAATAACTTTAGTAGAAAAATCACCATTTTCAAGTTCTAAAGCAGCTTTGACTAATTCGTCGTAAGCGCTTCCTAAAGTATTGTAATTAATATAACCTAATTCGCCACCTTTTTCTTTAGAATCATCATCTTCTGATTTATCTTTAGCTAATTTTTTGAATGTTTCTAAAACGTCTTTTTTATTAGATTTAGCTTCTTTTAAAATTTTAATAATATCTTCAACTTTTGCCTTTGCGTCATCTTCTGCTTTTTTCTTTTCATCATCAGTTGCATCACTTTTTATATCAGCTGTAATTAATATATGATTTACAGATACATCTCCATAAACATTATTTTTGTAGTATTTTTCAATTTCTTTGTCAGTTACTAATGTTTTAGCGTATTCATTAACTGCTTTTTCTTGTAAGTAACTTAAATATACTACTTCTTTATATGCTTCAATTGATGGATAAGAAGTATAAGTTTGAATTGCTTCTAATAATTCTTCTTCTCCGCCATAACTTTCTTTCATAGCATCAATTGTTGAAGTTGCTTGTTCTTTAGCTTCTTCTATGTAATTATCAAATTCTTTTTCTAAAACATATTTGTCTATTAATGTAACTAATGATTCTAAACCATAATTTTTTTTAATTTCCTCATACAATTCGTTGGTGCTAATACCACCATCTTTAAATGATACAACTGCATCTTCGCCATTCTTTAATTTAGGAACTTCACCGCATCCTGTTAATAAAAATAAACTTAAACTTAATAAAAATAATTTTCTTTTCATATATCCTCCCTATAAAAAAATTATAACAATAATTATACTAAAAAACAAGAGAAGAACACGCACATAATATTTAATTAACCATAAAATACTAGTGAAAAGACAAAAAAGGAGGAATGTTATATGCATAATTGCGGTGGAAATAATAACTGTGGAATGGGTGCTGCTATTATTTTAGTATTATTTATCCTACTTATTATCATATTAGGAGCAGTTATATAACAAATTAAATTTTTAAGGAGGTGTCCCATGGGAGTTTGTAAAAAAAATGATGGAGGTAATTCCGTTATTAATAATGCATTTATAATTTTAATATTATATATTTTATTAGCAATTATTATCGGTGGAATACTTTTCTATTAATTTATAAAGGGAATTTGCGGATTTCCTTTTTTGTGTTGTAGAAAATGTGATTTAATGATAAAATAACAATGTAATTAAGAGGTGAGATATGGAACAAACTAGTTTATTTGATGTTAATTTAATGAAAGAAGAACTAATTAAAGCCACATTAAAAGAAGTAGCGACTAGTTTAAATGAGCGTGGATATGATGCTCAAAATCAATTAGCTGGCTATTTAATAAGTGGTGATCCTGGTTTTATTTCTAATTATCACGAAGCAAGAAGCAAAATTTTAGAATTAGATCGTAGTGAAATAGTTAAATTTTTACTTGATAATTATATGGAGAAGTAATGAGGTATTTAGGGTTAGATTTAGGTACCAAGACGCTTGGTATAGCTATTAGTGATAGAACTAATATGTTAGCTTGCCCTTACAAAACGTTAAGGTTTTCTGAAAGTAATTTTGAGAGTATCTTAGATGAATTACTTAATATAATTAATGAAAATAATATTACTGAGATAGCTTTAGGACTTCCTAAAAATATGGATAATTCTTTAGGCTTTGCTGCGCATAGAAGTAAAGAGTTTGAAAAAAAATTAAAAGAAAGTACGAATGTGCCTATTACCTTAATAGATGAAAGATTAACATCTGTTATGGCTCACAATATATTACATGATAATGATAAAAAAAGTATTAAGCATAAAAAGGTTGTAGATGAAGTTGCGGCTTGTTTAATATTGGAAAGTTTTATTAAGATGAAAGGTTAGAATATGAAATCTGATATAAAAGATAATTTACTTATTGTTAAAGAAGATAATGGTAATGAAAAAGAATATGAAATAATAGCTAAGATATCTTCAGAAGAAAATAAAAAAGAGTATATTGTTTTTACTGATAATGAGTTAGATGAAGATGGTTGTGTTATGACATATGCTTATGTTTTAAATAAAGGCATAAAAGATAATAGTCTTTATCCAATTGAAACAGATGAAGAATATGAATTTATTGAAAAACTGTTAGCTAATTTAGATAGTAAGATTAATGAAGAATAAAAAGGTGTGTAAAATGAATAAACAAAAAAAAGGAATAATCATAACGTCAATTTTAATTGTGGTTGTTATTGCCATTGTTGTTTCACTATACTTTTATGGTTTGGGTAGTGTATCAAAAAGTTCTGGAAAAACAATCCCAGTTACTTTTGTTGTAAAACCTGGTGAATCTAAAATAACAATTGTTAAAAATTTAAAAAAAGCAAATTTGATTAGAAGTGAAATAACTGCTTATATTTATTTGCTTTCTCATAATAAACTAAACATTCAAGCTGGTGAATATATTTTTGATCGTAGTATGAATCTTAAGGAAATAGTAGATGATTTAAGTAGTGGAGACACTAATAAAAGAGCACAAACTATAGCAATTACGTTTATTGAAGGTCAAAAATTGACAGAGTTTGTTGATATAATTTGTGATGCTTTTGCATACAATCCTCAAGATGTAATGGCTATTTTAGATGATGAAGATTTCTTGAAAGAATTAATTGATAAATATTGGTTTTTATCTGATAAGATTTTAAATGATGCTATTTATTATCCATTAGAAGGTTATTTATTTCCTGATACCTATGAATTTTATAACGATGCCAGTGTAAAACATATTGTTTATCGTTTGCTTGATAATACTGAAAAGAAATTGGCCGATTATAAGGATAAAATTTTAAATAGTGGTTATGATGTTCATGAAATAATTACTATGGCTTCTATTATTGAAAAAGAAGCTTTAACAGAAGAAGATAGAAAAGGTGTTAGTCAAGTTATATATAAAAGATTAGAAAAAGGCATGTCACTTGGAATGGATGTAACTACATATTATGCTGTAAAAAAATCATTAAGTGAACCTTTAACTTTTGAGGACTTAAATACTAATAGTCCATACAACACAAGAAACGCTAATTTAATTGGTTTGCCAGTTGGGCCAATTTGTAATGTATCTTTACAAAGTATAGATGCAGCTTTAAATCCCAGCAAAACAAATTATTTATATTTCTATGCGGATTTAGCAACTGGAAAAGTTTATTTTGCTGAAGACTATCAAGAGTTTTTGCAATATAAAACGCAGTTAGGTGGTTAAAAATGAAAAATTTTATTTTAGAAATGGAAGAATATGCAAATTTACATAATGTTCCTATTATTGAAAAAGAATCAATTGCTTTTATAATGAAGTACATAAAAGCAAATAATATAAAAAGTGTTTTAGAAATTGGTAGTGCGATTGGATACTCAGCCATTTTGATGGCTAGTGCTACTCAAGATGTTGTAGTCACGACAATCGAACGAGATGAAAATAGGTATATGGAATGTTTAAAAAACGTTAAGAAATGTGGTCTTGATAAAAAAATCAATGTTTTTTATCAAGATGCTTTAGAAGTGAATTTAAATAACGTTGAATACGATTTGATTTTTATAGATGCTGCCAAAGGTCAATATAAAAAGTTTTTTGAAAAGTTTAAATACTTTTTATCTAAAGATGGGGTAATTATTACTGATAATTTAAAATTTCATGGATACGTTGGGAAGGCTGATTCAATAGAAAGTAAAAATTTAAAATCATTAGTACAAAAAATAGAAGGATATATTGAATTTTTAAAAGATAATAAAGAATTTGATACAAAATTCTATGATATTGGTGATGGTTTATCAGTGAGTAAAAGAAAAGATGAAAAATAATCAGCTAGTACTTTTAATAGATAATGATGGTTTAATAGAGAAGGCAAAGAAAGTAGGAATAAGTACTTTCCTTTTTCCTGTTAAGGGATATAGTGTTGGTTTTAAGAAAGCTTATGAAATAGAAGAGATTAAAGAAGAAGCATTCTTATACATCAATAGGAATTTAACTAATACGGATATTGATAATCTTAAAACTATTTTTTGTAATTTAAATGATAATATAAAAGGAGTAGTTTTTGAAGATTTAGGCCTTATCAATATTTTAAAAAATACTAATTTAATTAAAATATATGATTGTCGTCATTTAAATTGTAGTTATTTAAGTGTTAATGCTTTGCTTGGATTCGTGGATAGTGTCATACTTTCAACTGATGTTACCGAATCAGAAATGAAAGTAATTATGAAAAATGCTTCTAAGAAAATTAGTTTATATACTTTTGGATTAAATCGGATTATGTATTCTAGAAGAACTTTACTTTCTAATTATACTAAAGAATATAATTTAGATAAAAAAGAAGAAAAAGATGTAGTAGAAAAAGTTACAAAGCAAAAATTTAAAGTAATTGAAAATGAATTAGGAACAGTTTTTTATCCGGAAAAGTTTTATGATGGCTTAAAATTATTTTCTTATGACGCTTTATATTATATTGTTAATATGGCTTTTTTGTCCGTGGAAGATCAAGATGTATTATTAAATAATTTTAAAGATAATAATTATGTTGCTGATGGAATTACCTCTAAAACTTCATCTTATTTTCTGGATGAAGAGACTTACTATAAGTTACCACCAAAGGAGGAAGAAAGATGAAAAAGATAGAACTTCTTGCTCCAGCGGGAGATTTAATAAGACTTAAAATAGCCTTTAAATATGGTGCCGATGCGGTATATTTAGGGGGAGATGAATATAGCCTTCGAGCTAATGCGAAAAATTTCTCTTTAGAAGAAATAAAAGAAGCAGTTGACTATGCACATAGTATTAATAAAAAAGTTTATGTAGCAGTAAATATCATTTTTCATAATCAAAATTTAGAAGGTTTGGATGAATATTTGCAAGAGTTAGCTAGAATCAATGTTGATGCCGTTATAGCTAGTGATATTGTGGTAGTGCAAAAAATAAATGAGTTAGGCTTACCTTTAGAAATCCATATATCAACGCAAGCTAGTAACTTAAATTATGAATCTGTTAAGTTTTGGCAAAGTTTGAATGCTAAAAGAGTAGTGCTAGCTCGTGAATGCCATAAAGATGATATAAGGATAATTAAGGCCGAAACAGGAGTAGATATAGAATGCTTTATTCATGGAGCTATGTGTTCATCTATATCAGGAAAATGTGTTTTATCTAACTATGTAACAAAAAGAGATTCCAATAGAGGTGGGTGCGCTCAAATATGCCGTTGGAATTTTGGGTATGAAGATGATAAACCAGACTTTTCAATCATGCCAAAAGATTTGAATATGGTTAATCATATTAAAGAAATGATAGATGTTGGGGTTAATTCTTTTAAAATAGAAGGCAGAATGCGTTCAATTTATTATATTGCAACGGTAGTTTTAGTTTATAGACGTATAATTGATAAAACTTTAGATAATACTATTACAAGTTCAGAGTTAAATTACTATTTAAATATTTTAAATAGATGTGCTAATCGTGATTCAGTTGCGCAATTTTTCCAAAAATTACCAACTAATAAAGAACAATATTATGCGGATCGTGATGAAGCTTCTAACCAAGATTTTTTAGGGTTAGTGCTTGATTATGATAAAGAAAATAAATTAATTAAATTAGAACAACGTAATTATTTTAAATTGGGGGATGTTGTTGAAATATTTGGACCAAAAACGGAAACTTTTACATTACATATTAATAAGATATATAACGAAGACAAAGAAGAAATTGATGTAGCAAGACATCCGAAAATGATTTGTTATATTCCGTGTGATACTTTTGTAAATCAGGATGATATGATGCGTATAAAAGTATTTGACAAAAATGACTTTGTATAGTATCCTTATATGGATTGTTAATTTAGAGGTGGATGAACATGAAAAATAAATGTGTATTAACAGCTAATGGTTATTTAGAATTAGAAGCTGAATTAAATGAATTAAAACAAGTTAGAAGACCAGAAATTATAAGAGCTTTACAAGAAGCTAGAGCTCAAGGTGATTTATCAGAAAATGCAGATTATGATGCAGCAAGAAATGAACAAGCCCAACTTGAAGCAAGAATTAAAGAATTAGAATACAAATTAGAACATAGCGAAATTGCGGAAAATAAAAATAGCGATGTAATTAATGTTGGTTCTACTGTTGTTGTTGCTTATGATGATGGAGAAGAAGATGAATATCAAATTGTTGGATCTTTAGAAGCAGATCCGTTTAATAATAAGATTTCTAATGAATCTCCTATTGGTAAAGCAATTATTGGTCATAAAAAAGATGAACTAGTAGATGTTGAAAGTCCAAATGGTTCATATCAAGTGAAAATAGTTAGTGTAGCGTAAAGTCCTTGTCTAAGGGCTTTTTATTTTGATTAATATGAGTTGTTGTTAAAAATAAAATGTTCTATAATATTAATATAGAAAGAGGATGACTATGAATAAGATAGAAAAATATATTATAGCAGTAATTGTATTGGTTGCAGTTGGGGCAATAGGAACAGCGGTTTATTTTGGGGTTAGTAATGTTAATGAAGAAAAAATTAACGATAATAATAAAAATTATTCTGAACAAATAGAAAAAAATATATATTATCAATATAATCTTGCAAATAGAAGTAGAGCTCAGGGTGTTCAATATAGATATATAGAAATTGTTGTTGATACAGATGGAAACGCTTATTTAACTTTAAATGAAAATTTAGAATATGTAGATGACGAAATGTTAAAAAACAATTTACTTGAATTGCAAAATGATTTTAAAAATTATTTTCCTGAAAATTATGTAAGTGAAGGCGGAGAAAAAGATTTAAATGCCTATAAATTAGATATAGAAAAAGTATTAACTGCATATTATGTTGAAGTTGGGAATGGTGAAGAAGGCTGTTTTGTATTTGTAAAAGAAAATGGTACATTGTCATATATAAAAATTGACGAGCTTTTTTATGAAGGAAAATTGAATCTAAAAGATATAAATGGTTTAGAAAATGTAATATTTGTTGTAAATAATACTCTTACTAAGGTTCCGTATGCAGTTAAATTAGATGGAACCGAAGTGCCATTATATAATTATATTAATGAAACTTAAAGCAAAAGGTTTCTGGATATATTAAGTTCTATATTGAACTTTTTTTATTTGTGACAAATTAGCAGTTATATATTGACAAGTGCTAAGCATAATATTATAATGTAATTAGCACTTAAGCAAATGACGTGCTAATGGATAAAGGTGATGATTTTGGACGAAAGACAAAAGAATCTATTAAAAGAAATAGTAGAAAATTATATTAAGAATGTAAAACCAGTTGGAAGTAAATCTTTATGTAAGAAATTTAAATGTTCTAGTGCGACTATTCGTAATGAGATGGCGGTATTAGAATCATTAGGGTACATCGAAAAAAACCATATTTCTTCAGGAAGAGTTCCTTCGGAAAAAGGCTACAAATATTATGTTGATTATTTAATGAAGCCAAAGGAATTAACGGGAGAAGATGTTTTAAAGCTTCAAACAATATTTGACAATAAGCAATTACAACTTAGTGATACAATTACAAAATGTATGGAAATTATTAGTGATATAACTAATTATACAAGTATTGTATTAGGAAGTAATAGTAGAGAAAATTTACTTAAACAAGTAAGTATAATTCCAATTGATGAAAATAAAGTAGTAGCATTGGTTTGTACTAATAAAGGAGTTGTGCAAAATAAACAATTTGTTTTACCTCCGAATACCGAAGTTAAAGAGTTAGTTAAAACTAGTGATATGATTAATAAAATGTTAATTGGAACTCCTATTAACGAAGTTGCTGAAAGATTAGAGTTTGAAATTAAACCAATTATTTCGCAAAGAATTGAACAATATGAAGCTATTTATAATATCTTTTATGATGCATTACATGGGTTTAATAAAGGAAGTAATGTTCATGTAAGAGGTCAAGCTAAGCTTTTAAATCAACCAGAATATGATGATACAAATGAAATTAGAAGATTAATGAGTAAGTTTGAAAATAATGAGCTTATTCGAAAAATAGAAGCAAAAGATGAATCTGATAGTATTAATATTTATATTGGTGATGAAAGTGATTTTGATTCTAATGTAACAATTGTAAAAAGTCATTACAATATAAATGGCGAAGAAGGAACAATTGCTATTATAGGTCCAAAGAGAATGGAATATGATCGCGTTGTTGGGTTATTAAAATATATTAATGAAAATTTAGATTCATTAGAAAAGGAAAGTAAACATGAATGAGAAAGTAGAACAAAATGCAGAAACTCCGAAAAAGGAGAAAAAAGTTAAAGTTAATAAAGAAGTAGAAACACTGAAAGCTGCTAATGCTTTATTGAATGAAAAAGTTCTTCGTTTAACAGCAGATATGCAAAATATGAAAAGACGCTATGAAGAAGAAATTAGTAAGCTTTATAAATATGAAGGTGAAGATTTTGCTAAGAAGCTTCTTAGTGTCATTGATAATTTTGAAAGAGCAATTAAATTAGATGATACTAATTTAGATGATGAATTATCAAAATTCTTAAGTGGTTTTAAAATGATTTATGGAAATATGATAAATATTTTAAAAGAAAAAGGAATTGAAGAAATTATTTGTTTAAATGAGGAATTTGATCCGGCTAAAATGGATGCTGTTTTAACCGAAAAAGTTGAAGGCACTCCAAGTAATAAAGTTATTGATGTAATGCAAAAAGGTTACATTTATAAAGATAAAGTTATAAGACCAGCGATGGTTAAAGTTAGTGAATAATAATACTCTAAGAAAAAGAAAGGAATGATATAAATGAGTAAAATTATAGGTATAGATTTAGGAACAACAAATAGTTGTGTAAGTGTGTTAGAAGGAGGAGAACCAAAGGTTATTGCTAATGCCGAAGGTAATCGTACAACTCCATCGGTAGTTGCTTTTAAAGGTGACGATGAAATGGTAGGAGAAACTGCCAAAAGACAAGCGGTTACAAATGTAAAAGGAACAGTTGCTTCTATTAAAAGAAAAATGGGAACTAACGAAAAAGTTGAAGTTAATGGTAAGAAATATACACCAGAAGAAATTTCAGCAAAAATCTTAATGAAATTAAAGAAAGATGCGGAAAGTTATTTAGGAGACAAAGTAACAAAAGCGGTTATTACTGTTCCAGCATACTTTAATGATGCAGAACGTCAAGCTACTAAAAATGCTGGTAAAATTGCTGGTTTAGAAGTAGAAAGAATTATTAATGAACCAACTGCTGCAGCATTAGCTTACGGTCTTGATAAACAAGATAAATTACAAACCATCTTAGTATACGATTTAGGTGGAGGAACATTCGACGTTTCAATTCTTGAATTAGGTGATGGGGTATTCGAAGTTAAAGCTACTAGTGGTAATAATAAACTTGGTGGAGATGACTTCGATGAAAAGATCCAAGATTATTTAATTAGTGAATTCAAGAAAGAGCATGGTATTGATTTATCAAAAGATAAAATGGCTATGCAACGTTTAAAAGATGCTGCTGAAAAAGCGAAAAAAGATTTATCTGGTATGACGAAAGCAGAAATTAGTTTACCATTTATTTCTCAAACAGATGAAGGCCCAGTTCATTTAGAAACTTCATTAACTAGAGCTAAATTTGAAGACTTGTGTCGTGATCTATTTGACTCAACATTAGAACCAGTTAGAAAAGCATTAAAAGATGCTAAATTAAGTGCTTCTGATATTGATCAAGTAATCTTAGTTGGTGGTTCAACTCGTATTCCATATATTCAAGAATTAGTAAAAAAAGAATTAGGAAAAGAACCAAATAAAGGAGTAAATCCTGATGAAGTTGTAGCTATGGGAGCTGCTATTCAAGGTGGTGTTTTAACTGGTGAAGTTGATGATATCGTTTTACTTGACGTAACTCCATTATCATTAGGTCTTGAAACTTTAGGAAACGTTATGACTGTATTAATTCCAAGAAATACAACAATTCCTACAAGTAAATCACAAGTATTTAGTACAGCTGTAGATAATCAACCAGCCGTAGATATCCATGTGTTGCAAGGTGAAAGAAAAATGGCTGCGGATAATAAAACTTTAGGAAACTTCCAACTTACAAATATTCCGCCAGCACCAAGAGGAGTACCTCAAATCGAAGTTAAATTTGATATTGATGCTAACGGTATTGTTAATGTTACAGCTAAAGATTTAGGAACAAATAAAGAACAATCTATTACAATTACATCTTCTACAAATTTATCTGATGATGAAATTGAAAAAATGATGAAAGAAGCAGAGGCTAATAAAGAAGCTGACGAAAAACGTAAAGCTGAAGTTGACGTTAGAAATGAAGCGGATAGTATGATTTATGCTACCGAAAAAGCTATTAAAGATTTAGGTGATAAAGTAGATAAAAAAGATAAAGAAGATGCTGAAGATAAAATTAAAGATCTAAAAAAAGCTTTAGAAGAAAAAGAAATCGATGTTGATGATGTTAAGAAGAAAACTGAAAGCTTAAATGAAGTTGCTATGAAGTTAGCTACAAAAGTTTATGAAGAAGCTGCTAAAGAACAACAAGCAAATGCTAATAATGAAGAAGCTGAAGAAAAAGACGATAAAAAGAAGAAATCAAAAAAAGATGATGTAGCAGAAGCTGATTACGAGGAAAAATAATAAAAGAATATAAGGTTCTAGGAAACTAGAACCTTTGCTTAGATGAAAGGGATAATTATGAGTAAAACTTATGAAACTAGAAATGATATACCAAGTGAATATAAATGGGATTTATCTTTGATATTAGATATCAATAAGTTGGATGAATATATAAAGCAAATAAATGATTTAATTGATAAATTAGTTGGTTTTGAAAATCATATTTTAGATAGTAGCGATACTTTATTAGAATTTTTAGAAACTGATAAAGAATTAGATTTATTAAGTACTAAATTATATTTATATGCTCAATTAGATTGTGATACTAATACGAAGGACGCTAAGCGTCAAGCACTAAAAATGCAAACCACTAAATTATTTGAAACAATGGGGAATAAATTATCTTTTATAACTCCAGAACTTCTTACTAAAGATTTAGAGTATGTAAAGAAACTTCTTGAAGAAAAAGAAGAATTAAAAAAATATAATTTTTATTTTGAAGAGTTATATAGAGAAAAAGATCATACTTTAAGTAAGGAAAGCGAAAAACTGCTTAGTTTAACATCTCCGTTATTAAAAGGGGCCAAAAATGCTTATTACAATTTGTGTAATGCAGATAGTATTTTTGGAGAAGTAGAAGATGACGATGGCGAATCGGTAAAACTAACGGAAAGCAATTACGTTAATTTAATGAGTTCACAAAAACAAACGGTAAGAAAAAACGTTTTTGAAGAATATTATAAATTTTATAAAAACCATAAAAATACTTTGGGAAATTTTTATGCCCAAAAAATAAAAGAAGATTTCTTTATTAGTAAAGCTCGTAAGTATAAATCACCTTTAGAAATGAGTTTGTATGCTGATAATATTAAACCTGATTTATATACTCATTTAATTAAACAAGTACATAAATATTTACCATTAATGTATCGTTATTTAGAATGTCGGAGAAAAGAATGTAAATTAGATAAAATGCATATGTATGATATGTATTACAATCCGATTATAAATAAAGATAAAAAATATACCTTTGAAGAATCAAAAGCCATTGTTAGAGAAGCGTTAAAACCTCTTGGTGAAGAATACTTAGAAAAATTAGATAAACAATTTAATAATAGATGGACTGATGTATATCCAAGTGACGGAAAAAAATCTGGGGCATATCAATGGTCTTATTACGGAGTGCCCACTTATGTTTTATTAAATCATACAGATGATTTAAAATCAGTAGAGACTTTGGCTCATGAATATGGTCATGCTATGCATACAGCATTTTCTTGTGAATATCAAGATTATATCTACCATAGTTATCCGATTTTTTTAGCGGAAATAGCATCAACTGTAAATGAAGTGTTACTATTCGATTATATGTATAATCATACTGATGATAAAGCTGAAAAGAAAGCAATGATATTAGATTTATTAGATCGTTATAGAACAACTATATTTAGACAAACTATGTTTGCTGAGTTTGAAATGATTGCTCATGAAAAAGAAGAAGATGGTATAGCGTTAACAGAAGAAGAATTATCTACAACTTATTATGAATTAAATAAATTATATTTTGGTGAAGATGTTGTAAGTGATGATGCAATTCGCTATGAATGGATGCGTATTCCTCATTTTTATACGCCGTTTTATGTATATAAATATGCAACTGGATTAATTAGTGCCGTTTCGATAGTTCATGCAATTTTAAATAATGAAGAAGGGGCTAAAGAAAAATATCTTAAATTCTTAAGTAGTGGGGGAAGCGACTATCCTGTTGAAATATTAAAAACTGCTGGAGTTGATATAATGAGCGATAAACCATATGAAGATGCATTTAAATATTTTGAAGAAAAATTAAAAATTTTGGAAAGTAGTGAATAATTTATTGCTTACAAAGATTGGAGTGTAACTAATGAATAAAAAAGATTATTATGAGGTGTTAGGGTTATCTAAAGGGGCTTCTGATGAAGAGATAAAAAGGGCTTTTAGAAAATTAGCTAAACAATATCACCCAGATGTAAATAAAGAACCTGGGGCAGAAGAAAAGTTTAAGGAAATTGGTGAAGCTTATGCCGTATTATCCGATCCACAAAAGAAAGCGTCTTATGATCAATATGGGCATGCTGCCTTTTCTAACGGAGCTGGAGGAGCAGGTTTTAGTGGCTTTAATATGGATGATATTGATCTAGGAGATATTTTTGGAGATTTATTTGGAGGAGGATTTGGATTTAACTTCGGAGGGAGTAGAGGAAGAAATTCTAATCGTCCAATTAAAGGAGAAGATAGCTTAGTCAAAATCAATTTAGCTTTTGAAGAGGCGGTATTTGGGTGTAAAAAAGAAATTAAACTAGATTTAAACGAAGAATGTAAAAAATGTCATGGTAAAGGTGGCTTTGATGAGCATACTTGTTCAACTTGTAATGGACATGGTAGAGTTGTAAGTCAACAAAATTCTTTGTTTGGAGTATTTCAAACGCAAACAACTTGTCCAGATTGTCGTGGTAAAGGAAAAGATTTTAAAGAAAAGTGTTCTGAATGTCGCGGTAATGGTCAAGTAAAAGCGATGAAAGAAATTACGATAACAATTCCAGAAGGTGTAGATAATGGGATGCAACAGAGAATATCTGGTAAAGGCTCGGCAGGATTAAATGGGGGACCTAATGGCGATATCTATATTGAGTTTAAAGTGAAAGATCACGATATATTTGAAAGAGATGGAGAAGATATTTATCTAGAAGTTCCCCTTACTATTACAGAAGCGGTACTAGGATGTAAAAAAGAAATTCCTACTTTGACCGGAAATGTTATTTTAGATGTTAAAGCTGGTACGCAAAATTTAGAGAAAGTTAAGTTAAAAGGTAAAGGCGTTAAACATGTCAATTCGTCCAGTAAAGGTGATATGTTTGTAGTATTTAATGTTGTAATTCCTAGTAAGTTAAATCGTAAGCAAAAAGAATTGTTTAAAGCACTTCATGAAACTGATTTAGACGATGAAACTGAGTTTAAAAAATTTAAAAAATATTTATAGATGAGAATTCTCATCTTTTTTAATTTACACTTGTAAATTAAGATAAGACAAGGTAATATATTATTACTGATTTTAAGGAGTTATTAAAATGAATATAATAAATAAAAAAGGAAAAATAGATTTTAGCTTATTAAAAGAAGCTATTAATGCATTATATATTGGCAAGGGTATTATTGTGTTAGAACCAATGAGTGTAACAAATTGGTATTTATTATGTGGTTTTCTTAAAAAAATTGAAAATGTTTGCTGTTTTTCTTTAAATTATCACAATGAAAAGAAAGTGGTATTAAGATATTTTGTTCCAGGAATGAAAAATGATTTTAAAAAATTACATGAATTGGCGATTTATAATTATGAACAATGTAATTTTGAAACTGCTAAGATTTTGTTTAAAAGATTATTATCTTATGGAGGTCCTGACTTTAAATCTTATGCAAAACTAGGAATGTGTTATTTACAATTAAAAGATTATTATAAAGCTTTAGAATGTCTTATGGTAGCAGATGATTTAGCTTTCAAAGAAACGAACAACCATATGTACGCAGATTATGTGGAACGCGTTCGAAAATTAGTAGAAGTAAAGGAACCAAGAAATATTAAATTGTTAGCTCTAGCAATAGATGCAACTAATCATTATGGGATTAATAATTTAATTGATATAGTTAATTTGGTTTCGGGAACTGATATGGATTTATCCAGTGCTTGCTTGATATTTGGACTTGATTATACTGAAACATTAATCGTTAAATTAATTCTTGCCCAACAATGTTATTGCAATAGAATGGAAGATTGTGGTGATGCTTTAACGATTCAAGTTGAAAAGTCTGCGACAAATAACAAAAAAGTTTTAGCGCTTATGGATAAAACTTTTGAATTTAAAGAAAATTTATCAGAGAAGATACCAGCGCGAGTTAGGATTAATTTAAATAACCATAATATAGTAGAATAAGAAGTAAATATTTGTTTACTTTTTTTGTTGAAATAATAATTGACTAGGCTTTTTAACAACCTGTTAATCAAATTGAGAAAGTTGGAATTAGCGATTTTAATATGAATAAAGATATGTTAACTGAAGTTAGTTCTGGACCGGTTTGTAAAGAAAGTCAATTACTGGTTGATGGTTATGGTAGTAAAGAGTGTGATACTTTAAATATAACTGACTTACCTGAGTATACAGCGATTAAAATAAATACAATCTTATTATATAACAAAAGCTATTAAGTTAAACTTAATAGCTAGAGTGGAAAAAATAATTATTTTAATAAATTAAATACTTCGTTAACATCAATGTTTTGTTCATTATTATTTGGAATAATATGTAAATGATAATGTTTAATTTCTTGGGCACTACCATAATTTACGACTAGACTATAACCATCTTGATTCAGTTTAATTACTATTTTATTGCCAATTTTTTGAGCTACTTTATAAATGTGAGCAAGAATATCATTAGGAAGTTTGGTATAATCTTCATAGTGTTCTTTAGGAATAATTAAAGTGTGTCCTTTACTTCTTGGATTAATGTCTAAGGTAGCTATAATCAAATCATCTTCATAAATAATGTTACTTGGTATTTCCTTATTAATTATTTTGCAAAATATACAATTCATTTTCTATCACCACTAAAATTATACCAAAGATGCTATTAAATTTCAATTTAAGTGTACTTTTGTCTAGTAGTTGCATAAATTAAACTAGAGGAGGATTAAAATGGCTAATTATAAAGAAATAGTAACTAAAGCTGTGGTGGGAAAAGCAAAAAAAATAAGCCATAATGATTATAGTTTAAAAACAGAAGAGGTGCCAAATACAGTTTTAGGATGTTGGGTAATTAATCATCTCTTGGTCGTTGGTGATAACCATTGTGAAATATACTAATACGGGGGTTTCTATTGATATTTTTTATAAAATTACCGTGCTCAGTATAAAAAAATGGAGGTTATTTTAAATGGGAGCAGTAACGACGAGAGTTAGTTCGTTTGGAAGGGTAAATACAACGTTTTACACATTATTAAAATTTTTAGATGAAAAAGATGGAAAGAATTTGGAAGTATGTGATTTTGGATGTTTAGATGGATTGCATACTATTCCATTTCTAAAAAAAGGATATATTGTAGATGCTTTTGATATGAATGAAATATATTTATATGGAGGGCATATTCAATTACCAATAGTTTATGAAGATGGACAAGTTACATTACAAAGAAGAACAATGTATGGAGCAGAAGATAGAATTAATATAGAAAAATTACATGATAAAGTTAGATTATATAATAAAAATATATTTGAATGTTGTAATAGACAATATGATGTTGTTTATTCTAAAAGAGGATTGAGCAGAGAAGAATATTCTCATATACCAATGAAAAGAAAAATAGAAAAGTTAAAAAGTTTAGTAAAAGAAGATGGAATTATGTATTTAGAATATCTAATGTGGTTGGATGATAAAAACACAGATAATCTTAATTCTAATCAATTTATAAAACAATGTGAAATGCAAACATATTTTAATGAAGGATGGGAAATATTATCATTGGTTGAAGATCGTAATTGCATTGTTGAAAGTCCACATATAGGTAATCCGGAATTTCATAAACACAGAGTAGGAATGATAAAAGTGAGAAAAGAAAAGAATTATAAAAAAGAACATTTTAATATAAATATAAAGGTATAGGAAACTATATCTTTTTTTATTACATAAATAAAGGGGGCGATAGTATAGCTGTATTTAAAATAGAAAAAAATAAGAATTTTACGATTATGAGTAATCATCACTTGCAAGATAAAAATTTAAGTTTAAAGGCAAAAGGTTTGCTGTTTTATATGCTATCATTACCAGAAGATTGGGATTATTCTCTAGCTGGGTTATGTTCAATATGTAAAGAGAATAAAACTGCTATTAGATCTACCTTAAAAGAATTACAATTATATGGTTATCTATCAATAAATAAAATAAGAGGAAAAAAAGGTTATTTTGAATATGAATATTTGATATATGAAATACCTAAACAAAATAGTTTGGTTCCAGATACAGAAAATCGGTATATGGATGAACTAGATATGGAAAACGTTACACAAAAAAATACTAATAAACAAATTGATAAAGGCGATAAAACATATTTTGACAAAAATATGAATTATTTAACATTAGAGTTAATAAAAAAAGGATATATATCTGAGGATGATTCTCAGATTTTTTATTATAATGATTTGTTTGAAGAACTATTAGAAGAAAATGATTTTGTTGATTTAATAAAAATAATCCATTATATAGTACCACGAGTTATAAAGAATAAATTTTATGATGAAGATGGATGTAAAATAGAAAATAAATATGGATATATGAAAAATGCGATTTATAGCAATATTAATAAATTAAACTCAATTCCAGAAGAATTATGGGATGAGGATTTGGTTTTATAATAATAAAGGGGGTTGATAATATGCCAAATAATAAATATTGTGAAAGTACCATAAAAGTTGGTACTTTTTTTAGTGGAATAGGAAGTCCAGAAAAAGCATTACAAAAATTAAAAGAAGAAAGGATAATAAAAGATTTTAAATTAGAGTTTTTTTCTGAAATTGATAAAGATGCAATAAAATCATTTTGTGTAGTTCATAACGTTGATGAAAAATTAAATATGGGAAGTATAACTGATATTAAGGGTAGCGAATTACCATATTGTGATTTATGGATAGGTGGTTTTCCATGTCAGGATATATCGTGTGCAGGAAAAATGAAAGGTTTTACATCTAATAGTTCAACAAGATCAAGTTTAGGTTGGGAGATGATAAGATTAATTAAAGAAGTTTCGGTAAAACCTAAATTTGTAATATTTGAAAATGTTGCTAATATAGTAAGTAAAGCTTTTAAAGAAACATTAGACTTATTTAAAAATGATTTAGAAGAATTAGGATATACTTTATATGAGCAAGTATTAAATGCAGTAGATTATGGAATACCTCAAACGAGAAGGAGGTATTTTTTAGTTGCAATTTTAAATAATGAAAAAGATTTTTCTTTTCCTGAACCAGTTGGATGTGATTTGGTTTTTAAAGATTTTTTAGATAAAGAAGTAGATGAAAAATATTACTTAACTACAAATGAATATAAAATAATAGATTGTAACAAAATTCAATTTAAAAAGAAAAATAGGGAAGATGTAATTTATGAAATAGATTTAGATAAATATAAACAAGGCGGTGTATGTGGAATTGATAAACATTGTAAATTTGCTATTTCTTCACGTGTTTTTTCAGAATTAGGATATGCGCCTACATTAACAGCTAATAATACTGCAGATAACTCTAAAGTGATAATAAAGGAGGAAGAATAATGAGAATAAGAAAGATTAGTTCAAGAGAAGCATGGCGTCTAATGGGATTTACTGATGAAGATTACAATAAAGCAAGTAAAGTTTGTTGTGAAACTTCATTATATCACCAAGCCGGTAATTCTATTGTTGTAAATGTTATGTATCATTTGTTAAAATCTATTTTTGCATAAAAATAAAAGAAGGATTTAATTATCCTTCTTATCCATAAGATTTTCGTAACCGTCAAAAAATTTTCTAATATCAAAGTTATAGGTTTGAGCTATAAAGAATAAGGTATCAAGTGAAACGCCAACATCAACATTTGGGCTTTCTAATTGAGATAAAAAACTTCTGCTCATATCTATATCTTCAGCTAATTTTTCTTGCGATGAACCAATTATGTCTTTTCTTATGTTTTTCATATTTTGCCCTATCAAATTGAATAGTTCATAAGCATTTTTCATTCTAATACCTCCTATATATAATTTTATAGGAAATTTAGAATATATACTGCTCGTTAAGAACGAGCAAAAATAAAAATCAAAATAAAAAAAATATGGTATAATAAAATAAGAAGTAAATGTTACTTCTTATTCATATCTATTCTACGAGGAAGATTTTCATCTTTAGGTTGTAAGAATAATTGAAAAGGTTCTACCTCTAGACATTCACACAAAGCTTCAATTATATCAAAATCTACACTATGTTTTCCACGCTCCAATTGTGAAACATAATTAGTTGATATATCTACTTTTTCAGCAAGTTTTGCTTGTGTTAGTTTCTTTTGAAATCTGTAAGACTTTATATTTTTACCGAATATATGTCTTAGACTCATTGCATATCACCTTCTTTGCATTTCTACTATTAATATGATATGCTTTTTCTTGAATATACTAAACAAACCCAGAGTGTAAAACTTTTTCTTTAGATATGAATTGTATTGCAGTAAATATAAGTAAATTGCGAGGTGGTGAAGTAATAAGTTCTAATCTTTGTAGTGTAAAAAATTGAAAGGAAAAAGGTGAGTTAAATGCTAACACTAAAAGAAGTAGAAGCAGTAGAGAGGGTAAGAAGTAAAAAGGAAATAGATGAGGAAGTATATCAAAGGGATTTATATTATCCATATACAGTTAAGAAAATCTTAAATAGTACATATTTTAAAGGATATACAAATACTATTTCAAAAGAACAGTTGGATTATCTTATAAAAAGTATAGAAGATTTTTGTCATTGTTTGCAGAGTACAAAACAAATAACATCTTTTAATATTTCAAATGTTGCAATGTTTCTAATTGCTAAAAGTGAAGTCGTAAGAAAAGAAATATATGATCCAAATAAAGAATTAAATTATGATTTTAGTGAAAGAAGAAAAATATTATATGTTATTCTTAAACAAGAAATAGAAAAAATATGCATTACTGAAATAGAAAAAGATTTAAAAAATGAAAGAATAATAATAGATTTTAGTAATGAAAGTCATGATTCACTAGAAACATTAGATGATATAGAAATAGAAGAAATTTTATTTTCTATAATTGAAAAGTATGATTTTTGTTATGCTGATATTATTACAAAAGTATTATTGGAATTTGATTTAAATGATTTAATTAAATTTAGAAAAAATTCATTTTATAATGATTTAGAAAAAAGCAGATATACTTTTTGTGTATTTTTGAATTACTTAAATAGTATGTTATATGAAATTAATAATCTATATGAAAGAGATGGAATCTTTTTATATAGAATGTTAGAAACTTGTGTATATACATCAGATGAGTTAAAAAAAATAGCTAGAGATTCATTTAAATGCAGTGATATGAAATTTAGTAATGAATATTGTGAAAGATTATCATATATTAATAGAAGATTCTTAATTAAAGGATTTATTGAGGGATTATCAAATATAAAAGAATTGTATTTGATAGAATTTGCACAATACAATAATAATGATATGAAAAATTTTAAAATGTTGTCAGAAAGTGATCAATATAAATATATTGAAAAAATATGTTTGAATTTGGAAGATACAAGTATTTATTTTTTGTATGAAATTAGAAAAATAAAAGATAAAGATATTTTTAATCATTTGAACAATGCAGATAAATTTGTATTGGATGTTTTACGAAAGAAAAAAGATATTTTAATTACTAAACAACAATTAACAGAAGAAGATGAAAAAATTGTTATTAAAATAAAAAAAATATTAGAAAAGAACAAATTAAAATACAATATAGTTGATATTTCATTTTATGATCTTAAAAAGATTGGTAGAACTGTTCAATTATTGACTTTAAATTTATTATTAGAAAATAATAATTATTTTGTAAAACTTAGTAAATATAATAATGATTTAATTTGGTATATATATTATAATAGAAAACAAATTTATAGAGAATATTGTATAAATACAGGCGATATAGAAAGAATATACCAATTAATAAGCAAATTTAATGGGAATTTAATAATAAGAAAAAAATATAAGTTAATTTAAAATAATAAGAAGTAAATTATAATTGTAACGGAGCAGTAATTGTTACATTTAAGAAGGAGAAGAAAAATGTACGGAATAATAATTAGTGTAAGTATAATTATTGCTATAATAGCATCAATATATGCTTATAAATATTTTAAAAAATATAAGGAAATTAAAAGAGATTATGACATATTGAAAAAAGATAATAAAAATTTTGTTTCAAGATATTTAATGGAATGTGAGATTTTTATAAAGTTAAGTAAAAATATTAAAGAAATATTAGATAAAGTTAATACTGCATCATCAGAAAGAGAATTAAGAGAAATATGTAATAATATAGAAGTAACAGCAAACGAAGAAACGCCATGTGTTGACGATGAGGTTAATGTAGATGAATTGTTTGAAAAATTACAGAATAAACAGGTTATAATAGATGTAGATAAAGATATTCCAAAAAATCTAATTTTAGATGAATTAAAATTATTATCAGCATTAAAATTAATAGTAAAAAAATCACAGGATAATGGAATTAAAGATAAAATTAAAATTTCTATAAAAATGGTAGAAAAAATTAATTGCAACATTAAACTTAGAATTAATATAGAAAACATTAAATTATCAAACCAAAATGTAGATATATTAAACAAGATATTTAAAAAGCATACTATTGATTATATAGATGATTCTGATATATTGTTGATTCGTACTAATTTATTTTGTCTAAAATCAAATATAGAATTTAAAGAAAAGAAGAAAATAAATAGTATGTTTATTGATATACCAGTATTCAAACAAAAAGAAGAAAGATTAATTCCTAAAGCATTAGTTGTTGATGATAGTAAACATACAGCAATTATGCATCAAGATATTTTGAAAGAATTAGGTGTGGATGCAGATGTAGTATTTAGTGGGGAAGAATGTTTAGAAAAAATAAAAAATAACATGGATGAATATGATATTATTTTTACCGATAATCAAATGCCAAATATGTGCGGTCCAGAACTATTTAGGGAGTTAAAATCATTAAATCAATTTAATTTACCTGTTGTTATAATTACAGGGGATGCAGGAGAAGATTATTATTTTAAAGAACAATGTGGTTTTAATGAATATATTGTAAAACCATTAGATAAAAATAAAGCAAAAAAAGTAATAAATAAAATTTTAAAGAAAAAGAAATAAATTTAACAAATATAAAAAATAATTCAATATGATGAGTCTTAACTGTTAAAACATGGTATAATTATATATAGTAGATTAATTAAATTGTTTATGGAGTGAAAATATGAAGTTGATAAATAAATTGTGGGGGTTTAGAACTAACAATACTAGTAAAAAAATTTTAGCTGGATTATATTATATTTTCTGTTTAATTATAATCGTCACATTAGCAACAGAAGTCCCTACAGTTCAATCAAATATTTATGATATGATTATTTTTAAAATATCAAATATTTTAATGGCATTATCATTTTTATTGCCTGTTATATTTATTTCAAATTTTAAGATAAAAGAAAAAATTCCTATTATCAAGAAAAATAGATGGTGGACTGATTTAATAGGATGTTTACTGATATTTTTAATTGTTATTGGTAGTAGTGAATGTGTAAATATATTTCATTCACAAAAATATTTGCAAAGATTAGATGCAGCTAATACAACAGAGATAATATATAATGAACATAATCCGGATATTGTTCCAGAAGAAGATAAATCTAATTTAAGTAAAGAACAATTAAATGATAATTTTGATGATTTGGTGGAAGAAAATAATAAAAATGAAGATACCAGCATAAATAATGAACCTATGAAAGATAATTCTTCTAAAAATGAAAGCAATGATAATTCAAATGAGGAACATAACTCTACGAGCAAAGAAGAATCGACACCATCAGAAAAACCAATTTATAATAATCAAATTTTGGAAATTCATTTTATTGATGTTGGACAAGGTGATTCAATTTTTATAGAATTGCCAAATACACAAACTATGTTAATTGATGCAGGAGAATCTTGGAAGGCAACTACTGTAATAAATTATATAAATAATCAAGGTTATACGAAACTAGATTATGTGATTGGTACTCATCCTCATGCAGATCATATTGGTGGTTTGGCACAAGTGATTAACAATTTTTCAATAGGTAATATTTATATGCCAAAAGCAGTATCAACAAGCAAAACTTATGAAAATTTACTAAGTACAATAGCAAATAAACGATTAAGTGTAACCACTGCAAAAGCAGGAGTTAATATTATTAATCAAAATGATTTAAAAATAGATATTATTGCTCCAAATAGTAGTTCCTATTCTAATTTAAATAATTATTCTGCAGTTATTAAAATAACTTATGGAAGCAAGAAGTTCTTATTTATGGGAGATGCCGAAACAAAAAGTGAAAGTGAAATATTAACTGATGTTTCTGCAGATGTAATTAAAATAGGACATCATGGCAGTGATACATCTTCATCCCAAAACTTTATTAATAGAGTTAAACCAATTTATGCAATAGTTATGGTTGGTTCAGGAAATAAATATGACCATCCATATATAGATATATTAAATAAATGGGAAAATTCAGGTGCAAAAATATATAGAACAGATATAAACGGAAATATTGTTGTATCAAGCAATGGACAAAATTTGAATATAAGCACAACAAAGTAATTGGAGGTAATTTATGAAAGTAATTATAGACAGATTTGAAGGTGAATATGCAATTGTTGAACTTGAATTAGGTAACTTTGTTAATATTCCCAAAATACTTCTTCCTAATGCGAAAGAAGGAGATGTAGTTAAAATAGAAATTGATAAGAATGAAACGAAATTCCAAAGAAAAAAAATAGAAAATTTAATAGAAAAGGTATTTAAAGATTGAGGCGATAAAATGAAAAAAAGTTTATGTTTAATTTTATTAATTACATTATTTATTTCAGGTAGTATTGAAGTAAATGCAAGTAGTGGTGCATTAAGAAAAGCTTCAATAAAAACATGTAACGGAATTACTTATGGACAACATAGTAGTGATAATCATTGGCATGTAGCAGAAGAATCTGATGGAAAATATTATGCTACAGGAAATCCAATTTATAGTGATCCATGTAGTTCGAGTGGTGGTTCTTCAAATAATAATAATTCTAATAATGATAGTGGTTCTAATTCTTCTTCAAATAATAATTCAAGCGGGGAATCATCAAACAATAATACATCTAATAATAACAATACAGAAAGTAATAGTTCAACAAATAATAATACAACAACTAATTCAAATAATGGTGGTTCAACATCAAATAGTACTACAAGCAATAATACAACTACAACAAAACCAAATAATAGTGGGACTACATCAAATCAAGATACCAACCTAAAAGAAGAACAAAAAAATAGTGATAATACATTAAAAGCTATTTTAATTGATGGCAAAGAAATAAAAATTTCAGACGATATAGAATATTCAACAACAAAAGAAAAAGTTAAGATTGAAGCAACACCAAATGATGAAAAAGCAACATTTGAAATTAAAAATAATGATGAATTATCCATTGGAGAAAATAAAGTTGAAATAGAAGTTAAAGCAGAGGATGGAAAGACTAAAACATATAATATTATGATTACAAGAGAAGTTATATTAAGTAATGACACAAGTATAAAAGTTACTATTGATGATGAAGAGGTTATGTTTGAAAATAATAAAGCTACAATATATGTTAGTTCATCTGCAACGAGTGTGACAATTGATTATGAATTAGGAAATGATAAATCAAAAGTTGAAATGGATAAATTAGAAAATTTAAAAACCGGTGATAATCCATTAAAAATAAAAGTTATAGCAGAGGATGGGACAGAAAAAGAATATGAAATAATAATACATAAATATACGAAAGCGGAAGATATAATTTCAACGGTTTTAGCATTTGCACTTCTTGGAGGAATTGGTTATGGAATTTATTTTATAATTAAAAAAGGAAAGAAATTATTCAATAAATTTAAATTAGGAAATAAAAAATAGCATATCTTTAATAAGATTTGCTTTTTATGTGCTATAATATTTATATACTTTTAAACTGTGGGTGTAATTATGAATATAAAAAAAATAGAATCAAGATATGTAGTATTAGATGTAGAAACAAATGGTTTATCATCTTTAAATGATGATTTATTATCAATATCAATTTATAAACCTGATGATGAAAAAATATATAATAGATTTTTACCTTTAGAATTAAATAAAAATGTATATACAACACATATAAATGGAATAACAAAAAAAGACTTAAAAGGGATGAAACCTTTAACACAAGAAGAAATTAATATATTGATAAGTGAATTTGAGTTAGATAAAAGAACTATATTAACTTATGGTAGTATTGATGAAAAATTTATTAGAAATTATTTTAGAAGAAAAAATTTAAACGGATTCGATAAAATGAATTTTTATAATTTTAAACATGATATTATTTCTTCTAGATTTTCTTCTGGATTAATAACTAAAGATAATTTATGTAGAGTATATGGAATTGATAATATTAAAGAAATTCATTCTGGAGTAAATGATTGTATATTAGAATGGGAATTATTTAAAAAAATGAACGGAAAAAAATTATTGATAACTCATTTAAATGTTTTTGAATATAGTGATGATTATATTATTCCAGCAAGTTATTTAAGTAATTATCCAAATTTTAAATATCATATAAAAAATTTAACTAAAATTGGTATGAAAACTGAGATTGTAAAAAAAATAAAAATTGATGTTAAAAATATAAAAAAATTTGAAACAAATATAAGTGGAATGACTATTGAGCATCTTATAAATTCGATGTTATCTGTTGTTAAAATTGATTCTTCAAAATTTTTAATGGATAATAAATGGAAATTAAAATTTATTGGAAAATTACCATCGCCTTATAATGAAATATCTGTAAATTTTAATCCAGATGGAACCATTTCTGCAGTTGATGATGGAAATAAAGAATTGGTTAAAACAATAAATGATGTAACTAATAAATTAAAACAAAAAATTGAACCAGTAATAAAATATATATCTAAAAATATATTTGATAATAAACAAATTTATTCTCAAGAATTGGTAATTAGTGAGGATAAAAAGGTATTAGCTCTTTGCGATTTATCAACTGATGATGCTATATTAGAAATAAAAACATCATATAACTTGGATATAGAACCATTTAAAGAACAGTTATACTATTGCTCTAAAGGAAGAATTTGTTATATATTACAAATAGATTGGAGAAACATATCTAAAGGACTAACTTTTATTATTTCTAAAGTAGATGTATTTATAGACACTACTCCTAATAAAAATTCTATTGAATATCGTATTGGTGAGTTAAAACGAAAAATAAATAACGATAAAATAGAAATTAAAGAATATATCTCTTATGATTATCCAATAAAACTTAGATGTCTTTTATGCAATTATGAATGGGAGAGAAGATATTCAAGTATTGTTAAAAATCCTGTGTGTCCTAATTGTAATCCATCAATGGCAAGAATTTTAAATGAAAAGAGAGCAAAAAGAATTAAATTAACAGACGAAGAAAAATTAGAACAAAGAAAAAAATATTTTTATTCTAATTTGGAGAAAAAAAGTAATGGTAAAATTACTTGTAGCAATTACGTTCATTCTAAGGGAAAGGTTACAGCAAAATGTATAGTTTGTGGATATGAATGGGAAAAAAGGGCTGATAAACTATTAGAAAGAGCATATTGCCCTAAATGTCATAAAAAAACATTATATTAAACAAATGAAAATGAATTGAAGGAAATGAGAAACGATTTATGAGAATAAGTAATATAACTAAAGAGGATAAGATTAAATGGTGGCAAGGTAATTTATTTGAAGAAGATTTAATTGAATTAGCTATGACAAAAGCATACAGAGATTTAATGAGAACTATTAGAAGTTTTGCTACTAATATAAATAATAATAGAATTAAAACTAATGCAAGAATTTGTATAAAAGAATATATTAATAAAATGATTAAAGCAAATATCACTACTCAAAAACAATTTGATATATTACATCAAGAAGCTTGTGAAAATTTGATTGAAAATTTTGAAGATCAATATTTTACAATTGGTCAAGCACAAAAATGGATAAATATGACTTTCAAGTATCTACATTTGTTAGAATGTGAAGATATTAAAAATATATATGAATTTTGTCATATACCAATAGATAGTTATATGTTGCATATTACTAACTATCAAATGAGTAAACCATGGAGCAAATTAAATGATTATACTGAATATTTACAATATCAAGAATGGTTTAGAAATAAATATAAGGATGAAATTCCTTTAGATGCAGAATTTCATTTATGGTTAGAAGAAGCAAAGAAATCTAGAAAGCATTAATATGAACAGATTAAGTTTATTTTGTATTTATAAGTAATAAAGAATTTGGAGGTAAAAAATATGAGTAAAAAGGATCGAATTTCATCTAATAAAAAAACTACAACAACAAAATCAACTAATACTAAAAAATCTGTTAATAAACAAATAGAAAACGAAGTTATAGTTGAAGAATTAAAAAATACTGCGAAAAATGTGAAAAAAGAATTTACCAAAGCTAAAAATATAATAGTAAAAGGAATAAAAAGCAATACAAATAATATTCCTAATGAAGTGAAAGATATTAAAGAAAAGTTTTCTAAAAAAATTGTTGAAACAAAAGATAAAATAATTGATGAAATCAATAATAAAACTAAAGAATCAAAATCAACTGAAAAGAGTAAAAATTCAAACAGCAATAATAAACAAAATAATAAAAAGTTAGAAAAATACCAAGATAAGTTAAGTGATGTTTTATTGTTTCTGAAAAAGAAAATAAATAGTTTTATCGATTATATAAAGAAAATGGATAGAAAAAAATTAATCATAATTTTAGTTGTTATATTTGCGATTATTTTTGTGATACCTAGCATTTTTAATAAAGAAAAAAAATATAGATATGATTATGATTACGTTGAAGAATTAGTAATAAAATATAAAGTAAAATTAAATATAGATTTTGAAGAAAATTTGTTATTTAGTAAGTATGATGTTAGTGTGTCATCGTCTGGACAATATGAAACTTTAAAACATGGTGAAGATAAAATTTTAGAATTTTATTTAGAAGAAGGAGAACATACTTTAATTTTTAAAAATGACGAAGATAGTAGTATATCAAAGGAAATTGTCGTAAATGTTACCTCTAATATGGAAGTTGGATTTAAAGTTAGTTGTCATTATGATAAAATTTTTGTCACTAAAAAATATACCGATATAGATGTGGAATTGGTTAGTAATGAAATAAAAATAGATGCTGATAAGTCCGCATTTATATATAAAAATTATAAAGATGTTATAAAAAAATTAGAAAACCTAGGTTTTACCAATATAGAAGAAAAACCAATGTACGATATTGAATTAGGATGGACAGATGAAGGTGAAGTAGAAAGTGTAAAAATAGATGGTAAAGATAATTACAAAAGAGGAGATATATTTAATAGCGATGTTAAAGTTGTAGTTAGTTATCATTTAAATGCTAATGATGATCCTTCAAAAAATAAAGCTCCTTATGATTCATCGTCTGCATCAGGAATAAAATATGAAGATGTTGTAAAAGCTTTTAAGGATGCAGGATTTACAAATGTATTAGCTGTAGAAAGTGCAAATTATTCCAATAAAACAGAAAAAACTGTTTCTAGTATTACAGCAGATGGTTCAAGTATTAGTATAGATAAAGTATATAAACCAAATGTGAAGATTGAAATTAAATATTATGGAAATCCAAAAGATTATGATTCAAAAGAAGATGAAAAATTATCTTTATATTATGCAAAAAAAGCATTTGAAAAATATGGAGAAAGTCAATATAGGTATGGTTTTAAATGCCATTGGATTTTAAACAACATAGCATCAGAGCAAAGCGAAGATGGGAAAACATGGTATTTTAAGGTTGGAGTTACAATTGAAAATGCTTATGGTAATAAATACGATGCTATAGCAGAAGGAAAAGTAACAGGTAATGATTATAGTCAAAAAGTTACAAATTTTTATGTAAATTAAGTAAGAGTGGTGAATTATGAAAAAAATATTTTTAAGTTTATTTATTTTAGTGATGACAACAACTTTATGTGGATGTGAAAAGACAGAAACAATTAAAGACACAATTACAACTGAAAAAGAAATTATTGTTGATTACTCAAGTTCTACATCTTTTGAAAATGCTGTAAATAAAGATGAAAAAGTAAAAGGTAAAATAGTTAAAGTTTTAGTTTTAGATACTATTGAAGTAATTGAAAATTTAACTAAGTTTAAAACTGGTAATAATTTAATATTTAGTTGTAATGAAAAAATTGATATTAGCAAAGAAGATTATGTTGTTGTAAGGATATTAGATGAACCAGAAAAGATAGATAATAATTTTCAAGTAAAATTTGAATTTATAAAACTTTATAAAAATAAAGAGAATATTACAATTGACAATAATGAAAAAGAAGAGTCAAATATAACAGAAGATAATACAAATAACGATAAAAAAATAAAAATGATTAAAGAGTCATCAAATTATATTGGATTAGATAAAACAGAAGTAGAAAAAGAATTTAAAGAAAAAGGATTTAGTTATATAGAGTTGGTGGAAAAGAAGACGTCTGATTCAAATAATAAAAATAATAGTATTTATTCTATTACGATAAATAATAAAGAGTTTATAATTGATGAAGAATTTAGTATAGATGATAAAGTAATAATTACTTATTGGAAATATGAAAAACCAGTTTCTGAATATGAGTTAGCTTTTATAAGAGATATGTCAAATTATGATCTATATTATATGTTTGACACCGATACAAAAAAAGTAGTATATTTTGGAACAAATGATACTTATATTGAAAATGGTATGTATTCAGGAGAATTTAATACAGGAGTTACTATAAATTGGTTACATGGAGAATGGACTGAAAAATTTATTAATAAAGATAGTAGCAATACTGCAACTTTAATAGATGGTAATAATTTTGAATGGAAATACGAAAAATGTGAAGTATCAAAAGCACAAAAAATATTAGATAATCTAAAGTAGAAAGAAATGTGTTATGGAAAAAACAAAAATCTATTATAGCAAAAATAGTTATGATAATATAATAAATAAAATAAGACAAAATAAATCTTATAATATAAAAGAAAAAGAACAATTAATTTTAATTATGAAAGAATTAAAAAATATTAATTATTTGTTGTATTCCATTGAAATACTAAAAGAAAATGATATTTCAACAGAGGTAGATAATTTTTCAAAATATAGAGCTTATTTAATTGAAGAAATCTATCATGAAATATATAGACAATTGTTAGAAAAATATAGAGATTATGAGGAAGTATGTTATTCGGATATAAGAAAATATTTTAATGGTATGACATTTAACATACGAATTATTAATAATATAGATTCTCTGTTTAAAGATAATAATATAAAAATTAAATATTAATTAAGCAAATTAAAGTAAAAAATTTTAACAAAATATAAAAATGTATCTTATTTATCCTAAAAAATAATTGACAAACATTAAAAATAATTGTATAATAAAGCGCAGTTTTGACAGGGTGTTTGCCCTTAATAATTGCAATATAGGATATCGAATTTGGGACATGGCAAGCATTCGTGCTTTCATGTCCTCTTTTTTAGGATAAATTGGTGGTGTTATAGTGAAAAATTTAAGAAAATATGAATCAAGTGGAATTTCTAACAAAAAACTTGATACTTATAAAACAGATAAAATAGAAAATAATTATTATAAAGCTTATGAAAATAGATATTCGCAAGTTTATGAAAATGGTATGCTTTGGTCTTCAAAAGAAAATACACCAGAAGTTTTAAAATGTGTAAATAAATATAAAATAAGTAAAAAAGATAAAATATTAGATTTGGGTTGTGGAGAAGGAAGAGATGCAATTTACTTACTTAATAAAGAATATAATGTGATGGCAGTAGATTATTCACAAACTGTTATAGAAAAGTGTAAAGAATTATCTGATAATAAATATAATGAATGTTTTAAACAATTTGACTTAATAAATGAAAAAATGAATTGCAAATTTGATTTTATTTATTCAATAGCGGTTTTACATATGTTCGTATTAGAAGAACATAGAAATAAGTTCTTATCTTTTATAAGAGAACATTTAACTGAAGATGGAATTTGTTTAATCTGTGTTTTAGGTGACGGAAAACAAGAATATGTTTCTAATATAGAAGAAGCGTTTAAGAAAGTAAAAAGAACTGTTATGAATAATAATAACGAATTAGAGATAGCAACAACATCTTGTAAAATAGTTAATTGGAAAAATTTAGAAAAAGAAATAAAAAACAATAATTTAATTATAAAAGAAAAATGGATTTCTACAGATGTACCTGAATTTGAATATTCAATGTGTATTGTAGTTAAAAAAGTTAAGAAGGGGGAATAATTATGGGAATTACGAAATCATTAGAAAGAGTAATAGAAAAAAATCCAGTATTAGAATCATTTGTTAGAGGTTTACCTAATTTAGGTGGAAGAGAAGATGGAGAACCATTTTCTCCAGAAGTATTAAAAATTTATAATGCTTTTGGATTGTATGGTAATGATTTGTATGTTTTGGAAAATGATAGAATTAAAAATTTGAGTTCTAGATCTTTGGGTGGTGGAAGTCCAATGAGGACTCCTGCATTTCCATTATGTAAAGAAGCTTTAATTGAAATAATTCAACAGGACAAACTTTCTGATTATCCTATGGCAGCTGGTGATGAAGAAGCGAGAAAAATTATAGCTGAGTATTTAAAAAAAGAAGGATTTAAGAGTAATAAAGGTATAGATCATGATAATATTATCTTTACTGTTTCAACAACTCAAGCATTTAATATTATAATGAAAATAATTGCAAGACCTTATGATGTTATTTTAATGACAGGTCCTAACTATGGATTATTTACATTTATTCCTGAGAGAACATCTGGCGCAACAGTAGAAATTTTGCCTTTGTCTGAAGATGATAATTGGTATGTAAATCCACAAAAATTGTCTAAAAAAATAGATGAGATCAATTTAAAATTAAAAAAACAATATGATGGCAAATTATCTTATATTCCACAAGTTGTTGCATTTTTAAATGAAAATCCTCATAATCCACTAGGTAAAGTTATGAATGAAAAAAATTCTCAATTATTAGAACAAATTGGTGATGTTTGTTTAGAAAAAGGTGTGTTTGTAATAGATGATATTATTTATAGAGATTTAACATATGATAGAAATAATTTATCAAAACCTATGGGAACATATCAAAAATATTTTGATAATACAATAACTATAACTGGATTGTCAAAAAGTTATGGAATGGCTTCAATACGATCTGGTATGGTAGTTGCAAATGAAATAATAATTAGGGGTATAAGAAATTATATTTTTCAAACAATGGATTCTTCTCCTGTATTACAAGGTAAAGCATTGGCTGGTGCTTTTAATGCGTCAGCAAGAAGAGATATAGAATATCAAAAATATTTTAATCCAATTATTGATGAATATAAATATAGACTAGAATTATTAAAGTCATTAATACAAGGTTTAGATACAATAGAGGATTCACAAATTAGACATCAAATAGAATCTGATATTATAAAGTATGCAAAAAATGATTTTAATGTAAAAGAAATTATGGAAGGTATTCCTGGAGTGAAATTTGTAAATGGGACAATACCAGAATCAGGATTCTTTGCAATGCTAGATTATACAAGTTTAAAAAATAAACGAAGTGATTATGGAAGAATAATTTCAAATGAAAGCGAATTATTAAAATATATGTATGAACAAGAAAAAATAAAGATAATTCTAGGACAATCTATTTCATGGCCCAATCCAGAACAATTAGTAGGAAGAGTTACTACAGCTTTACCACGTGAAGATTTAGTTGAACATTTTGGAGCAATGAATAGATGTTTAAGGAAGTTGAAATAGATTATGAAAAAAATTGGAATTGTATCTTGTGATAAATGGAAGGATAAAATTAAAGAGGATTTATTGCTTCAAAAAGAATTAATTAAAAATGGAATAGATGCAGAAATAATCTCATGGCAAAATAATGATATTGATTATAGTAAATATAATTGTTTGATTTTAAGATCTGTTTGGGGATATCAAGACTATTATGAAGAATTTAGAGAATGGTTATTGTTTATTAAAGCAAATAATTTAGCTATATTTAATAATGTAAATATAATATTAGATAATATAAGAAAAGATGTGCAATTTGAAATATTAAAAAAATATAGTATTCCATACATTCCCACGACGATTATAAAAGAAACAATTGATTGGAATAAATTGGATTTTTATGGGCAAAAATTTGTTATAAAACCCATAATATCTGGAAGTGGGAATAACACATATAAGTTTGATTTAAACGAAGAAGTAGATGAAATAATTAGAAAAAAATTTGAAACAATATTACAACAATCTGATAATGGTTTAATGATACAACCTTTTGTTTCCGGAATTAATAAAGGTGAATATTCTTGTATTTTTGTAGATGGAGTTAATACGCATAATATGTTAAGATTTCCTGGAGTTTTAGGAGAAAAAAAACGAGCACAATATTTAACAACTGTTCCAGAAAGTGTATTAGAATTAGCAACAAAAGTTTCAAATATTCCTGAATTTTCTGGGTATTTATATGCAAGAATTGATATTGTTTTAGAAAATAACCAACTATATATAATGGAAGTGGAACTAACAGAACCTGATTTACTTATCAAATATATTTCTGATGAAGAAATTCAAAGACAGGTTTTAAATAAATTAGTAAAAAAAGTAGAAAGGAGAATATAATGGAAAAGACTTTGTTATATTTTGAAGAAATGGAATGTCCGTTATCAAAAACTTTGTTTGCTAGAGAAGATTTAAATATAATAATTTTAAGGACAACAAAAAATTTAAAATTTTTCTCAAAAGAATATTTGGAAAAAACAAAAAAATATAATGTATTTATTGCTGATTATAATAATGATATTTATGAAGAAGTAGATAAATTTAAAAAATGGTGTTATGAAAAGAAACTTAATCTAACTAATTTTTTAAATGATTCAGAATATTATTTGGAATATGCTAATAATTTTGCTAGGTTGTTAAATCTACCAGCTTTAACAGAACAACAAGTATTATGGGTAAGAGATAAAGTTAATATGAAGGAAAGATTTAATCAAATAGGATTAAATACAGTCTCTTTTTCTGCAATAGAAAATAAACAAGATATAGTGAACTTTTTTAATAGTCATGGTGGAAAAAGAATTGTTTTTAAACCAAGAAGAGGAATGAATAGTGTAGATACATATATTATTAATTCGTTAGAAGATATTGATAATTTATCTATACCAATAAAACCTAATAAGTATATGGTAGAGACATTTTGTTATGATCATGAATGGTCTATTGAAAGTATTGTGCAAGATGGGAAAGTCTTAGATTCCTATGTTACGTATATTCCTAATGCTACTATTTGGGCTTCAATAGCTAATAATTTGAATTGTCATATGACTGTTCCAGAAATTCCTGAATATTTTCAATTTGTTCCTAAGGATTTAATTCAAACAATAGTTTCGGGAATGAATTTAAAAAATGGTGTTATGACAATTGAAGTTTTTATAAGTGAAGATGGAAAAGTAATACCTAGCGAATTAGGATGGAGATTACCTGGATGTCAAGCAACTACTAATCATAGTTTATCCTATGGAATTAATATCTATGAATTGTTAATAGATATTATGACAGGAAAAAAAGTTGAATTAAATTATCGTGATAAGATTATCAGTGTAGGGGATTTATATTTACCAAATAAGGAAGGTGTTATAACAAATATAACATCATTAGATGAATTATTAAAAATGGATGGCGTTATACAAGGAGAAATGTTTGCAAAACTAGGTGAGCATCAAATTAAAAGGAGAGTAGGAAATGATGCTTCTGGTTGGGTTCAAGTTATGGGAAGAAATGAAACTGAAACTTTAACAAAAATGCAATCTATATTCGATAAATTTGTTATTGAAACTGATAAAGAAATAAAAGAAAGAGGTGTAGCACATGTTAAAAAAATTTAGTTGTATAGTATTGATAATATTATGCTTATTAATTACTGGATGCAGTAATAATTTGAAATTTATAAATCATATTGAAGATTTGGCAAATTCTAAAATAGGTGTATATACAGGTTCAGAATATGATACTATACTCAAAAATAATATAAAAAATGCAACACCAGCTTATTATAATAGTTATAGTGATGAAATATCAGCTTTAAAATCTGGAAAGATAGATGCTTTTTTAACAGATGAACCGCTTGCCAAAGAAATTTTAAAAAATAATGAAGGTTTAAAGATTTTAAATGAAAAGTTAACAATAGATAGTTATGCTTTTGCTATAAATCCTCAAAAAAATAATTTAAAAGAAGAAATAGATAAAATCATTTTAGAAATGAAAGATGATGGAACATTAATAAAGTTAGAAGAAAAATGGTTTGGAGATAATGAAGAAGTAAAAGAATTAGAAGAATATGATTATAAATATACTGATACCATAAAGTTTGCTACAGTATCTGGATCTGCTCCGTTTGCATATATGAAAAACAATAAAATAGTTGGATATGATATTGATGTAATCAATTATATCGGATATAAACTAGGATATAAAATAGAAATAGTAGAAATGGCTTTTGAGGGTATGATAGCTGCTTTAGTTTCTGGTAAAGTAGATATAGCTGGTTGTTCTATAATCGTTACAGAAGAAAGAAAAAAAGTGGTTTTATTTTCAGAACCAAATTATACAGGTGGAATAGTATTGGTTACAAGACAATAATAAGGGGTAAAATATGATAAAGAAAATAAAAATATTATTAATTACATTGTTATTAATTATTTTAAGTATTACTTTTAAAAGTAATATATATGCTATGATAAACAATATATCAGAAAGTTTTTTTAGAACAGTAATAGAAGAACAAAGATATAAATTATTATTTCAAGGGTTTATTTCAACAACAATCATATCTATAACTTCTATTGTTTTAGGAACAATATTAGGTTTAATAATTTATTGTATAAATAAAAATAACTTGAAAATATTAAGGCAATTAGCTAATTTTTATGTAAAACTGATGCAAGGTGTACCAATAACTGTATTACTTTTAACCTTTTATTATGTGATTTTTGGAAAGATAAACATTGATCCTATGCTAGTTGCAATTATTACGTTTTCTATTTATTTTTCTGCTTATGTTTCTGAAATAGTTAAAGGAGCTATGGATTCAATTAACATTTCGCAAATTCATTCAGCTTATGCTCTTGGTTTTAATAAATTTCAAACTATTAAATATATTATTTTGCCACAAGCTTTATCATATACAATACCAGTATATAAAAATGAGATTGTGTCGTTAGTTAAGTTAACATCTATAGCTGGTTATATATCTATTATGGATCTTACAAAGGCAAGCGATATAATTAGAAATAGGACTTATGAAGCATTTTTTCCTTTGATAATAACAGCTATAATTTATTTTATATTGTGTTATTTTATTGGTAAGATATTAGATTTACTGTATAAAAAAATTAACCCACGAAATTATGTAAGGGGTGATAAATAATGTTGAAAATAGTTAATGTTTCAAAAAAATATAAAAATAATAACGTTTTAAAAAATATTAATTTAGAAATAAATAAGGGTGAAGTTGTTTCTATAATTGGGAAATCAGGTTGTGGTAAAAGTACATTGTTAAAATGTATCAATAGATTAGAAACTATTGATGATGGTAATATTTATTTTGATAGCATAGATATTACTGAAATGAATATATCAGATTTAAGACAAAAAATAGGGATAGTCTTTCAAGAATATAATTTGTTTGAACATTTAACAGTTTTGCAAAATTTAACTCTTGGTTTAACAAAAATAAAAAAATATTCAGATATATATGCCGAAAAAGAGTCAATAAAAATTTTGAAAAAGATTGGATTAGAAGATAAAATAAATAGTTACCCTGATGAATTATCTGGTGGACAAAAGCAAAGGGTTGCCATAGCTCGAACTTTATTAATGAAACCAAAATTAATTTTATTAGATGAACCAACTAGTGCATTAGATAAAGAAATGAAAAAAGAAGTAATAAATTTAATCATTAGTATGGTTAAAGATGATATGACTTTGTTGATTGTTTCTCATGAAGAAGACTTTGTTAATAAAATATCTGATAAGATAATTCATATACAAAATGGCAAAGCAATTATACAAGATAATAAAAATAAGAAAGAAATAGAATAGATGAATTTAGAAGAATATATAGTAGTAGAAAAAATTAATTATGGTGCTTCATCTGTTGAAAAATACAAATTATATAAAGATAATAAATATTATTTATTAAGAATTTTTGATGCAAGATTTATGAAAAGTAGATATAAAGCTTTGGATAATATGGAAATATTATTAAAAAATGGAATATATGTCCCTAAAATATATTCTAAAGGATTATTGACTGAAGAAAAAGGATATGCTTTATTAGAATGGATAGATGGTATAAGTTTAGAAAATAAATTAACTGATATAGAAAAAGAAATTCAATATGGTGCAGATATTGCAAAAGAATTATTAAAAATGCACAATATTAATATACCTAATAATATAATTATTTATGATAGATTTATCCAATCATTTACAAAAAAATTAACAAAAGTTTTAGATTTGGAAATAGATAAAGAAAGTATTATATTATTGCATGATTTTGTGATGAAACATAAAAATATACTTAAAGAATTAAAAGGTAATTGTATAATTCATGGAGATTTTCATCCTGGAAATATTATATTTGATGGTAATAGATTAGTGTTTATCGATATGGATGTTTGTACAATTTCACATCCTTGGGAAGATTTAACTAGTAATGCTTGTAATATGAAATATCCTAATTTCTATTCAAGTGTCATTGAAAATTATTTTCAAAATAATATACCTATGGAATTTTGGAATGTATATAATTTATTTGGTTCTTTATATATATTGGATTATATTTTGTATACATTAAGGAGTGATGGAAAATCGTTGTTTGATGGTGAACAAAAATTAAAAGAATTTTTAAATTTTGCTAATTATTTTCAAAGTGATATACCTAAATGGTTTAATAAAGATGTGAATGTGAGGAGGAAGGTATAAATGCGTGAATTAAAAAAATATGAAGGAAATAGAGTTATTTTAATGGCTTGTTCAAAATGTAATGTTGCTTGTAAACATTGTTATATTGGTTATACAGGTAATAGAACGCCTGAAGAATTAGAAGAATTAGCAAAGTTTTACTCTGAAAAATATAAAATAGTAAGAATAGACGGTGCTGAACCATTAGTAGATTTAGGTTATTTAAGTTCTTATAAAATAGTAGGACAAGATTGGATTATGACTAATGGATTAAGGATATTTAAAGAACCAGAAATAATAGATTTGTTTAAATCATCAGGAATCAAAACTATATTTATGTCTTATCATTTTGGAATTCAAGAAAGTTTAAATGGAATCACAAATGAAATGTTAAACGAAGTTATAAGAAAATTAAGAGAAAAAGATTTAAGAGTTGTTTTAATGACTACTATAACAAATAAAAATGCTAAAGATACTTTAAATATTTGTGATACAGCATATGAATTGGGAGCATCAGGAATTGAATTTAATAAAATATTTATTCAAGGACGTGCTAAAAATTTAACAAATATCGGTTTAAATTTAGCTGATTATAATGCCTTTTTTACACAAATTAGGCAAGCTAGAGGAAAGTATAATATCAATGAATTAGAAGTCAGAAGAAGTGGTACATTTGGTGTAGATACTATGTATGAACCAAATAGATTTCAATGTAGTGCAGGAGTAAAGAAAGTTTGTATAACTCCTGATAACAAAGTATATGGATGTACTTGCATATGTAAACCTGGATATGAAGTGGGAGAAATTATAGATAGAGAAATTTATTTGTATAAAGACTTTTATAATGATCGCTCATGGTGTTTAGGCGATAAAATGGGAGAACTAGGTATTGATAATATTCAAGAACTTAATGATCCTTATATAAAAAAATTAGTAAAAACAATTAAATAATAAAAATTATATAAGTATGGAGGACTAAATAATGAATAATGAAGAAACATTGATAAATTATGTTATAGAAATATGTAATAAGAACGGTCTTGGTAAAGTTTGGAGTTGTAAACGACAAAATATAGGGTTTAATAGAATTGTATATAATGTAAATGATATGTTCGTAATTAAGATTTGTGTTAATTACGAAAAAGAACCTGGAATAATAAATGAAATTCAATATTATATAGATAATCCAAACTATTTTAATCCAAAATTAATTACATATGATATTTCAAAAGAAACAATTCCATATATCTATACTATTGAAGAAAAAATAAATGGTAATAATTTATTTAATGTATGGGGAATTTTAAATGAAATTCAAAAAGAATATTGTTTAAATGAATTAGTTCAAATACTTAAAAAAATACATAAACCAACAGAACAAAAAAGTGAAGCTATTGAGAATATACTCTCAAAATATGATGAGTATTTAAATAGACTTAAATTATCAAATTTATTATCTATTGATAAAATATTATATTTGAGTGAGTTAAGAAATGTTTTGACATATTATTTTGAAAATGCTAGTTTTGGATTCACTCATGGAGATATACATTTTAATAATATTATATATTCTGACGAAGGTTTAAAGTTAATAGATTTTGAATGTTATGATATTGCACCTTTAGATAAAGATTTTGACTCTATAAATAGAATGGTTAGAAATCCAAATAGTTTAATAAAAAAAGGATTACAATCATCTGTAAATCCAAAAGACTATGAAAAAATTATGTATTATTTAATTCAAAATTATCCAGACATCTGTCAAATAGATAATTTTGAAAATAGATTATTAATTTATGATTGTATAAATTCATTAAAATGGTTAAACGTTTATCCAGAACATAAACCATATCATAATATTTTATTCGATAAAAGCAAAAAACTTATTAAATAAAGAAATTTATGTTATAATAAATATAATATAGATAATTACTATAATTTTCTATAGGGGGGATTAATGTGTTAATAAGTGTTGAAGGATTAGATGGCGTAGGAAAAAGTACAATTACAAATCATCTGTCATCGTTTTTAAATATGCCAATAGCAGAGAAACCAATAAAGAAATTGTTATATTTAGATGATGAACAATCAAAAAAAATAACAGAAAAAATTTATAGTTGCTATTCAAGTAATATTCAAGCTATGTATTATTTAATGGGATATTTATCTGTATTAGAGGATGCTAAAAAAGATGATATATTAATGGATCGTGGATTTTTATCAACATATTATTTTTCATATAATAAAGAAAATTCGGCATTGTTTGATATGTTCGTTATGAATTATGGTGTTCCAGATTTAACAATTGTATTGTATGCTTCTGTTGAAGAACGAATTAAAAGAATTAAAAATAGAAATATTTCAGATGACGATCTTAAAAAGAAAAGATTATATGTTGATGGATATGATAAATATTTTGAAGCATTAAAAAAATATAATATGCCGTATTTATTAATTAATAATGAAAACTTATCATTAGAGGAAACGTCATCCTTAGTTTTAACCTTATTAGAATTGATTATGGCAAAAAGAGAAAATTTTGATATTTTAAAAGATTTATTTTCTATAGAAAATTTATTTTTAAACAGTCAATACTCTTTTCAAGAAATTACTGAATTAATCAGTAATAAGATAAATAGTAATGTTTCAATTAGTAAAACGAAAGTTTTAAGAAAAGGGAGTGATAATAATGAAACAAATAATTACTAACAAATATAATTTGACAGATTCGGATATGACAGAGGTTGTAAAAAGAGTAAAGGTATTATTAGTAAATTCTAATAATGATGTTTTATTGGGATACTCACATAATAATTATCAATTTCCTGGAGGACATGTTGAAGATAACGAAACGCTTATTCAAGCGGTTAATAGAGAAGTATTAGAAGAAACTGGGATAGAATTAAATATTTCCAATATTGAACCTTTTGCTTGTGCAATTGGATATTATAAAGATTGGCCCGCAGAAGGTAAAAATAGGAAAATAGAAATCTATTATTATGAAGTAAAAACAGATGAAGCACCTAATTTAGAAAATACTGAATATACTGAAAATGAAAAAGACGGTAATTTTGAATTAAGATATATACCATTATCAGAAGTTGAAGATGTATTAAGAGCAAATGCAGAGGAATATGGTGATAAAAAAGGAATAGCAAGAGAAATGATTGAATTATTTGAGGTATATAAAACAACAATAAATGAATATACAAATTAATATCAGTTCTCTATGAACTGATATTTTAATATATGGAGGTAAAAGTGATGAGATATATAATTGCTATTGATAGTGATGGAACACTTAGGAAAACAGATGGTACTATTTCTGACTTTACTAAAATAGTATTAAAAAAGCAAATTGAAAAAGAAAATATTGTAGTTATTTGCACAGCGCGTCCAAGATATCATACGCAAAAAATAAGTAATGAAGTAGGTGCAAATAGTTTTATGATTTCATCAAACGGATCGGAAATATATGATGTTCAGAAACAAAAAATTATCTGGGCAAAATATTTAAATAAAAAGAATTGTAAATTACTATATGATTATGCAAAATTACACAATATAAGAATAATGTTTGTGTTAGAAAATACCGAATATGTAACTCAATTTACAAGAAATAAAAATCAAATTTTATTAACTGATAATAATTTTGATGAAGTTATTAATAATAAAGTGAAACAAATTATGGTAATAGGTAAAGAAAAAAATAAGATAAATACATTTAAAGAAATAGTTCAAAACGAATATAAAATGAATATTCTTGATTCATCTAAGGAGAATAGTGAAGAAAATTGGTTTAGCGTTGTAAGTAATGAAGCATCCAAAGGAATTGCTGTTCTAAAATTGGCAGAATATTTGAATATATCAAAAGAGAATATAATTGCAATTGGTAACGATAATAATGATATTTCAATGTTTGAAATAGCCAAAATAAGCGCAGCAGTTAGTAATTCAACAAAAAGAGCATTAGAAAAAGCAATGTATAAAATTAATAGTAATGATGAAGATGGAGTAGCAATCTTTTTAAATGAGTTAGATATTTAATAAACTAGATTTAAATTTAGATTGGAGAAGCATATATGCAAATTATAGAATATAATGAAAAATATTTGGAAGATGTAAAAGATTTATTAGTAGAACTAGAAGAATATATTATTTCGATAGATGAAGATAACTTAGATCAAATTCATTCTGAATACAAAGAGAAGATGGCTTTATTAGATCTAGAAGAAGTGAATAATTATAATGGCAAATGCTATTTGGCCATTGAAAACAACAAAGCTATCGGGCTTATTATGGGATGTATTCCTCCATATGATGATTATGATTATTTAGATTATAAATGTCCTAAAAGAGGCGAAATAACTGAATTAATAGTTAGTAACAAAACAAGAAGTAAAGGCATAGGACAATTACTTATAAATAAGATGGAAGAATATTTTAAGAGTGTTGGATGTGAATATATAATTGTTGATGTATTTGCCTATAATGAAATAGGAATAAATTTTTATAATAAAAAAGGGTATCATTCTAGAATGGAAACAATGATAAAAAAAATATAAAAGTTGCAAAAAAAATTGCAATTTTTTATTTTAGGGATGAATATGATACAAAATATGTTATAATAATTATAAGAATAGACGGATTTGAATTTATGGAGGTGCATACGATGGATAAGGACATGATGTTTAATATTGTGTTATGTGCTTTATTGGTAGTGTTGATTATAACATATTGTATTTATGTTATTATAGATGAACGTTATAAAATGAAATATTATAAGTCCACATTGACGTATGTTACTCATTGGGATAAATATAGTACAATGGTAGAAAAACAGAAGAGAGTAATTTTTTTTAAAAAAATAGAATTAAAATATTATCAATTTTTAGTTTTTGTTAAGAGGTTATTTGTATGGAAGAAAAAGTAATAGTTGAAATTTTATTATTATTTTTGTGTATATTAGGTATTGTACCTATAATTATATTTTTTATGAGAAAGAATGATACAGGAATTGATTATTATAGAATTATTAATGAATGGAATGAAATGGAAGAACAAAATTTAGAAACTTTAGCATTGGGTAATAAAGAAATAGATAATATTGAGAAGAAGATTTTGGAATGTAAAAAAGAATTAAAAATAAGGCTTTTTAGAAAATAATAGTAGAATCAAGTGCGTTTTTTGCCAAAATATGCTTAAAAAATGTAAAAAATGCAGTTTTTTGATTGACTTTTTTAATAAATTGTTATAGTATATAAAGCAACTCAAAGGGGTGATGAGTGTATGTTGAATACAAAAACAATGAACTTAAATTTGATAAGAACATTTGTAATTGTTGGACAATCTAAAGATTTGAAAGAAGCTGCTAGTAAATTAGATATTGATCCAACTAATGTTTCAAGAAATATTAAAAGTTTAGAAAGTATTATGGGAACCAAACTTATTAATAGAAACTCTAAGAATTATATTGAACTAACAGAAAATGGTAAAGAATTGTTTGAAGGTTATGAAAAAGCATATAACTTATTATTTATTACTGAAAAAACATATTTACAAAATAAAACTTTAAATACTGGTAAAATTACCATTGGTGTTTCTACTGATGATGAATTAAATTTATTAAATGATAAAATTAAAGAATTTAAAAAGAAATATCCAAATGTAGTGTTTAAAACTCTAAATTTACCTACAAAAGATTTATTTGAAAAACTTTCACAATATTATTTGGATTTTGTTATTGATGAACCAATAGAAAATTTAAGAAAAAGTGATGAAATTAAATTAGTTAATATTTTCAATGAAGATTATTGTATAGCTTATAATCCTACATATTTTGATTTTAAATTAGAGAGTGTTGAACAATTGAAAGAACAACCAATGATAGTTCCTTCAACATCTAAAAAAGAAAGAAGTATGTTTGATGAATTATTAGAAGAAAATAATATTAAAGTTAATATATCTTTAGAAATATCTAATTATAATATTGCAAAAGATTATGTTGAATCAGGATTAGGATTTGGATTATTACCAAAAAGATTAGTAAATAATACTAATTTAGAAAGTTTGGATATTAATATAATAAAACCTATAACTATTTCTTATGTTGAAGAAAACTTATCACCATCTGCAAAACAATTTTTATCAGAATTTAAATAATATAAATAAGTACCTTAGATCCAAAATGGATTTAAGGTATTTTTTATGCATAATTGCATTTTCACTTGTAAAATTGCATAGCTTCATTTTAATTATACTATGCTATTATAGAGGCAGTTCAAGACGAGGTGATTTATATGGCTGTAGTAGAAATGCACTCCAGCTGGTTAGCTATTAATTCAGTTGTAGGTTGTCCAAATGGTTGCAAGTATTGTTTATTACAAGCAACTGGAGATAATCTTTGTCGTCCAAGAGATATAGCTACTCCAAAACAAGCAGTAGAAGAATTATTAAAATATAAATATTATGATGAATCTATACCAGTATGTTTGTTACCAAACACAGACGTATTTGTAAATCCAAAGAATACAAATTATTTAATGGAATTATTTGATGAAATAGAAAATCATAATATTAAAAATGATTTGGTAATTATAACTAAATGCAATATACCAGATCACGTTATTAAAAGAGTAAAAGAAATAAAAGACAAAGGAATTAATGTAGTATTTTATATTAGTTATTCTGGTTTAGGAAAAGATATAGAACCTAGAATATCAGAAGATACATTAATTAATAATTTTAAAAAGTTATCTGAAAATGGTATAGATGTAATTCATTATTTTAGACCATTTTTACCACAAAATTCAAATCCAGAAAGAATAAAAGAAATATTAGATAATGTTAATAAATACACAGATATTTCAGTAACAACTGGGTTGGCATTAATAGAAACATTTATAGATAAAATAGAATGTTGGGATGAAGTTAAAAAGAATAAAGAGGCAAGTTTAAAAGCAAATTGTGTATGGCCGGAAACAGCATGGAATTATTTTAATGATAATTATTCACATGAACAACAAATATTTCAAACAAATACTTGTGGATTAAATACAAAATTAAAAAGACCATCAACACAATATTATGGTTCATTTGAATGTAAGAACTATAATCATTGTAGTGAAGAACAAAGAAATCGTTGTAAAAAAGCTCATCAAGAATTAAACCAAATGTTAGTTAAAAATAAATGTTTAAGTTTATTAGAAAAGTTAGGATTCATAACAGATAATGTAGAATTTAATTTTGATGAATATGGAAGTTTAGAATTAAAAAATATTAATTTAAAAATTAGTGATGCTTCTTATTTATCTTATGTATTAGGAATAAAAGTTTATGTTTCTACAAACAATATAGTTGCTGATACTTATAATTCAACTTTAAATGGTGCAAAACCTCTAATATTAAAGGTTGGTGAAAGATAATGAAAGATATAATTAAATTTTTAGATGTTCATTATAAAAATGCTTTAAAATTAGTAAGTGATTTTGATATTACAAAAAAGAAAAAATGGGATCCACAAATATATTTAAATGAATTATATGTTCAATTAGGACATGTATATAATGTATTATTCTCAAATGATAATGTAAATGAAAATCAAAGAAAAATAGATAACTTAGGTGATGAGTTATCAGATGTATTATTACAATTAATTAATTTAGCTAAAATAATGAATATTGATATGTATGAAATCAAAGAATTAAAAGATTATTCTTATGATAATATTAATGGTATTAGTATTTTATTAGGACAATTAACAGAAGCAATAATGGAAATATATGATTGTCGTTTTAGAAAAGATAGAGTAGGATTTGATACAAGTCATGAATTTGTTAAGGATAGATTATTTAAGTTATTTATAATTACTTATAATATATCCAAAGAATATAAATTAGACATGATTAAAGAATTTAGTGATATGTGTAAAGATGCAAATGGATTCTTAAAACGATTTAGAGAAGGAAAAAGAAAAACAGCTGAATACGTAGATATATATGATTCAAAAGAAAATTTATTAGGTTATTGTGAAAAAACAAAAGCTCATGAGTTAGGATGTTGGCATAGAGTATTTGGTTGTTTGATTTATAACTCTAAAAATAATAAAGTATATTTTCAATTAAAAAATCCAAAACATAATAATATACATAAAAAAGAATTACTTGAAATTACAGCTGGTGGACATTTAATGGCTGGTGAAACACTAGAAGATGGTGTACGAGAAATTAAGGAAGAAACTGGATTAAAAGTAAATTTTAAAGAATTAGATTTTATAAAAAAAAGAAAGATAAGCATAAAAGTTAAAGAAGATTATATTGTAAAAGAATTTCAATATTTTTACTCTTTAAATAAAGAGGTTAAATTAAAAGATTTTATAAATTATGATATAAATGAAGTTTCATCATTTGTAGAATTAAATATAAAAGATGTAATAAAATTACTGAACAACAAAGTAGAACAAATAAAAGGTAAAAAAATAATTGGTAATAAAGTTGTTAAAGTAAATATAAGTATAAAAGATTTTGACAAAGCATTTGTTAAAGATGGACTGTATTTATCTTTATTAACAAAATTATTAAATAAAAGGGGAGTTAAGGAAATGAATAAAAAGATTAAAAAGTTATATAAGTTAACTGAAAATCAAAAAAAGGCAAATCCAGAACAATTCTATTTTGATAACGGTCAAGTATGTAATAACAAAGATTATGAAAAAGATAATATCAAATATTCAGTTATGAAAGTTAATACTGATATTGATACTTCAAATCATTTAGTATATTTACTTATTGTTTTAAAAAACAAATCTATTCCACAAATGTTAGTAAAAGAATTTAAAACAGAAAGAGGAACAGAAAAATATTTTAAAGAATTATGTAATATGATAGAAAATAATAGTAATGATGATATTATTGATAAATGTTATACAAGCATATATGATAACACTTCAAAACCTTTATCTTTCATAAATAGATTATTTGTTAGGGAAGAAAAAATATAAGATCAAATATCAGATTTAGTATAAGATTTTTGGGGAATCACAATATTAGATTTTTATGTTATACTTGTTATAAATAGGACAAATTATGAAAAAAAGTCCTATTTTTTTACCCTTTTGGTTGCAAAATTGCATTTTCTAATGCAAAAATGCAATTAAAGTCTTGACAATTTTAAAAAAAGTTGTAATATAGATAACAATTATTTACATGACTTTGTAAATAACTATTGGGGTTTTAGTGGATTTAGCAACATAATTGATTTAGAGATTTCAAAGAGAGATTACTAGAACTTCAAGTAATTTCTCTTTTTTGTCAATAAGGGGGTGATTGCTAATGAAGGTAGAATTAAGAAAAAGATATTTGGATGAGTATGATTTAAAAGTAATCGCTAAAGCTGTTTATAATTTATTTGATGATTATAATTATAAAAAAGCAATAGCACAAGAATACTTAGATTCAATATATCAACGTAAATCTAATAATGAACCTGCAACAGCACGTTCAAAATATCGTAAAAAAATAGATTCAACTTATGAAATTGTTAAGAAAAGGGAAAAGGTAGTAAAATATTTAAATGAGTTTGATAGAAAACTTGAATATTTATTATCTACACTAACAGCAGATGAATTAAAGATATACACCTACAGCGTATTAGCAAGAGAACAAGACAAACAAGTTAGAGATAGGATCTGTAAAACAGATAAAACTTATTATCCAATAAAGAAAAGTTGTTATGTAAAATTAGCACTTAGATTTGGATTAGTAGATGGTTTTACAAAGAATGTATTTGCGACAATTAGTCTTTTTGACTAATTGTCATCTTTTTTTTTGCAATTTTTTTTAAAAAATTTGAAAAGAAAAAATAAAAATAAAATGTTTTTAGTTAAGTTTATTTTCTTCGCTATCCCTTATAAAATAAGGAAAAAGTGCAAAAACAACTCAACTAAATTTTAAACAAAAAACACAATAAAAATCGCTACTGACATTTCAAGATGTTAATGCTAAAATGTAGTAAAATGGGATAAGTTTAAAGAAATGACTGTTCCATTTTTTTAATTCATTATTTTTTTTGAAAGGACAAATTAGATTTTGTTCTTTTTTTATGCTTTCAGAGGGAGATGGTTATATGCCAAAAATAAGTGAACCAAAATTATATGGCAAGGAGATTTTAGATGGATACAATTATCCGGAAACTAGAGACTTAGTTTTACAATACTTTTCAAAGTATAGAGCATACTCTGTTAGGGTTGAAGAATTAAGTGAATATTATAATGCGTCATTGTCTAATGATAATATGGGGATTTTTTCATCTAATATTAGTGATCCAACATCACAAAGAGCTTTAAAGATTGTTGAATATAAAGAATATATTGATGCAATGAATGAATCATTTAGAGCTTTAAGATTAAGGATGACTTCAGATGAGAAGATAATTTTCAAATATTCTATATTATCAAGACATACTGATGAAGAAATTGCTGAAAGACTTTCTTTAGATAAGAGTAGTATTTATCAGAGAAAGAAAAGCTGTTATATAAAAGTAGCTAAATATTATCATATAGAAGTTTTTAATTAAATTAAGCATATAACTGAAAGCAAAAATAGTGGATAGAGTTATCAAACTCAATTATAGAAATAGGAGGTGAAAAATGGAACAAATCAAAGTCTCGGTATCTAGCTTTATGAAAGATCAGGTGAAGGAACGTGCAGAAAATTTAGGATTATCAAATTCTGAATATTTTAGAACCTTAGCTGATTTGGATATAGCAATTCAGAGATACCAACATTTAGTTACATACATTAATGTATTGTATAATAAAATTAATGAAATGCAATTACAATTAGGAATGTATGCAACTCCAATACAAGAAGTTCCTACTATTAAGTTAGAATCTACTGAATAGGCGCTGACTTTTTAACAAAAATATGTTATGATCTATATAACAAATTAAAGAGGAGGGATTTCTTATGAAACCAAAAATTAAATTGCCTCTTGTAATTTTTAGTCTTTTAATGGTACTAGGTATATGTAGTGCTACAATTTATTATTTTAATACAAGAGAAACAAATAAATTAAATGATACTGTTGAAAAAGAAACGGTAAAAAATGAAGTATCTGAGGAAAATAATGAAGACCAAAATGTAATATCAACTGAAGAAGTAAAAATAGAAGAACAGGTAGAAAATTCAAAGAGTGATAATCAAAAAGAAGATAATTCTAATAACAATAATAATGTAAAAACAGACACGACAAAGAAAGATAATAGTTCTTCTAAAAATAATATAACAACAAAACAAGAACAAAATAATCAAACTTCTTCTAGTGATTCATCAACATCATCAAATTCTTCTACTAATACTCAAATAAAAGAAGAACCAAAAGTTGATGAAAATACAGCTACTAATAGTAATGTTGATAAAGAAGAACAGAATAATACAAATTCTTATGAAATTCCTGATGAAGATAACAAAGATAATGTATTTAGTTTTAAAAATGATGAAGAATACATTAATTTGAAAGCTACAATAGAATTTGAAACAAGAGCAGAATGTCAAGCTGCAGCAGATATTATTGGTCCACAATATGCAATACAAGGGAATTTAAGAAATACATCATGCAAAAGTTTTGCATATAAAGGAACAGTAGTTGGTTATAGATTACAGATTTTCTTTACTGATGGAACTTGGATATATAATAATTAACAACACAGCAATTTAGTTGTGTTTTTTTGTTAGGGGGAATAATTTGAAAGGGAAATACAAATATGCACTAATATTTATGGTTAGTGCTTTTTTAATGCTTTTGGGATGTACTGATGTTAGTGCAGCAACATTAGTAGAAGGACCAATTGAAAATGTTTATTATACAAGACGTGGTGGTGGAAAACCATATATGTCGGCTCAATATCATACCTATACTATGGATGGTAAAACAGTTTATTGTATAGAACCGGGAGTAGATATTACAATTCATGATTATAATGGACAAATTGGATGGATTAATTCACCTTATTCAGATGAAGTAAATCAGAAAATTCAATTATATGGATATTATGGTTATGACTATCCGGGACATAATACACTAAGATATAGAATGGCTGCACAAGCACTTATCTGGGAAACTACAGGTGGACAGATTATTGAATATTGGACAGAAGCGTCTGGTTGGGGAGATTATATAAATGTAGATAAAGAAAAAAATGAAATTAAGAGATTAGTAGCAGCTCATTATAATCAACCACAATTTGATGCAACAATAAAAACTGGAGTTGTTAATCAAACAACATCATTTTCTGATTCTACTGGTTATTTATCAGATTATGTAGTTCATCAAAGCGATGGTGCAACTGTTACTATAAGTGGAAATCAATTATTAGTAACACCATCAAGAGTTGGTGAAAATACAATTATATTAAAGAAAAAAATGTACACAGATAATCCAACAACTATTTTTGTTGGAACTGATTCAAAATCTCAAAAAATGGGATATTTTGGAGTAGATGATCCATTGTATGTTGCTGTAAAAGTTAATGCTTTAGGTGGAAGAATAAAATTAACAAAAGTTGATTCTGAATTAGATATTACAAAAGCACAAGGACAAGCTACATTAGTTGGTGCTAAATACAATGTATTAGATTCAAATAATAATGTTGTAACAACACTAACTATTGGTAATGATATGACAGCAATAACAGATCATCTTCCGTTTGGTACTTATACAATAAAAGAAATTTCTGCTTCAACTGGTTATTATTTAGATTCAAATACTTATACAGTTACTGTAAATTCTAGTGATACTTATGATTTAACAGTAGAAGAACAAGTAATAAAAGGAAAAATAAAAGTAGTTAAATATGATAGTGAAACAAATACTTGTAAAGAAAGTGGAATGGCTTCTTTGGTTGGTGCTAAATATGAAATAAGAGATCATAATGGAAATCTTGTAGATACAGTAACGATTGGTAGTGATTGTAGTGCCACATCAAAAGAACTTCCTTATGGTAATTATTCTATTAAAGAATTATCAGCATCAACTGGTTATTATTTAGATTCAAATACTTATTATGCAAATATAAAAGATAATACTATAATTTCAGTAACATCAAAAGAAGATGTTATTAAGGGAAGAATTCAAATTAATAAAGTTGATAGTGAAACAAATACTTGTAAAGCACAAGGGCAAGCTACATTAGTTGGAGCTAAATTTGTTATTAAAGATCATAATGGAAATATCGTTGATACAATTGCAATAGGAGATGATTGTAGTGCTATTTCAAAATATATTCCTTATGGAAAATATACAATAGAAGAATTATCATCATCAAAAGGATATTACATTAATACTGAAATATTTAATCAATTTATTTCTGAAAAATTAGATTATTCTATCACAGTAAAAGAAGATGTAATTAAGAATTATATTAGTATTTTAAAACAATATGATTACGTGAACGGAAATACTACTTTCTTAAATGCAGAAGCAAATATTACTTTTGAAATTTTTTATCCAGATGGAACAAAATATGGAGAATTAACTACAGATAAAAACGGTTATGCTTCATTAGATATTCCTTATGGTGTTTGGAAATTTCATCAAGTTAACAGTAATACAGGTTTTGAAAAAATATATGATTTTTTTGTAACAGTAGATGAAAATAGTGAAAAGGAACAGTATTATAATATTTTAAATAATAAAATATCTGCATATCTTCAAGTTGTAAAAATTGATAGTGAAACAGGAAAAACTATTGCTTTACCAAATACTAAATTCAAAATACTTAATACAGATACAAATCAATATGTAAGTCAATTTGTAGCAGGTAAAGTATATGATACTTTCTCAACAGATGAATCTGGAATGTTTACAACATATTTAAAATTAGAGGCAGGTAATTATAAATTAGTAGAAATTGAATGTCCTAAAGGATATGTTATTTCAAATGAAGGTTTAAGTTTTTCAATAGGAGAAAATACAGAATATAACTATACTACGTATGGTGCTTTTGTAGTTGTTAATTTTGAAAATGAAGCGATTAAAGGACAAGTTGAAATATTTAAAACTGGTGAAAAGTTTGTAGTAGAAAATAGTTCGTTTAAATATGAAACAATCGCTTTAAATGGTATTAAATATGAATTATACGCAGCAGAAGATATTAAATCATCAGATAATAATTATATTTATTACAATAAAGGTGATTTAGTAGAAACTCTTATTACAGATGAATTTGGTTATTCAATTAGTAAAAAATTACCATTGGGAAAATATTATTTGGTTGAAGTTCAAACAAAAGACAATTATATTTTAGATCCTAAAGAATATCATTTTGAACTAACTGAAAAAGATAATAAAACAAAAGTAGTTTATAATACATATAAACCATATAACTATTTAGAAAAGGGCGATTTAATTTTCACTAAAACTGATTTAGTGTCTGGTGATGTTATTTCTAATGTTGAAGTTAATATTTTTACTTCAAATAATGAATTAGTTTTCTCTGGAATGACAGATGACAAAGGACAAGTAGTTGTTAAAAATTTATTTGTTGGAAAATATTATATCGTTGAGGTAAATCCAGCAGACGGATATGTTTTAAATGAAGAAAAAGTATATTTTGAAATTTTAGAAAATGGTGAAGTAGTTAAAGCTAACATGACAAATAAAAAAATAACATCTACATTAAAAATTAATAAGGTAGATGAAGAAGAAAAAGTATTAGCTGGGGTTAAGTTTGGAATCTATGATTTACAAGATAATCTATTATTAGAAAAAGAAACAGATGATAATGGATATATTGAAATTGAATTAGAATATGGTAAATATTATTTTAAAGAAATTTCAACATTAGAAGGTTATGTATTAAGTGATGAAAAAATTTATTTTGATGTAACAGAAGATGGTGCAGTGATTGAAGAAACAATTGTTAATGGAATAATAACTGGTTCATTTACATTAACAAAAATAGATTTTTCTACTGGAAATGTTATTCCTAATGCTTTAATAGAAATATTTAATGAATCTGGAGAATTAATATTTAGCGGTAGAACAGATGAAAATGGATTAATAACAATTGAAGATCTTAAATATGGCAAATATAGTTATATAGAAAAAGAGGCACCAGAAGGTTATATTTTAAATGATGAAGTACATTACTTTGAAATTTTAGAAGATGGAACAATTATTAAAGATACATTAACAAATGAAATGATGCAAATAGAAGTTCCTAACACTTCATCAAATTCATATATATTTTTAATTCCTATTGCTATGGTAGTAACAGGAACAATTTTATTATTTATTAATAACAAAAGAAAGAAGGTAAAAAATGAAAAAAATAGATAATGAAAAAAACAAAAGAAAAGTTAGTAAGAAAAAAACTTTGATAGTTTCAATTATTAGTTTATTTACTATACTTGGTGGGACATTAGCTTATTTCACAACAAGTAGTAGTATATCTAATGTATTAAAAACAGCATTATATCAAAATGAAATTGTAGAGAAATTTGTTGCACCAACAAATTGGACGCCGGGCGACACTACAGAAAAAACAATACAGGTAACTAATACAGGTAAAATCAATATGGCTGTAAGAGTTAGTTATGAAGAAAAATGGGTTAATGCAAATGGTAAAGAAATACCTTTAAAAGATAGTGAAGGTAATACAGCTGCAATTATTAATTTTAATGAAGGATGGGAAAAAGATTCTGACGGATATTATTACTATGGTTCAAAAGCATATATGAACAGAGTAGAACCGGGAGAAACAACAACATCTTTCATTAGTGGAGTAACATTTAATAAAAATATTAAAGCTACTTTAACTGAAACAATTTCAGCTGATGGACAAACAATAACTTATACATCTTCTGGTAATGGTTATGACAATGCTCAATATACATTAACAGTTAATATTGAAACAATACAATACGATCATAATGATATTTGGTAATAAAAAGGGATACTTAATTGTATTCCTTTTGTAATTGATGGAAAGGTGAAAAGTTATGTTAATAAAAATTAAAGATGGTATATTTAGAATTATATATATTTTGGTACTAATCTATTTATTAATTTTTATTCCATCGTTTTGGGGACATAAACCATTAGTTGTAATATCTGGTAGTATGGAACCAACTTTAAAAGTAGGTGGGCTTTTATATTATCAAGAACAAGAATTAGAAGATTTTGATAGAGGTGATATTTTAGTATATCAAACTAAAAATCACATTATATCTCATAGGATAGTTGATGATACAGAGAATGGTTTTATAACTAAGGGTGATGCAAACAATTCTTTAGATGGAAATTTAGTCAAAGATGAACAGGTATTAGGAAAAGGAACTGATTGGTGTATTCCACTTTTAGGATATTATGCTGATTTTATTTATAATAATAAATACCTTTTATTTATATTTGTCGCAGTTATAGTATTAGATTTGTGTAATGATAAATATACAGAAATAAAAGAAAAAAAGAAGGTTAGAAAAAATGAATAAGAAGCTTTTAATAATTATTTTATTGTTAGCAACTTTTACAACAATAGGGTTTGCTAGTGCATATTTTTCTACATCTTCAAATATGAAAAACAAGTTTGAAACAGAAGATTATAATTTAAAAATAAATGGTTCTGGTGGAACATATAAATCTTTTGGTTTAACAATTAATAATGGTAAAGCAACTTTACCTACACCAACAAAAAGTGGTTATACATTTCAAGGTTATAGTAATTCAAAAAATGGAGATATTTTGTATTCAGTTAATATAAATAATGTTGATGATATTAATGATAAAGAAATTTATGCACAATATAAAACAATTACTTATAGTATTAGTTATGATTTAAATGGTGGAAGTATTTCAGGACAAAAAAATAATTATAATGTTGAAGATACGATTACTTTACCTAATCCTACTAGAAAAGGTTATACATTTACAGGTTGGACAGGAACAGGATTAAGTTCTCCAACAAAAAATGTAACTATATCAAAAGGGAGTACAGGTAATAGAAGTTATAAAGCAAATTGGAGTGTGAATTATTATACAGTAAATTATTATGTTAATAATTCATTGTGGGCAACAAGGTCAGTAGCATATAATTCATCTGTTGAAAATTTAAATGCACAAAGTTCGTTAGATATTTATCATACATTTCATGGATGGAGTGGTTGGGTTGATAAGATGCCTGATTATAATATTAATTTGTATGCAAATATAACAGAATCATATTGTGCATTAATTACAGGACATGGTCCTTATGGTAATGCACAAGCATTATTAAATGTTTTCAAATCTGCAGGATGGTCTGGAAGAATAGAAGAAGCACCATCTGCACCAGGAAATTATTGGGTTGTTACAGATTATACTTTAACTAGAGCTCAAGCTGATATTCAAAGAAATTATATTGCAAACAATACAAACTATACAAATTATAATTATCCATATTTATATTGGGTTGCTGTAGATTGTACAAATGGTGTTGGTGATACTTGGACAAGAAGTTTAGGACAAAAGACTTTTAAAAGTCAATATTAGAATACTATTAATAAAAAAATTAAGGAGGGAGTGTAATGAATAGTATGAATGAATTTAATGTAGTAGGGAGATTAGTTAGAGATCCTGAAATAAAAGAATTAGAAAATGGAAACAAGGTATGTAATATTACTCTTGCAGTTGATAGAGAATATAGAGATAAGGAAGATAATAAAATCACAGATTATTTAGATTTTGCATTATGGAATAAAGATGCAGAAAGAATAATGAAATTATCTAAACAAGGTGCTTTAATACATTTAGAAGGTGCAATGCAACCTAAAGATATTGAAGTAGCAGAACAAAAAATTAGAACAATTAACTTAAAAGTTAATAAATATAAACATCTAGCAAATAAAAAAGATTTATCAACAGAACCTATTGAAGAAACAAAAACAGAAGAAATGGTTAAATAATGATAGATAAGAATAGGGAATATACATTAAAAGAATTACTTGATATATATAATTTCTATAATTTAGATTTTAAATATTATGGAGATCATCAAAGAGGTGATTTAGAATTATATTTAAAAACAGATACAGGTAAAATATCTGTCTTTAGATCCATTAATAATCAGAAAACGTTAGATTATTTAAAATTAACAGAAGAAGAAGCTGAGAAAGTTGTTTTTGTTTTTGATAGAGAATTAGATGAAGAAGAATTAGATATAGTTGCTATTGTTGTTAGAACAAGTGATATAAATATTCCTTCAAATAAATATAAATTAGAAACATTAGATAGATTGACTAAAGAACAAGATTTAGAAAAAAGAGATAATGTTAATTTAGGAGATGGAATTGCTTATATGTTGGTTGAATTAAATACGACTTGTCATTTATATAGTAATGTTTATATGTTTGGACAAGGCGAAGGCGGATTTATAAATAGTCTTGAAAATAGATTAAAGGAAGAAAGTGATAGTTTATCAAAAAACAATTTAAAAATGGTATTAGATTATTATCATAATTTAAAAGAAGAAAAAGTTTTATAAAAAAGAATAAGGGGGTTGTTTAATATAGATAAGAAATTAAAAGGGGAAATTTCTGCGTCTAATGGTAAAAGTAAAGTTAATAAATTAAAAGAAAAGACATCAAAATTATCGTTGATGCTTTTTGGTATTATTTCATCATTTCTACTTACTGCTACAAATGTTTTTGCAGTAGAAAAAATAGAAGGTGGCAATGTTACTATTGAGGGACTTGGCACAATTATTAAAAATTTAGCTACAAAGATTCAAGTGTTTGGTATAGTTGTAGCTTTTATTGCATTAGTAGTTTTTGTTATTCAATTTATTATTGGTGATGATGAAACTAAACAAAGAAGAAAGAAAACAATTCTTTATACTTTAGGTGGTGTAGCTTTACTTATTTTAATTCCTTCAATAATCAACTTTGTAATTGATACATTGGGGTAATAAATGTTATTACTTAGTATTGGAAGTGATATAAAGTACGGAGTTCTGGATATATTAAGAGGGCTTGGAATGGCAATTATTAATATTATATTTTCTACCATTGATACATTATACGATGTAGCTCAAAAAATAAATAGTTTGAATTTTATTCAAATGTTAGAAAATATAGAAAATTCACCATTTACAAAAATTTTCAATGCCTTCTTTATCCTGTCCTTCGTTGTATTGCTTTTGTTTTCAGTATGGAAAATAACTTTTAGAATTTTAGATGCAGATAATAATGATACGCCTTTATTTGAAATGGTAAAGGAAATCGTAAAATGTGGTTTTTTAATATTTAGTGTTTATTTAATATTTAACACAAGTATAAATATAGGAATTAATTTATCTAACTCAATATATAATTCCTTCAATTCATCAGAGTCAACGATTGGTGATAAGATGAAAAGTGCATATATGACTATTAATGATTCTTGTTATGTTATTAGTGGAGGAGAATCTACTGATGCAGATAATGTAACAGAACTTAAAGATTATCTAAATGGATATGCTAATGTTAGTAGTGCAACTACGATGGAAGATTTTGAAAATCTAATTAGGAATGATACTATAACAGCAAGTGATATTTCTGATTCAGGTGCTTTCTCGTATAGGTGTACTATTTATAAACCGGGTATTTGGAATGATGGCGAAGATTATGCTTTTTCTTATAACTTCTTATTTGGGATAGTTATAGGAATTATATTTTTATTTAGTATAGGATTTGCTGTATTGATGCTCGGACGAAGGCAATTGGAACTTGCTTTTTTAATGACTATATCACCACTTGTTATAGCGACAAGTGTAGGAAGAAAAGAACAACGATCCGCATTATATCAACAACTTGCATCATTAGTATTACAAGCTGGTGCAATGATGTTATTAATAGGATTAACTGCTGTTATGTTTAATGCTATTCAAAATAGTGCAGATATAAATAGTTTAGGATATTTTACTAAAACAGTAGCTCAATCTATTTTATATCTTGGATGTGCTATGTTACTTATGACAGGATGTACATCTTTAAATAGATTTATTGGTGATAATGTATCTGCAAATAGTGGTAGAGATATGATGTTAGCGATGGGTGGTTTATTTGGTGGTATTAGAACTGCTGGTGCGGTTGGTACTGGTTTGTTAGGTGCTGCTAAAAGTACAGCAGTTGGTGCTGCAAAAACTGGAAAAGGAATTGGGCAACTTGCAAAAGGTGGAATACAAACAGCAAAAGGAATGTATCATGGTGTAGCAAGTGTTAATGACAAAACTCATTCTGGTATTTCAAAAAGAATGAATAAAGCAATGGGTAAAGGAGTTGCAAATCTTGCAAGAGGTCAAATGATGCAACAAAGTTCAAATCCTATATCAAGAGCTTATGGAAGAATGCTATCAGCACATGGAGAAACTCAAATGAAAGATGTTGCTTCTAAATGGAACTTTGCTGATGATAAATATAATAGTGATTATATTAAGGGTGGAGTTAGTTTAGCACAACAAGGAATTAATAATATAAAAGATGGTTTTGGTGGTGCATTTAATAGTATTAAAAATATAGGTAATCCACGAAGTGCAGGTTATAGGTCTCGTCCTAATATAAGAAAATATACAGATTCAGATAGTATTTAATAAAGGGGGTATTTGGTTGTATATCACACTACAGAGTATAAAAAGAAATTTAGGACTTTTTAATTTAGAGTTTGAAGATCTAATAATTGGTTCTATATTCGGATTAGTATTTACAATTTTATTTTTATTACATTTTTATACAGCTTCAATAGTTGTAATTTCTTTAGGTGTTTTAGCATTAATACCTATGGATTTTTCAAAATGTAACAGAATGTATAAATTGTTTATGCTTTTTACAAGTTTTTTATTTAAGAATAAAAATTATTATTTTTATAAATTATAAAGAAATAGGGGGTTGGTTTTAATTATAAAAATATTTCAGGGGTT
>JAFQES010000021.1 GCA_017398945.1 Bacilli bacterium | reverse complement strand
AACAAATTGATTGAGTATTATTATCTATTCTTATGGATCTCATTTCTTTATTTTTATAATAATCATTAAGTAAAGTTTCATAGTCAAAATTACCACTAATTATTGAAGTATATTTATTTGCAAATTCATTATTTTTAGTTAATAGAATATTAATAAGCTGACAATTTAATTTATTGTTCATTTGCTAATTCTCCTTCAGGTTTTTTGTTGTCGTCTTTTCTTTTTAATACACCTTTTTCTACTAACTTTTCTGTTAAATTATTGTTATAGACTAATGCAGGTGTAATATATGAATCATATACATCTAACAACAATGTATCTTGATTATATACAATAGCACTTGCACCTAATAATGATAAATTTACATAAGTCATACAGCAACATAGTTTTGATAAATCTGCTCCTTCAAAATAAACTTTATCCATATTAATATCATTCTCTCTACATGCTTTTAAATATGAAAGTAACATTCTACCACTTCCACAACATGGATCAGACATACTCGTATAACCATCTTTTTCTATTTCTTTTTTTATATCCTCAGCACCAAAAGTTATTTTAGCCATTAAATCACTTACATGAATAGGAGTAAAAAATTGTCCTAAATGTTTACTAGATAAACCTAAATCTTCATATAAATTACCAAGAACATCATCAAAATCTTCCTTACCAAGTTCTATTTGCAAAGCCGCGAACATCTTTGCAAAAGAATTAAATTCTTCTTTCTCATATTTTTTAGCTATTCTTAAATATTCATTTTCTCTTTCTTGATTATAACTAGCTGCATTTGCTAAAGAATAAGCACAACATATTACAAAATCTTCAAAGACTTGTCTTGTGTCATATTTTCTTCCTAAACTTATAATATTATTTTTAATATAATTTTTATCTAATTCCATCTAATCTCCTATTTGGAAAACGAATTTTAATTGCAACATCACTTAGTAACTTTGTTAATTCTTTTAATGCAACAATGCTATCATGATCTGTAGTACCCCAATCTAAGAAATATAAAAATTCTTCTTCGTATTCCGGATTAACAAAATTCATATAAAAAGAATCCAACACTTCTGCGATTCTTAATATCAAATTTGGTTGTGGATTTCTTAATCTACCATCTTCTAACATTCTAATTGTTTCTATATCCTCACCTACTAATTTTGCTAATCTTCTTTGAGAATACCCACATACATATTTGCGTTCTACCATTATTCTATATCCCATATCTTCTTTATACACAATTTTCATTCCCCCTTAATAACTAAATTCAAAGTCTTGATTTTTAAATGCCTCATAAACTTTTTCATATAATCTATTTGCTGTTTCTTCAAAGCCAAACCATGCTAATAAATTTTTATTAGAACAGTCTAAAACTAATGGATCTTCATTATCAAATTTATCTCCAAAAAGTTCATTCATTGAAAGACCAGTTCCATCTATTAATTCACTTAATAAATCATTTATTTCTTCTTTATAATCATCATAAAATTTGTTTGTATCATCATAATAAATTAAGCTGCCTATCATTCCTGATACGCAGCCATATCTTTGTAAATTTTCCATATCTTTAAGAAAAGAACTATCATCGCTATAATTATCATAATCATCTATATAATAATCAATAACATAATCATTTAATTTGTTCCCATCTTTTAAATTTTCTAAATAATCTTTTATTAACCATCACCCCTTTTTATAATTGAAATTAACATATTCTAAAGCATCCAAATATGTACCATCACTATTTTGTAAAGATAGGTGGAGATGCGGACCAGTTGATAAACCCGTTGTTGAAGTTCTACCTAACAAATCTCCTTCTCTAACTAAACTACCAACTTTCATCCCAAAAGGCGAGCTATTCGCTTGAATGTGTAAATAACTAACTTTTAATCCATTACTACAATTAACAGATATATAATTGCCAACTGAATTACCAGATTGCTTATAACTTAAATCATTAAATTGAGTATTAACAATATTTGATACATGCCCATTACACATACTATAAAAATTTGTTCCTATTGGTACTGCAAAATCCCAGCCTTCGTGAAAATTAACATTTTCTTGTGCCTCTCCACTTAGTCCTAAATCTACATTTCTACTTTCAAATACCATTGATGTTACCACAAAATTATTTTGTAGTGGAAAAACAAATGGTAAATAAGGATAACTTTCTGAATAATCATTTGAAGTAGCAATATCAACTCCATCAACATTGCATAAATCAATTACATCTATAATTAATCCAGAATCATTAAAACCTGTTTCAACAGTAAACTTTGGTAAAGTTGTATCTTTCTTTAAATCTTTACAAATAGTTTTTATTGGTATCATTTGTTTTTCTTTTGTATTCAAATTAGATAGATAAGCATCTTCCCATTCTTCATTTGATAATGTTGTAATATCCAAAACATTATGTGTTCTTTGAAGATAGAAAATTAATCTTTCTAATGAAACATAACCTTTTGTGGTTAAATGTTTATTTAAAATACTTCTATATCTATCAGCATATATTTGATTATTTATAATAGTATTAGAACCTCTAACTGCCTGTGCTTGTCTAATAGATTCTTCATATCCCATAGCTACACCAGTTATTGCAGAAATAATAGCTATTATTACAACAAACAACATAACTATTGCTAATATTGTTCCACCAACTTTAATAGTTAAAAGTTTTTTTAAAGCATTCATATTATGTAGCTTCCACTAAATTTGGTATTTCATCACTTTCACCCATATAATACATTTGTAAAGGTGTTGCAAAAACATTCACTCTTATTCTAGTTCTATTAGTAATATTAAGTAAAAATTGTCCTTGATTACATCTACTTAAAAATGTTTTTTGAGTTTCAGTTAATGGTGTATTAGAATATAATTTTTCAACTGCTGTAATATCTGTATCCTTCAACATTCCAGTTAATTGATACTGACAATTGTTAAATATGGCGCTAGCATGCCTTAAAATATTAGAACGATTAGTAAAATCCGTAGGTTGTTGGCTCGCTATAATTATGCCTGTTTTGTACTTACGGCTACGACGATTAAGCTGATCAAAATATTTTAATAATGTTGGATTATCTTCATCTATATAATTATGGAATTCATCAAGTATAATTAACATTTTTTGTTCTTTATTAAACTTATCATTTCTTTTCTTATTATCAATAATTTCATTACTTAAATATGTTAATAAATTTATCATTTGAGTATTTATTAATCTTCTACTAGAATTGAATAATAATTCTTGTAAATTAAAAACGACTAGATTATTACTTAAATCAATAGTCGTTATACCATTAAATAAATTACTGTCTTGACCTACTACCATTCTTTTTAGCAATACTTCAATATTAACTAAAATTCTTGATAATTCTTTATTTTCACAAGATCTTTGTTCTTCTAAAAGATAAGCATATAAATCACTAAATATTGGATAATCCTTAGGTGTCATTTTTTCAAATTCTTCTAAGGATGTTTTTTTACTTATTCCCCTACTATTATAAAATTTTTCTACTATGTCAATTAAAACAACTAATTCTTTTTCTGATATATCTTCAAAAGCTGTTGTAAAAAAGTTTTCCAGAAAACCAAGATGTTTTCCTAATATTGATGCCTCATCATCTTCATCACTCATTACATATCTAACCTGTAGTGGATTAATTAATGACTTACTTGATAAATCAATATATTCTCCACCACATCTATTACATAATTTTTGAAGTTCATTTTCTATATCAAATAAAAATAATTTTGTTCCTCTTGCAAATTCATTAGTAATCATTAATTTTAATAAATAACTTTTGCCGCTACCAGAAGTTCCTATAACTCCCATATTATGATTTGTTCTAACTTTACTTAAATAAAATGGATCAAAAAATATAGGTAATCCATAAGCAGAATCTTCACCAATTAAATAACCTGTAGTATCATTATGATAATTTTCAGTAAAGAAAAATGTTGATGCTAATGTTACTGTTGGTAAATACATTCCATAATCTTTAAAACTTTTATCTGTTAAATCATAAGATTGCCATGCTTCCATCTGCCTTAACTTAGGAACATCAATCTTGATTTGATATAGTTCTGCATTTCTTTTAATTTCTTTTATTAATTCTTCCCTTTGTTTCTTATTGCCACTAATTGCTAGCACAATAGAAACATCTTTTATTTTTTCATCATTTGCAGATATTTGCTCAATTAAAATTTTATAGTTATTCATAAGTGTTTGCATTTCTGTTACATCACTTAAATTTTTACTTGAATTATAATCAGCTAATACTGCTTTAAAACTACTATTTAATACATTAATAAGTTTATATTGTTCAATAGATTCATTTATTGTAACCGATGCCTTAACATAAGGTAGATTAATTATTCTATCTAAAAAACCATGTTCTATAAATAATGGATAATTTTTAATAGATAATAATTGCACTTCCTCATCATCAAATTTTAGATTTGATATTTGTTCACTTATTTTAAGTGGTGATACCAAATCCATAAAATCGTAATATATAATTTGATCTAAATTATTATTTGCAAAATACATATTACAAAAAATCTTTACTAAATTCTTTTTATTAGTAATTAGTTCAATATTTAATCTAGGAACTATATTAGAACAAGTTAATTCAAATTCTTCCTTATTCTTTTCTAATGCCTCTTTATTTTTACCTATAATTGCAAAATAATAAGAACTTGCACTTGTCATATTCTCACTTTCTATTGTTTCAATAAAACCATGATTATTAAGTAACAAATCCATTCTTGCTTTATTATTTTTTGCATCTTCTATTAATTCTAAATAGTTTTCTTTATTTATATTAAGATTTATTTTTTCATCAAATTTATATGCTTTTATTGTGAATGGTAATCTATATAATTTTGATAATGTATGAAAAAATAATTCTTGTTCATTTTTATTTGTTAAAGATAAATCAATTGGATTAACTTTATAAAAATAAGCATATTGATTAGATTTTAAACTAATTAACCCATTATCATTTATATCTTTAATATTAGTAAAACTTTGTGAATTTTGGATTTTCTTTTTTAGCTTACTTTTAGTAATATAAATATTCTTATTATTAATTTTAGCTTTATTCACACGTTTTGCTTCTTTTAATTTTTTTCTTTTATGTTTTTTCTCTTTCAACCCCTGAAATATTTTTATAATTAAAACCAACCCCCTATTTCTTTATAATTTATAAAAATAATAATTTTTATTCTTAAATAAAAAATTTGTAAATAATATAAACAATTTATACATTCTGTTACATTTTGAAAAATCCATAGGTATTAACGCTAAAACACCTAATGAAATTACAACTAATGAAGCTGTATAAAAATGTAATAAAAATAAAATTGTAAATACTAATCCAAATATAGAACCAATTATTAGATCTTCAAACTCTAAATTAAAAAGTCCTAAATTTCTTTTTATACTCTGTAGTGTGATATACAACCAAATACCCCCTTTATTAAATACTATCCGAATCCGTATATTTTCTTATATTTGGACGAGATCTATAACTTGCACTTCGTGGATTACCAATATTCTTAATACTATTAAATGCACCACCAAAACCATCTTTTATATTATTAATTCCTTGTTGTGCTAAACTAACTCCACCTTTAATATAATCACTATTATATTTATCATCAGCAAAATTCCATTTAGAAGCAACATTTTTAACTTGATTTTCTCCATGAGATGATAACATTCTTCCATAAGCTCTTGATATAGGATTTGAACTTTGTTGCATCATTTGTCCTCTAGCAAGATTTGTTACACCCTTGCCCATAGCTTTATTCATTCTTTTAGAAATACCACTATGAGTTTTATCATTAACACTTGCTACACCATGATACATTCCTTTTGCTGTCTGTATTCCACCTTTTGCAAGCTGTCCAATTCCTTTTCCGGTTTTAAATCCTCCAACAGCTGTACTTTTAGCAGCACTTAACAATCCAGTACCAACAGCACCAGCGGTTCTAATACCACCAAATAATCCACCCATTGCAAGCATCATATCTCTACCACTATTTGCAGATACATTATCACCAATAAATCTATTTAAAGATGTACATCCAGTCATAAGTAACATTGCACATCCAAGATATAAAATAGATTGAGCAACTGTTTTAGTGAAATATCCTAAACTATTTATATCAGCACTATTTTGAATAGCATTAAACATAACAGCTGTTAATCCTATTAATAACATCATTGCACCAGCTTGTAATACTAATGATGCAAGTTGTTGATATAATGCCGATCGTTGTTCTTTTCTTCCTACACTTGTTGCTATTACAAGTGGTGATATTGTCATTAAAAAAGCAAGTTCTAATTGCCTTCGTCCGAGCATCAATACAGCAAATCCTATGCTAAATAAAAATATAATTCCTATAACTATTCCAAATAAAAAGTTATACGAAAAAGCATAATCTTCACCATCATTCCAAATACCCGGTTTATAAATAGTACACCTATACGAGAAAGCACCAGAATCAGAAATATCACTTGCTGTTATAGTATCATTTCTAATTAAGTTTTCAAAATCTTCCATCGTTGTTGCACTACTAACATTTGCATATCCATTTAGATAATCTTTAAGTTCTGTTACATTATCTGCATCAGTAGATTCTCCACCACTAATAACATAACAAGAATCATTAATAGTCATATATGCACTTTTCATCTTATCTCCAATTGTTGACTCAGATGAATTAAAGGAATTATATATTGAATTTGATAAATTAATTCCTATATTTATACTTGTGTTAAATATTAAATAAACACTAAATATTAAAAAACCACATTTTACGATTTCCTTTATCATTTCAAATAAAGGTGTATCATTATTATCTGCATCTAAAATCCTAAAAGTTATTTTCCATACTGAAAACAAAAGTAATACAACGAAGGACAGAATAAAGAAGGCATTGAAAATTTTTGTAAATGGTGAATTTTCTATATTTTCTAACATTT
>JAFQES010000003.1 GCA_017398945.1 Bacilli bacterium | reverse complement strand
TTCATTCTGATCGCGGAAATGAATTCAAAAATCATATAGTAGAAGAAATATTAAAAAAGTTTAAAATTCGGCGTTCCTTGAGTCAAAAAGGAACACCTTATGATAATGCAGTTGCAGAAGCGACTTATAAAATATTCAAAACCGAATTTTGCTTTAATAGAATTTTCGATAGTTTCGAGCAATTAGAGATAGAACTTTTTGATTATGTTAATTGGTTTAACAATCACAGAATTCATGGTTCTTTAGATTATCTTACCCCAATTCAATATAAGTTAGTCCACATTTAATTTGTCCAAAAAAGTGTTGACAATCCAATTCATTTTCTTTTTCTAATCTTTCTATCTTTTCTTTATCTGTTTCGTTTTTATTAATTTGTTTTGGTTTCTTAATCATAGTTGGACGACCTCGCTTCCGTTCAACTATATTATAACCATTTTCCTTATATTTTGAAATCCATGTTTGCAACATTCCGTCACTTAAAAGACCCTCATCTATTGATACAAATCTTATGGATTCCATATTTATTAAAACACGATTTATTATTCTTACTTTTTCTTCTACACTGTAGTATTTGTTTTTATTTTTTCGGAGGACTTCTAATCCATTTCTATCTATTATTGATATTAAATACTTAATTTTATTTATATGAACTCCATATTGTTTGGACAAAGTAGTTAAACTTATTCCATTTTTTCTTTTATTATATATTTCAATCCTATCTTCATAAGTTAATTTTGACATATAAAAACCTCGTTTCTATGTCCAAGAAACGGGGTTCATATCATAATCACAAATCATCGTTAGCACTTCTTAATTTAAAATATTTTATTTTATTTTTCTTCTTGCTTTATTAGCAACATTATTTAAATGGAATAATTGTTCATCTACCATATAAAAATTATGTTTGAACCAAGCATTCCAAGCTTCATTGTTTTCTTCTATTGCTAATTGATTAATTAAATATCGATTATCTCCTCTGCTTCTCCAATAATTTTCTGATAAGTAAATTGTTGGCAAAGCGAATTTTTTGTTATATAGCATATTAGTATTAGTCCATATTTTACTATGTTGTAATAATCTTGCTGTCCTTGTATTTCCGTCCATAAATGGTTGCAATGCTGCAATTAATCCGTGAATTATAAAAGGATTAATAAATACATTATCTTGATTATTTGAATTTATAATTTCTAGTACTTTAGCCATATTTTCTTCAATAGCGTCATAAGCTATAGGAACATAATCTATTCTCTGAGTTCCATCTGGATTAAATGCTCCTACAAAGACATCTTTTTGTCTAAATTCTCCAGCTCCAACGTCCTTTTCAGTACCTTCCATAAGAATCTTATGTAACTTTTTAACGTCACTCATAGTCAATTTATCTTTTTGATGCAATATATTTATAAGTGTTGTTAATGAATCATTTTCCATCATGGAAGTATAAAATGTAATCATAAGCGGATCTTCATTTTCAGTTTTATGATTGTTACGTATCTCATCCTTTTTTAGTGATTCTAAAAAAATACTTAAAGCTTTTTCATCGAAAGTTTCCAATAATTTAATATAATCCTTATATTTAGCTTCGATTTCTTCTAAAAAATACTTATTATTGTCATTTAATTCTATATTATATGCACTTTCTATTAAATTCAAAATAAAACCCCCCTTTTATTTTGTTAATAAAAAAATATCTTCATGAGAGATATTTTAGTGTATAAATTATAAGTTTTTCCCCCATTGATGGTTTAATTATAGCATATTTACACTTTTTTGTCAAATTCCGAGGAATCATATATCTTTTATGTATCATGAAGCTTATAGTTTAACTACTTTACATTTAAATTCGTACTGATATAAGTGAGTCTTTATAATTAATTAAATCATATATTGAAAGCAATAATGATAAAACTATTAGATATAAATATTGTTCTTTTTTAATATATCTCTAATATTTTAAAGTATGTCACTATTATGTTATCGTCGTCATTCAGATCATCAAGTGAGTACATACTTTTTATATCTTTATATTTTTTTAATTCTCTTTTAGTAAATTTTAAAAACATTTTAAAATTATGTTCTTTATCAACAATTAAAGCTTGATATTCTTTCGGTTTGTATTTTTCATTTCCTGAATACTCTGGATACCATTTAGTAACTTGAAAATTTAGTTTTCTGTTTATTATCTTTTTTATTTCTTCATCAGTATACTTGTATATAATTGCGTTTTTATATTTTGAATGAAGCTTATTACGATATCTTGATCCCGGAGCTTTTCTAGTTTCTAAATCTTTCATCCCAATAAAAAGCAAATACTTTTGTACTCTTTTTAAATACTCTAATTCTTGTTTACTATAAAATTCTTCTTCATCTTTAGAAATACTGAATGACTCAGGGGAATCGTAAAGAGCTCTAACCACTTCTTCAAAAGAATGAGCATGGCTATGTCCAACTGTTATCTTTCTAACTATTTTGCCATTTTCTTGCCAAGCCTCTATATGTTTTGAAGTAAAAGAATAATAAAAACCAGTAGTGGCAATTTCCGCTAAAGCATCTGTTAAATTCGTACTTACTTCTAACTGATCTTTGGCTTCTTCAAAATTAATTATTGATTTACCATTATAGAAATAAACATATTCAAAAGTTTGTCTTTCTTCATCCCAGAAAGGAGTCGGTAAATTGTTCTTTTTAAATTTATTATATCTTTCTGCAAAATTCTTCATAACTATTCTCCTTACTTTAAAACCATTATTTCTTGTTGTTCTGTTTTTATTCTTTGTAAAATAGGTCCAATATATGGTTTATTTTGGGCATCAGAAAATATAATTCTAAGCTCTTGTTTTGTCTCTTCGCTTATATTTAAATGCTCTATTAAATAATTTAATGTTTCTCTATCTTTAAAACAATTAAAATCAGTATTGTCTGTTAATATTTTTAATGACATTGTTGCAAAGAGAAATATATCATTATCTTTTAAAGAGGCGTGATGACCATATATTTTTTCCGAACGTTGAGCTCTTGCTACTGGCATATTAAATCCAAACTCTTGATAAGCATAGTTATCTACATCCACATATCTAGGATTATTGTTTATATCAATCATTATATTATTTTCCTTAATATCACCAATAATTAAATCTTGTTTATGTCCTCTTTGCATGGCAGCGTCTGCTTTTAGTATATATTCTAATAATATTTCAAAGTTTTTAATATTCTTTAAATCCCCAAAATCTTTTAGCCCCTTTTTGTATAACACTAAATCAGTAAAGCATCCTTCTTTATATCCATCATGGTATCCAAATAAACCTAGTGGAATACAAAATGATTCATCTTTTAATGAAGCCATTGCTTCAATTTTAGCAAACTGTTTTTCAATTGCTCACCATAGAAATATTCCATAGCTCTAAAAAAGCTTAAAGTTTTTAACGCATATTGATTACAGTAATTATAAACCTCGCCTTCATCTCCAGAAGCTATATCAGGATATTTTTCATTTAGATCATATTTATTTACTATTATAGTTGGCAGATTAGTTTCTATTAATTTTGCTGCTGTGTAGGCCATTAAATCACTTCTCTCTTTAGTGAATTATTATAACATAAATCACAGAAAACATCCTATTTTATTAAAATTATTATTATTTATTTTTTT
>JAFQES010000020.1 GCA_017398945.1 Bacilli bacterium | reverse complement strand
TACAAACAATTAAAAGAAGATAAAATTATTAATAATACGTATGATGAATCTCTTTTTAAAGAATACTTATTAGATAGAACAGAATATTATAAAAAAGAGTTAGATGAAATACTTTATCCAAAAAAAATAGTAGAAAAAGAAAATGCTTTAAGTAAATTTAATTCTAAAGCAATGAGTAATTTTCTTTATTCTGAATTAAAATTACAAATAGATAAAATGGATGATATTGTTTTATCTTCATATTATTCAAATTTTAAAAGTTCAGTTGAAAGCAGATTAGTATCTATATTTAATAAAGATCCTGAAATGTATTTAGATTATAATACTTCAACATTAAATACAAAACTTTTATTAAATGAATTCTTAAAGGATAATAAAGAATATTCGGATTTTGAAACTCTCAATCGTTTTAAATATACTAATGTATTTGATAAAACTTATATAAAAAATTCTAATGGAAGTGCAATGATTAGATTAAAGGATAATCAAAAACAAATGGTAATAGACCAGTATGAAAATAGTTTATCTGATGAATCTAAATTAGCATTAGAAGAAGTTGAAGAATTATATATTATAAATAGTATAGAAGACCTTGATGGTATTTTGAATTACGATAATAATACTCTTCATATTATAAAAGATAGCTTAAAAGATAGAATGTTTTTAAATAAAGATAAAATGGAATTTTTTAAATATGGCAATCTTTTTCCTAGTATCAATAAAGAATTTATAGATGATAAGTTTAAAGGTTCAACAGGAAATTTTAAAACTATTTTATTTTATAATAATTTAGATAATAAATTAAATATTGATAAATCAAATGTTATTACAGAAAAAGAGGCAAAAAAAATTCAAAATTCTAAAGTTAAAGAACTTGATAGAACAAATGAAACTATTATCAAACAGGATTATGAGTTTTCTATTAATAAAATGTTATTGGTGGAATCTAAAGAAACGGATACGCATTATTTTGTAAGAATACCATTTACTAGTGCTAAAGAGTATTTTTATATACCAAAAAGTGAATGTTTAAAATCAGATAATGGTGATACTATTTTTACAAAATTAAAATACGGACAATCTTATCCAATTTATAATTTAGAAGGTGAATACGTAAATACTAAAAGTTTTGATGAATTAAAAGAAAATTGGGAAGATAAAACAAAAAAAAACGTAAAAGCAATAGAAACTAACGAAGAAATAACATCTATACCAAAAGAAGATGATATTTTATATGATAATAGTTATATCTCAAAATATAAAGAACCTATCTGTAAGATTTATCATTCTAAAATTTATTTAGAAACAGAAAAAGGTTTTTATATTAAAACTGAAGATCCAAATGTATTATTATTTGCGATCAAGAAAATATGTAATTGGACAGATAACAAAAGTTATTTAATAATAGCCCCACGTAAAGGGTTATTTAATAGTGGTTTTTCAAAATATAGATTAACAGGATTTAAGAAAGACTATGAAGGAAGGTTATCTTTTTCTGAAATCAGTAAATATGTTAAGGTGTTTACACCTAGTAATTTAAAGAATAAGGAAGTATTAGTTTTAGAAGTACCAAAAACAAAATGTAGTTTTAAATCTAATTATATAAAAATACCATTAGTTATAGATAATATAGAAGGATATATTGAAGTTAATTTGGTAAAGAGTAAAGTTAATAAAGAAAAAGTAGTATTAGAATTTTTAAAGGATGAACAAATTGGATTTCATAATATTAATGATGAATATATTAATCATTATACTAGTTCTAAAGTTATAGACAGTTATAATGAAATGTTAAATAATAATATAATCCAATTTCCTAGTTCTAAAGAGGTTGTTTATGATGTACCAGAGAAGGAGGTTGCATAAATGGATGGTAATGCAAAACATGATTTAGAGCATACTGCTGAAAAGTCTGTATCAATGTCTGCGAAGATTAGTAAAATTTCTACCATAATATTTGGTAGATTTTTAGTTAGAGCTAATCGTTATTATCAAAAACATTTTTCATCATCAATGAAAGCATTAAGGAAAGATGGACCGACAAAGGAATTATGTGTTTCTCCACCTTTAACAAGAGCAGAAGTAAAACAAATAATAACTGCTTGTCATGAAAATAATGTTTTAATGGGAATTAAGAAGATGCACCCAGACGGTGAACTTAGTAGCAATAAATCATTACATCAGCAAGAGAAAATTGCACGTAATGAAATTAAATATAAAAAATGGGATGATAGACGTAAGGCAACTTCAAAAATTAAAATATTAAATAAGTTTTGTAAACATCAAGCAGATAAATATAAAAACATTTCAGCGTATAATATGAAATTATCTAATAAGTGGTTATCCAGACAAGAAAAAACAAGTAAGATAAAACCGTTAAATGCGTATTGTAAAAAGAAGGCAGAAAATTACAAAAAAATTGCTATTCAAGAAAAGACAAGAGATGAAGAAGAACAATATGTTATTATCTTTAATAAGAGCAAATTATCATTCTTTAATGAGCAATTAGAAAAGATACCACCCAATAGATTAAAACAAAATGCAAAAAATGAAATACCAGATTTGAACAAAGATGGTGTAATTGATGAAAGGGATATAGAACCAATGGTATCAAGAGGTATGAATCTTAAAATAGATGACCTTAGTAAAATTGGAGAAGATTTTGGTTCATGTCCTGTTAGAGATTATCAAAAAAATTATTGCGTTCAAAAAATCACTAAAGAAGAATATTGTGAAATAAGAGAGCAATTATTTGAATTAACAAGTCATGGAGCTTGTGTATTAAATGAAAGAGAAATGATAATTGCTATCCGTTCTGAAGATTTGGATGAATATAGAGAATATGCTCCAGAGCGTCCGATAAAAGAATATGGTGCGTCAGGTGGTAGAGCAATAGAAAGTGAATCTAATCTACATGATATTATGGAAATAGAAATAAATGATATTAAGAGATATAAAGAGTTTAAAGAAACTTATTCATCTAAAGATTATGTTGCTTCAATATCACCCAATGGAACAACTACTATATTATTAAAAGAAACGGATACGAAACAATTAGCAGAAGCTAGTAAAAAAAAATCCAAAACGGAGGATTTGGTAAAAGAGGCAAATGAATTAGCAGAGAAAAACAAGAATGATAAAGTTATAGAAAATGTTGTTTTAGAACAGGAAGAAGAACGAGAATTTGATCGTTAAACGCAATAAAAAGAGTAGTATTGTAATTATCTTGTTAATAATGTTAATCGCCTCTTATTATACTCTTAGAGTTTGTAGTTTGTCAGAAGTAGCAGGAAAGTTTGAATTTTCTCATTTAACTGAAGCATTAGATAAACTTCATGTTATTACAACTCCTGTAATATTAAATATGAAGACTATTTCTACTTCATTATTTGTAGGTGTTTTTGCTTGGTTAATTGTTCAGACAATTATGAATCAAAATAAAAAGAATTTACAAGAAAATACCTATGGTAGTGCAGAGTGGGAAGATTCAAAGGCAATAAAACCTTATTGTGAAAAAGAATTAGAAAAAAATCAAATATTTACAGCAACAGAAATGTTTGCTAAAAATATGAGAATATCTAAAAGGAATAGACACCTAATTTTGATTGGTCGTCCTGGAAGTGGGAAATCACGCTATTATTTTAAAGTTAATCTATTAAATGCAAATGGAGAAACATTTGTTGTCACAGATCCTAAAGGTGAGCTCGTTAGAGATTGTGGAATGTCTTTAGTTAATTTGGGCTATGATATTCGTGTTTTAAATTTAGTTGATAAGTCAAAGTCTGACCATTTCAATCCACTTATGTATATAAAGAAAATTAATAAAACAATTGATAATAGTAAAGAAACTCAAGAATGGATTGCTGAAGATGACGTAATGACATTAATTAATACTATTATGTTAAACACAAAATCAGAAACTATTGAATCTAATACAGGTGATCCATTTTGGGAAAAAGCAGAGATGGTTTTCTTACAGGCGATAATTTATTATATAATTTTTAATTATGATGATAAAGAAAAGAACTTTAAAACTGTATTAAAGTTAATTAGATTAGCAGAACCTGATAAGGAAGGTAATTCAACATTAAGTAGGATGTTTGATGCGTGGGCAGAAAGAGATCCAGAAAATATAGGAGTTAAACAATGGAAACATTTTAAAGTGTCTGCATCCTCTCCTAAAATGATGAGTACAATTATCATGACTGCATCTGCACGTTTAGCACCTTTCAATATTTCTGAAATAGAATCTATGACTGTTGATGATACTATGGAATTAAATAGAATAGGTGGAAAAGGTGATGAAGGTAAAATAGCATATTTTATTATTAATAGTCCAAATGATTCAACATTTAATTTTATAGCTAGTATTTTATATACACAGATATTTTCTATAATAGATGCAAATGCTAGTAAGAATAATGGATCACTATCAACACCTGTTCAGATATATTGTGATGAATGGGCTCAGTTAGGTGTAATACCACGTTATTTGGAAAATCTTGCTTATGTTCGTGGTCTTAACTGTGGTATAACCACTTGTCTTCAATCGCTGTCGCAGTTGAAAAAAGTATACAAAGATAATTGGGAAACGGCATTAGATTGTTCGGACTATGTGCTATTTTTGGGCTCACGAAGTAAGGAAACTTTAGAATATATGAGTTCAATGCTAGGAAAGAAAAGTTGGTATAAAAAATCATCAGGTCGTACTTATTCAAGGCAAGGTTCATCATCCTATAACTGGGATATAGTTGGACGTGAGTTAGCATTTGTAGATGAACTTGCAAGAATGGAAAGTGGATATGGAATATTATTAGTTGCAGGTATGCGACCATTTTATTCTAAGTTATATGATTTAACAAAGCATCCAAGATATAATGAGTTATTTGAAAGTTGGAATGAAAAAGAAACTATCAAAAATAGGTATGACCATTCAATGGAAAGGGGTGTAAGTAAAGAAACAAGAAAGAAGCAACAGATGTTTAGAGAATTAGGATTAGGATTTGTCAAAGTTAAACCAGAATTTAAGGCAAGAGATTTAACTAAATATGAAGAACGAAAATTTAATGATGATGCAATTTTGCTTTCTTCTAAAAGTTTAACAGATGAATTATTGAATAATTTATAATTATATTTTTTATGTTGTTTAAGTTGTTAAATTTTTTTTATATTAATCGTTTACTAGTGTAAACAAAATAAAAAAGAAAAGGAGAAAAAAATATGAAGAAAAAGAATTTGGCAGTTGGAATTAAGCAGTTATGTAAAAAAGTAGTTAGTTTATTTAATGTAGTTTTTTGTGGATTTATTTTAAGTATGAATAGTGTTTATGCACAAGGTAGTAATACAAGTAGTATAGATGGCTTTATCACATTTGTTTGTGATTGGCTATTAAAGATTGGTGGAGTTGTTGCGTTAATTGGAGCTGTTATGTTTGCTTTAGGATGGCAACGTGATGACGCTGAAGGTAAAAGTAGAGGTTTAATGACTATGATGGCAGGTTTCATGGTTATAGCTATTAGTCAGTCAAAAGGTTTATTTGGATTATAAGAGGAGGGCTAATAGATGGCAGGATTAAT
>JAFQES010000019.1 GCA_017398945.1 Bacilli bacterium | reverse complement strand
GAAAAGTTAGTTATATTATTAATTACATCAACTATGTTCATTTCTCCATAGTCTTTATTTTTTTCTAACGATATATCATAATCTAATGATTGTTCTAATAGTTTACAATCACCATAAGCAACTGAATCATTATTTAAAATTTTTTCATGTTTAGAAAAATCTACTTTTCTAAATTCTCCTGCAAATTCATAAACATCTTTAAATAAATATTCATGAATATATTTTATATAGTCTACTGATAGTTCAAAATTATCTTGTTCTAGTAATTGAACTATTCTAGTAGAAACTAAATCACATTCAAATTCATCTTGAATTGTTTTATCTGTTTTATCTTTTTCTCCATAATATTGTTTTAATTCATTTTCGACTTCATAAATTGTTTTTTCTCCTGTTACATTTTCTTGTAACAACTTTTCTAAATACTTAGATGGTTTTAAGTTATCAACTTCTTGAAGTCCGATAGCCATATCCCATTGTAATTGTTTTACAAAGTTTTTAGGTGTTTCTGTTTCAATGTAATCATTTATACTTGAATCTAATTCTTTCTCAGACATATTAGCACCTCCACTATTCACATTATAATAAAAAAAATACTATTTGTTAACTCATTTCTACTAATCTTATTATTTTATATTGAATATTCAGCTCAAATATTTTTTGCTATACTGTTAGTGATTATCATATTTTCACCTCTTAATACCATTTAATAGTATTTGCTAGCAAAATTTAAGCATTTTAATTTTGTTTTGTTATATTTTTTTTAAATCTAATTTTGTACTAATTAATATCACTAACTATCGATCGTAGTAGCCAAATGGTAGTTTAGAATAAAATAAAACGAGCAAAATGTCCGTTAATATATACAATATTGGAGCCTTTCGGTCCCTTCAGGGGGGCGACCTGGTTCTAATTTGTCTAGTTTTATAAAATATTAAAACCCTTATAAAATAAGGGTTTCTGTGTTTTTAAGTTTATTAAAATTTACTTGAATTTAATAGAATTTATGGGGTTGCGCACCTAAAAGTGTACCTAAAAATTAGTTGTTTTCTTGATAATTTATAAACAATATTTCTTTAGATTTAAATAATTTTTGCGGATTAATTGTTCTAATAATATCCACCAAATTTTTACATATAAAATATGTTCCATATATTTTTTTTGCTTTAGTTGATTCAGACATTGATACCATAATATCACTATTATTAAATGTTTTTAATTTTTTTACAAAATCATAATGATTAAATTTACCGCTAGTATATAATTCCTGTTTTTGACTAACAAGTTCATCATCCGGTATATAGGGTGGATCACAATATATAAAGCTATTATTTAATATTCCTTTTTTTGACAACATATCTAAAAATTTTTCATAACTTAAATTATAAAATTTTACATTTTTTATTAACTTTGAAATTGTTAACAAATTATCTTCATTAACAATAAATTTTTCTTTTCTTCCAAAGGGAACATTAAATTTTCCTAATTTGTTTTCCCTGTATACACCATTGAATCCAACCTTCATTAAAAAATAAAAGTAAATTTCTCTGTTATCTTCTGTATTATTAAATTTTTCTCTAATTTCATAATACATTATTTCTTGTTCATCGTAACTTTTACAATTATAATTTTCGGACAATTCTAATAATGATTGAATTAGAACTTTTGGTTTTGTTTTTAAGAATTTATAAAAATGAATTATATTACTATTTATATCATTAACATAAATGTTTTTATAATGCAGTGTATCTATATTATTTAAGACATTTATCATTACAACTCCTGATCCTAGAAAAGGTTCTATATAATTTTCTTTATCTTTCTTAAATGATTCAAGCATTTCATTTAAAACACGTTTTTTTGAACCTGCCCATCTAATAGGAGAACTCAAGACTTCATTTTTCATTTTAATCCCTCTTTATTCATTTACTAACTCATCATATAATTGCTTATATGTATTTGCATATTCTTCACTTATTTTTTGCGTTCTTTCATTAATTTTTTCAATATAATTAGTAATATTAAATCCATACTCTAGAAAAGTTCTTAAGAATGGTTCAGATACTGCGTTTTGTGAATAACGTTGTAATTTATTATCTACATTTAATTGGCCATATTCATCAACATTAACAGGAATACAATTGCCGATTTTCATTGAATTTTCATTTTCTTCATCTAGTAAAACAAAATGTTCAATTGTCATATCAACATTAATATTTCCTTCTAATAACATGATTATTTGCTTAGCATGCTTTGTGTTATTATGATCTATTCTAATTTCTTCTATCGTTTTTAAAATTGTTTCTCTAGAATGAACTTTTAAATTATCACGTAAGAACTCTTTAATAATATTTTTATAATCTTTGTTTAAAAATAGTTTTCTTGCAATAGTTTTAAAATCATTTCCATATTGTGATGGACTTGCTTTATTAATAGACATTATTTCTTGATGCATAATTATAAACTTAATAAATTTTATAATAATTGTATAATTATTAATAAACAATGAACGTTCTCTATTATTTCTAACATGTAATAATGGTATTAAGACTACATCGAATTGCTTAAATTTTGCTTTATCTAATAATTTTAAATAATCATTTAACACTTCAAGAGAAACATTTCCATCATATCTATTATTTAAATAATCAACAGAATGATTGTATACTGTTAATGCACATCTGCACATTCCGTTTATTTGTTCAGAATCATAACAAAAATTGTCATAGTATTCTTTTGCTCTTTGTAGATTATTAACATTTTTAATCACATTATCTATTTTTTTATCTTTATTATTTTCTAGATACACATCATTAAAATTATCAAAATATCTTTGGGCATTTTTTTCAGATATATGATTAATAGTTTCGTACCAGCCTTCTTTATAGTATTCTATTCCATACATTTCATCAAAACTTAAATACTTAAATAATTGACTTTTTAAAATATCAACATTTTCTAAACTTTTTCCTTTTGTATTTAAATTTACGAACATATTATGTGCATCTGTTTCAGTTTGAACAAATTTAATCTCCACTATAATTACATTTAGCAATTTCTCCATTAGTATTTTAGGTTCAATATTATTATCTATTATTGTCTTATATGCTCTTTCATATTCCTTAACTTCACGTCTAGTTCGATATCTTCTCGCTATATCATCATTATAAATAAATTCTAACAATCTACTATCATCACTTGGTGCTCTTGTTTCAACTTTAATTTTTTTACCATCATCTAAAAAAGTAAAATCTTCATTCAAATTAAATTTATTTTTTAGACAACACAAAACTAAAAATGAACTTATAATTCTTTGTTGACCATCGATCAACTCAACATTTGAATCATTTGGAAGCGCCATTATATTGCCTATATAGTAATTATTATTATCATATATATCTTTAATAAAAACTTCCATATTCTTATCTTCCCAAGAATATCCTCTTTGATATAATGGAATAATTATCTGCTCATATTCATTAAAATAATCTTTCAATTTAAAATCATTTGCCTCAAGCATTTTTTTGTTTTTTTGTTTAACTTTTTCTTCAACCATAACCCCACAATACCTCCTAAATAGTAACTCTGTAACTAACTGGTGTCATTTTCATCTTCATAATATCTTTATAAGTATATATTTTATAATTTGGAAATTCTGAATTAACATTCGTTACCATATATAAAATATAATTATCTTTGTGCTCATTCATAAATTTTAGTTCTCCAGATGATAAATTAAAAACTTCTTTATTGCTCTGTGTAGCTTTGACTTCAATATATTTTTTTACCCCAGCTTCTACATATTCTATGTCATACGGAGAAAATTTATATGTTTTACTGGTATGAAATAAATCGTTGTCTTCTAATAATTTTTCTTTTAGTAATTGATAAACAAATTCTTCTCCTTTTAATCCATTACTACTTCTTGTTCTATTAACTTCTTCAATTTCTATATCCTCTTTACCTGTAACTAAGTTTCTCTTACAAGTAACAATAACATTGTTTTCATAAGAAAAACTATCATCTATTTTTAACTTTTGTCCTACACCCTTTCCCTCTTTAAAAACACTTGTCAATAGTATTCCTCTAGGCCCAACTAGTTTTACTAAAAAATTTAATGTATGAGTTTCGGGATAATATACGAATCCATTAACAACAAAAGCGTAATCACCATTTTCTTCCATTATTTTATCAAGAATTAGTCTATTATTAATATTAAAACCATCTTTTCTATAATCAAATGAGATTGGATAGTGAATCATTAATCTTCCTAAATGTGTATTGCTATTATGTGAGGCATTAATAACATTAGCAGTTTCAGAAGTTTCTTCTTTTATATACATACAATATGAAGCATTAACATCTAATTTTTCACCATTTACCAATATATTATCAAAAACAAATATATCAGTAACATTTGTTTTGTTCTTTTCATTCTTTCTACAAGCATCTATTAAATCAGAAGGAATTTTATTATCATTCACTCTGCAATTCATAGTACGTAATTGTAATATATCATTTCTCCATTTATTTGAATCTTTACTTTGATTAAGCTCTGTTTCAACACTAGCGGTATGTCCTTTTTTGTAATTATTATACATTCCATACCTAAGTGATGTTTCAGATATTTTAAATTTTAATTCTTTCATATTTACCTCCAGACTATTCTATCCAATCTTCATCTATTTCTTTTAATTGCTTAAATATATGTTCCAATAGAATATATACTAAATTCACGTCCCATCCATTTCCAGCTCTTTTTGATAATTGTGTATACGATTGTTTTCCAAATACAATGTCTACTTTTCTTCCTACACCATCTAATCCTTCTAACCCCATAAGTCTAAATTGCTCTGTAACTGACATTTTTCTAACTATTTCTTTATCTTTAGATGGTTCGATAACTCTCAAACTATTATGCTCTGGCATTGTAATCGTAATTGAATAACCATCTGTCTTTATTTTTTTATTATAAACATCAAAACATAACGCTTTTTTTACTTTAAAACTGTCGATATTATGTTTTTCTTTTAAATGATCAATCTGTTTTTTAGATAAATACATTTCTTTAGGTACATATCCTTTCGGATCTAGAAAGTCCGCCATCAATAATCCATTGTGTATTTCTTCAGGGATCATCGAAAAATCTTTTGGTAATCCGCCTAATTTAGCAAACATCCAAACTCTTTCACGATTTTGCGGTACCCCATAATCTTTACTATTTAAAAGTGCTACTCTTAATGGAGCATCTTTCTTTCCTGCAGAATATCCCATCTTTATTAACATATTATCCATCTGCATTCTTGTGGCTTCAAATTTTTTTGAAAAGAAGCCCTTTACATTTTCTAATAATATATATTTTGGTTTTTTATTTTCACAAATTCTCATAATGTGTTGAAAAAGTGTACCTCTGCCATATGGATCATCAACTCCCTTTTGCATTCCTGCAGTAGAAAATGGTTGACACGGAAATCCACCCATAAATATATCAAAATCTGGAACATCTTCTGGATTTAATTTTGTAATATCCCCAAAATTTTTAATTGTATTTCCATTTTTATCTTTATGATTCAAATCATATAACTCACATGCATATTTATCTATTTCAGAATATCCAACTATTTCAAATTCAAAGTTAGGATATTTTTCTTTTAATCTGTTTAAAGCAAAATGTCCACCGCCATAACCAGCAAACCCCTCAAACACTCTTAATATTTTTTTATTTTTCATAAACTTCTCCTCATTCTTTGATGTGACACTATGACATTATGTTAGGATTGATATGAACCCCATTTCTAGTGTCATTCTGTCATTTATTAATCAACTATATCACTTACTGATACATTGTAATATTCAGCTAATTTCTTAACTACTTCATTACTTAGTTTTCTACTACCTTTTTCATATTTATTGTAAGTAGATAAATCTATTTCTAAGTATTTTGCTAATTCTTTTTGAGATTTATTATTTTCCAATCTCAAGTTTTTAATTCTAAGTCTAGCTCTTGCTTGTGTCTTTTCTTCTATTTCATCTAATCCCTTAGTAGGACTCTTTAAATCAATAGCTATATATCTTTGTGTATTATTAGCAACTCTAAAAGCATAGTTAGATAATTCTAATGATTCTTTATCAGATAACTCTGGCATATTTTCAAAAAAGTAATTTGTTGATACTTTATAAAATTTAGCCAAATCTTGTAATACACTAATAGGTACCATTCTATCACCTAATTCATAGTGTTTATATGTGGATGTGTTTACTCCTACTACTGAACATATTTCTTTTTGAGTTAGATTAAATTGCTTTCTTAACTTACTCATATTTGTTCCTATAGTAATATCCATTGTTTTTCTTTTTTCCATAGAATTACCACCATTTTTCTTTATAAAATAATTATAACACAAAATTTCCAATTTGGAACATTTGATGTAATATTTGTCAAAAAACACAAAAAAAGTAATACAAAATGTATTATAAAACTTGATTTTTTTAAATTAATAGTGTAAACTAATAAACCAACAAAGGAAAAATATCCTGATAAATTATTTACATGAATAATTTTATTTGGTATAATTCTATTGTAGAGTAGTATAATATTAATGTAGGTATTAATTTTATATCTACTTTGGTCTATTATTACAATAATGGATCAAACCCGTGTTGGCGCCAAGCGCCGCTTAAAAAAGCAACCATATGGGTTGCTTTTTTAATTAAAATCTTTTCTTACTAAGTTCTTTTAAAATTTTACGAATATCAGCTGTAGTAAAGAAGTACTTCTCACCTCTTGTAAATTCCATTTTATGCTTATATTTGTAATCATACTTATCTATATAAGTAAGCATATCAGATACTTGAAACAATCTTTTTTCTTTATGGTCAAATTCTATTCTATGTTCAAATCCATCAAATCTTAAAAATATAGAATCTAATATTGTACCTAAGGTTTCTTGTCCATTATCATAATACATAACAATTTGATCAAACTTTTCAAAATAATTTTCATGATCTTTTATCATTTTATTTATTTCACTAGAAAGTTGTTGTCTTAAAACTCTAGCACTATCTGTATATTTTTTATCTATTATAATGGTTTGATATTTTACAGGTATCTTCCTTGAAAAATTATATATTGCATTGAATATACTTTTTCTTTTAGCTATATCAAAATTTTTATAGTCTTCACGTCTCATGATTAAGTCTGCCATATGAATCATATTAGTATATCCAATTCTCTCTAAACGTTCATTTAGTTTTGTAAGCTCTGGCATTATATCATCGTCGTGCTCATGAAATGTAAATGATACACCATATAATTCAGATGCTCCTTTACCAAAACCAAATTCACCAGTTTCATCAACAAATATATTTAATCTTTTCAAGGTTTCTACCTCCCTTCTTCACAATTCATTAACCATTATACATTAATTTCAAATATATTGATAGACATAATAAAAATTTTAATTTGTCAAAAATACGTTTTTAACAATTGCACAATTACGATTTTTTTTATTTTATGTTAAACTCTACTCGTATAAATTTATATTGACTGTGGTTTAACAATGAAAGGAGGATATTTTATGGCTGTTAGACAAGTCAGTAAAAAAGATGGTACTAAAGATGGAAGACGCTGGTATTTTTATACATACATTAGAGATATAACTGGAAATAAAAAAAGATATAAATCTAAAAAGTATCATACTCAAAAAGAAGCTGAACGAGCTGAGCGAGATTTCTTAACTAAAGTAGATAAACGAGGAATATAATATGAAACATCAATATCAGTTTACAAAAATATTTTGTATTTGGAGATATTAACCCTATTCATCCAGATGTACTTAGAAGACATAAAAATGAATATGCTAAAAAAGCCGAAGTTAAAGAAATTAGAATTCATGACTTTAGACATTCTTGTGCATCACTACTTATAAATAATGGAGCTAATATTATGATTGTTGCTAAATATTTAGGACATGCTAAAATTGATGAAACACTAAATACTTACTCCCACTTATTTAAAAATAAAATGGATGATATTGTTAACTTAATGAATAAACTTGATATATAGTTATACTACTTTATAGATATTAAATAAAAGTTAATAAAAACAAATAAAAAAGACACTTAAATGTACCTAATAGTTCCTAAAATGGGACCTAAAGTTACTTAAGTGTCTTGAAAAGCCTTATAAATAAACAAAATGAGACGCCGTAGCGTCTCTTCAAGGGGAAGAAAACTTGTAACATCTTATGATTTTGTTGCAAAATATTGCTAATTTATTGCAAAATCATACGATTTTTCGACAAAAAATCAGTCGGTTTTTGTTTTAACCAACCAAAACCTGCTGAATTGGTTGTGTTATTGGTATCTAAAAAGTATCTAAAAGATTAATTTAATATAATATAATATAATGTTTATATGAATTCGGTTAATACTTATTTACTTATGAAACAAATGAAAGAATAATTAGTTGCAAATTAAATTTGATTTATATTCATTATTACCTTTACTATAAAAAATTGCATTGTTTTTATAAAAATCACAAATACTATATGTGTTATCAATTTTATTATTAATTATTTCCGCTGATAAATCGGCATATTCTATTAGTAAATCATTTAAATTGTTATTATTTATAAAATCCATTATATCCGTATTATAACTATATTTATCGTTTAAATCATCTTTTGTATAAAAATTATTAGGATATTCTGTATAAATATATATATTATTAATTATTTTAAAAAGTTTATTGTAGTATTCTTCTCCATTTTTCACATTATTACTCATACAATTTTTTAAACCATTAAAGCTACTATCAATATTAGCGTGTATCAATTCATCATAACATCCAATATACTTAAAGTTGTTAATAATGTTGCCTGATATTGTATAAGTATGATTTATTTCTTCATTTTCTTTAATATTATAATTAGAATCCACTCTATACATTGCAAAGTAGTTTTGGCTTTTTATGGCAAACTTATTATCATGAGCTGTCCCTTTTACAAAGTTAGCAATGGAATCGGCCAAACCTTCTTCTAATAAACGATTTCTTAATGTTATCGAAACTCCAAAGGAACCTTCTGCTTCTTCAGCTGGAAATTCTCCTAAGGAATGAATTATTTCGTGAGTTAGTAACCACCTTAATCCATCCCAATTTTTATCATTATCCAATTCTCCTTCAAAACAATTTACAACAATATACCCACCTGCATTATACGCTCTATCTGTATGTGATAAATTTGGTTGTTGAGGATCATAAGGATTTAATGTTATCTTCGTTACATTATAAAATAAATTATATATTTCATTATTGGTAAATATTTTTTGATAATCTGGAATAAATGAATTTATAACTTTAATTGCATATGAATTATACTCTCTTTCTTGCATCAATTGATTAAGTTGGCTATTTAATTGAGTGTCAGATATTTCTTCTGGTTCTGTCCATTTTGCATATAAAACAATATCTTCATATCCAATTGTACAATTATGATTATCTTTAATTTCCTTTATGTCAAGTTGATTTATTAGATTGGTTTCAACCTTATTTTTATATAATCTGTCATAATACCACCCCGCAAAAATATATTGTGTTTTTGTTGGTGTTGGTAAAATTTCTTTTTGCATATTTTCATTTCTTACAACAATAGAATCAATTTCACTGCCTCCCATTGTATCAAATATCAAATTATATTCTTTAGCAATATCAAAGTTGCAAGAATTTGTTGTGTTCTCATTAGAATTATTATCTTTATCAGTTTGAGCATTATTAATATTTTGATTACCATGAGATGATTCATTTTTCTCTTTTTTGTTATTAAATAACATAATTAAAAGTACTGCGATGAAAATCACTAATATAGTTATTGCAGTAATTAACATTACTTTTGGAATTTTATTTTTGTTTATTATTTGTTGTGGTTCACTCATTGATATACCTTCATAATTTGTGGTTATATTGTCATTTAATATATAATTATTATTGTTATTATCATTAAATTTTTGATTCACTTTATTTACCTCCTCTATTATATGTTAATTTTATCACAAAAGCTTTTTTGTAACAATTTAAAACCATTTTTTTCATAATTATTTTCACCCAAAACCCACGGAAGGAGGAGGATTTTTCTAAATATTATTTTTTACAGTATTAAAAAAAGTTTTAAAGGTTTTAGATACAAAAAATACGATATCTAAAGTGTATCTAATTTGTATCTAAAATGATTTTTCAAAATCCAGAAGCTTGCAAAGTCCCGTAAATACTGGGCCAAAAAAAATGCTAGGACTCTCGTCCTAGCTTCAGGGGGAAATAGTATTATCAGTTCGTAACAATCTAATAATTGGTTAAAGTCTTACAAAATAAGGCTTTTTCTTTTATCACAATTTACTAAAGTTTATAAAAATAACTTTATTTTTAACATTTGGTATCTAGTTTTGGTATCTAGAAAATTTAGTGTATTTATCTTTAATTATTACTATGAACAAATAATAGTTAAAGGAATATTATATGTATCTATTAAATACGATTGTGTACAACTCAATAAATACATCATATCTGAAGTAATGCTTTTTGAATCCACTCCAGGCTGAACGATAAATATTTTCATATCTATTTTTTTACATCGTAATAAATTTTTAAACTTATATATAGTTTCTAAATCTCCTAATTCAATTCTTGAATAATTTTTTTCTTGTGCCAGATTTTCTCTGTGTAATATATGGTCAATTATTGTATCAATATTCGCTCTCCATTTAATAGATTTTTGACATTGTCCACAGACTTCATATAAATCACTTATTCTTTTTCCTGGAATAGTATTGCTACTAAACTTACAATGATATAATTCAATATAAATACAATTTTCTTCTTCTCTCAAAGTTACTATATCTGCAATTTCACCAGAACCATCATCATCAAAAATAACTTGATATTTATTAATAGTTTTTAATTTATCAATCATATGATATTGAATAGAATTTTTAATTTTATTCTTCGTTTGTGATTCTACCGAAATATCAACACTTTCCCAATTTTCTCTAATTATTCTATCTTTGTTAAAATAGTTAGAAAGATCTTTATTAATCTCTACATAAAGATTACCTTCAAGTGAAGACTGATTATCAAAGAAAATTCTTGGTGGATTTTCTTTAAAGTAATCACTTATATTTCCCATACTGTTATTATTTTTTAACAATTCTACTTTTTTACCAGAATCATTTATAAATTTATAACCTTTATTTGTAATTTCTAGTTGGAATTGTAAATCATTTATTAAGAATGTTATATTTTTATCCAATAATTCTGCATCCTTTATTTTTAAATCTACCTCATCTAGACTATATTCATTTATTCCACTTTTAATAAAATATTTATTATAATCTTCAATCGCTAACTCATCTGGCCACTCTATAGAAATTGGTACACGATTAGGTCTTTTGTTGATAACTTTTGGTACTAATGCTGAATTTAAAATATCTTGTGTATTGATTGAATCATCCAATAATTTATCAAGTATATTATCACACCAATCCTTCCAATAATCTATTGTTTCTACCCATTTAGACCATATCGTCCCCTTATATGAACAACCAATTGATACCTTACCATCACCATTATATCCAGTACCAAATATGTTGGATTTAATAGAGGTTCCCGCAGCAGAATCACTTATTCCTGATGCAATATCAATCCCTGCATACATTTTATATCTAATTGGGCCATTAATAGCTGTTCTCAATCCTACTGAAGCCATCATTAATCTATTAATACCGGATAATGCCCTAAATACTATATCTCCATTAATTTTATTTGTTGTATTGAAAATTTTTTCTGCTATCATATTTGAGATTGTCTTATTAGAAGAATTTATAAATACTGTATTTTTTTCTTTATTCCAATAAACAACATGCAACTCCAATATTTTATTAGTTATAATTTTATTTGATGTCCAAGAAATTGGAGATTCAATAGCTTCAATAATTACGAACGTATTGTTTTCTTCATTTACTGAAATTACAGATAATTCATCATTAAATATTTTTTTCCAATTTTCTAATTGCCATTCATTTATATCAGTTTTATATGCAACCATGCTCACTTTTGGAACTAACTGCTTTACCGATATCTCTCGTAATTGTTCTATATCAAAACCGCTCATAAATTGTTGAAAAGATATCTCTTTTCCTATTGCTGTTTTTGATAAATCACTAATTATGTAATCCCAATTAGAATCCAGTGAATACAATTGTTTTATTTCTTCATTAACTTCCTCAATCATAATATTAGCAACTAATGAAGCATTCCCTATTTTCTCATTACTAACTCTGGCAAAACGTCCTATAAATTGAAGAGTAATTGGTAAACTTTTATATTTATCATGAATTGCTGCTATTTTTAAATTTGGTAAATCTATTCCTTCTCCAAACATATCTACACAAACAACTATTCTTGATTCCAAACTTCTTAATTTAGATAAATTATCTTTATTCACATTTTTTGTTTGGTCACTTGTTATCAATACTGGATTATAATTGTTATATAATTTTTTATATATATTTTCATACAAATCTAAAGCTCTATTCTTTGAACCAGCTCTTACCAACAATAAGTGATCATAACCATTTTCAATATCATTTTTCAAAATTGCAATTGACTTCTTAGCTACTGCTAAATCTGATTTTGAAATATCATATTCAATTACAGGATTAAAATTTATTTTTGTAAAATAACCTTCTTTTTGTGCATTACTTAATGGGTAATTGTAAATAATTTTGCCGTCTATTTTTTTATTATCATTTCTAAAAGGAGTAGCAGTAAATTGTATTATTTTCAAAGGTTTAAACTTAGATTTTACATTGTTCCAAGTTTTAGCTGCTATATGATGAGCTTCGTCAATTATTACTGCATTACAATTTTTTTTGAGAACGTTTATTTGTTCATCATTAAGTCTAGATATAATACCTATTGTCGAAACAATAATATTAACATTCCGTGTAATATTTTCAAGAACTTCTTTATCACTAGGTGTTTTTTTTAACAAGCATACATTTGGTAATAAGGCGTTTTCATTTAATATTTTAAATTGTGAAATAAGCCCTAAGGTTTTACACTTATTATAAGTTTGGTCTCTTAGCAAAACACTAGGTAATATAATTAATACCTGTTCTAATTTTTCACTAACTATATATGATAACATGGTTTCTGTTTTACCTGTACCAGTCGGCATTACAACGGTTGCTTCATTATCAGAAACAGTAAAGTGAGATTTTAATGCATATAATGCTCCCAATTGTGGTTTCCTTAGTTTTTTTTCCAATAAATCATAATTTAAATTATTTTCCCATGACTTTATAATATCTTTTTTCAATACTTCATTACCATCATAATTATACTGACAATTAATCAAATTTTCCTCAATACGATATTCCATTATTTCACTTCCTTACTACAAAAAAGCACCAATACAAAAACTTATAAAATAAGCCTGTACTAGCGCTTCCCTTTTACATATACTATTATAGCATAAATCCTATTTTTTTATTATCTAAATGACACAATGACACATTAATTGTGAGTACCCTACACTCATTTACAGTGTCATAGTGTCATTATCTTTTTAAAGTTTTTCCTTCTCTTGAATAAAACACATCAATTTCATCAGTTGTAGGTTCTTCAAATAAAGATACTAATTTATTCATTAATCCTTCATCTAAATAAAAATCAGAACCACCTTTTCCTTCTTCTACTCTTTTATTTCTCTCATCTATTTGTTTTTTCCATAATTCTTCTGATACATAAACATAATGTAATTCAGTTTCAATTCCGTTTTGTTTAAAATATTCTTTTGTTTTATCTCTTTCTTCTTTTGACCAAAGACCTCTTTCATAAATAACATTTGCTCCAGCCCTTACTATTTCTACTGCTTTTTTATTCATATATTTCAATAGTCTTTCACAAAATACGTTATAAAATTCTCCTTGTTCATTATTAATCAAATCATATGTTGCTTCATCAGGCGATAATATAACTGCATTAACTGATTCTTGTAGTTTTCTTGAATAATAAGATTTTCCACTACATATTTTTCCACATATTAAATATACTTTTGCCATATAATCACTTCCTAATCTTCTCTTGTTTTAATATATTTACATTTTTCTTATTTTATCTTACTTTATTATATCCTTTTTCTTTGGTTGGTGATTCAATTAAAGAAATCTTTTTATTAGTAAAATCTACTTGAACATCAGTTCCTAAAGGTAATATACCGATTGGAAAAGCATGTCCAATGTTAATATTATATAAAACTGGTAACTCTTCTTTACCAAATTCTTTTAAAACTTTTCTAAATACTTCTTTGTATTCTTCATAATATTTTTCTTCTTGTGGTTTACCAATTATAATCCCCTTAATTACATCAAATATTCCTTGTGCCCCTAAATTTCTTAAATAACATGTTACAAGATCTGGACTAGGTTTTTCTTCACTTGTTTCAAGTAATAAAATTTTATCCTTCCATTCAGATTTAGTAGGCCAAATCTCAGTTCCAATAACCATTGGAAAAACATCTAAACATCCACCAAGTAATTGTCCTGTTACTACTCCTGAACCTTGTAAAGTTTCATAACCATGTTCTTCTTTTAATAATGATTTACCTATACCAATATTTTCTTCTTTCCATGGAACAAAATCTTTTGACCAAAATTCACTTGATTTAATTTCAAAATTTTCACAATCATTAAACAAAATATTTTCAACTGATTCTCTTGTATAATCAAACATCTTTACATATTCGCCAAATTCTACCATTACACTCGGTCCATAGAAAGATACCAAACCAGCTTTATTCATCATAAGATGATTTACTGTTGTATCTGAATATCCCATAAATATTTTAGGATTATTCTTTATTGCTTCATAATCTATATAAGGTAATAATCTAACTGTATCATCTCCACCTATAGCACAAAATATTCCTTTAATTGTTTCATCTTTAAATGCGTCCATTAAATCTTTTGCTCTTGCTTCTGGATGCTCATAAACAAATTGACTTCCTTTTAATGCATTAGGCATTGCAACTACTTCTAACCCAAATTCATTTTCTAATCTCTCTTTTGCAATATAATACTTATGAATTAATTTTTCATCGCCTAGTCCTCCCCAAGAAAGACTAACAATAGCAATTTTATCTCCTCTTTGTAACATTTCTGGTTTTATCATTCTTATCACTTCCTTATTTCGCTTTACTTATAGTTAGCAATTCATCTATTGTTTTTGAACTAATTACTTTATTATACTTATCATTAATCAAATATTTTAGATCATCACTTATTTCATTATAATCTTTAGTTAATTTGTCTTTGATAAAATTTAGTGTATCTTCATCATTAAGTTCCATAACATTATGTGCTAAAGAATATAAACTATTAATTGAATCAAAGTGTGATAAACCATCAGCATCTACTAATATTCTTTCTTCTTCTGTTGTTCTAAATTCTGCTCGTTTACTACTATGATTTAAAATACAATTTTTCACTAGTTGTATTTTATCTTCTGGATAATTATTTTCTCTTAATAATTGTTCTGCAATGACTGAACCATATTCATTGTGTTTAGCTCTATCTAAATTTCTGTCAGTCATTGCAATATCATGTAATAAAGCACTCAATTCTAAAACTTCTCTATCAACATTTTTATTTTCAGATAGTAATACAACATATTTATAAACATATTGAATGTGTTCTCTGTAAATGTTATATTCATCTTTTGTACCTTTAGTTTGTTCTTCAAATGTATTACTTCTATTTATAATTTCTTGTAGTATTTTATTAACTATATCACTCACTATATTCACATCCTATAAATTAATTCCCTTTTGGTAATTTATTATAATCATACTTTTCTTCTACATCTTTTAATTCATCAAAAGCATATTTTATATCTTCAATAGCTTTATCAATTGTATATAAACTATCTTTATTTTCTTTCATAATTTGTAAGTGCTCCATAGTATAAAATAATTTTTGCCTTACATCACTTACTTTACTTCTTTTTTGAGTATCAAAATCTAACAATTCTAATTCGGATTTTTTATATTTTTCAATTAATTCTTTTAAATCTTTACTAGATTTATCAATGTATTTATCTTTACTCTTATGTGCATGAAAATATAAAGACATTTCATCATAACCTGCAACTTTCAATAACTTTTGTAATGACATATCTAAAGTTTCAGCAATTTTACGTAGATCATCAATATCTACTTTTTTTATTTTACCATTTATTAAATCATTTAAAGTACTTCTACTGATACCTGTTAACTTAGCAAGTTCTCTTTGTGAAATACCCTTTGCCTCTCTTGCTGATTCAATTAAAATTTTAAGTTCTTCTGAGTTCATAATAACACTTCTTTCTCCCCTTTTTCCCTTAACAATTTAATTTTATCACATTTTAATTTAAATGTCTAGTTTTTCGGTCAATTTAGTATTGACAACATTTCCGGACAGTGTTATATTTATAGTGTCCTAGGTATCGGACACTTAATAAGAAAGGAGGCTGTGGATATGAGATTATTTAAAAAGGATAATATTGATAATTATATAATTCCTAAAGATTTATCTATCGGAGCAACTGGCATGCTTAATTCTTTATTAGTTAGAACTAATGATGAACTTGAAAATACTGACCTCTACTCTATCAGTAATGACAGTAGAAAAGATGTTGCATTAGCATTTAGAGAATTAAGAAAGAAAAAATATATTATCTATAACGCACTAGATGATACGTATTACATTTATGTATCACCACAAAAAGATTAAAGAAAGGAGGAAAAATATGACTGCAGAAGAAACATTAAATTTAGTAGCAAAGCAATGGTGCACCCTAGAAGATATTATGAAACTTGGACATCTTGGTAGGAATTCTGCACTAAAGGCTAAAAAGAAAATAAAAGACAAATTAGAAAAACAAGGTTATCACATACCAAAATCTGTTGTACCAACTAAAGAAGTAGTAGCATTCTTTGATATAGATATACCATATTTAGAATCTAGAGTTTCTAGTAAAGAATTAATTAAAAATATGTAAGAAAGGAGATACAAATTGAAACAGATAACCGAATTAAATAAAAGCATAAAAAAAGATATCATCGTCGAAAATCTAATGATATCAAATGGAGTTTATCTACTTGTATCTCATCCTAAGGTTGGCAAGTCAATGTTTGCTCAGCAACTTGCCTTCTCTCTTACTACTGGAGAAGATTTTTTAGGATTCAAAGTAAATCCCACTCATGTCTTATATATTATCACAGAGGGCGATATAAATCAATTAAATGACAGATTTAAATTGATGAATTTGAAACCTAATGTAAATAAACTACACATTATAGATATAGATGATATTCCAGATTTTTATATTAGAGATATTGAAAGAGATATTTATGAATTAACCTTTGATAAAGAACCTTTATTTATAATAATGGATATGTTTAAAGATATTAAATTTGATACTAGTTATGATTTAAATAATTATCAAGAAATAAATGATGTTGTATTTAGAAAGTTAAAAGAATTATGTAGAAAATATAATGCTACTTTACTTGTAACACATCACTTAAATAAAAGAGATGAAACTATGGGTAGTGTTGGATTAAATGCTGATGTATCAGGAATTATGAAATTGAAAGAATCTAAAAATAATTATAATAAACTAACTTTAGATTATAAAGGTAGGGATTTAGGTAGATTAGAATTAAATTTAAACAGAAATGAAAATCAAACATTTAATGTTATAGATGAAAATACTAATGATGAAACTGATTATAATCTACTACTATTTATAAAATATGCTGTTGCTAAGAAAGATTTTGATTACACTATATCAGATATCTTATCTAAAACAAATATTTTATTAACGCCGACACAACTTGGAGGTTTAATTCAAAGAAACCTGCAATTGCTCGAAAAAGAAGGTCTTCATATTACCAATAAGAGAACTGCTAATGAAAGATTATGGCATTGCTCTTATGAAGAACCTTCTGAAAATAATGAATGAACGTGGCACGTTTTGTTGCGAAGCAATGAAAGTGGCGATAGTGAATTTATTATCTATTAATTAAATGATATGGTATATCGTTTAATTAATCTTGTGATAGCGGATACCTTTACCTATTTATAGGTATTGGTTCTAGCTATTACAAGCATAAAGGATTCTAAGGAATATTCCTTAGCTCACGGTTGGGCATATATTATGCCCTAGTGAGATAGAGTATTATTTTAAAACAAGCATTGAAAGGAGGTCAAAATAAATATACTCAGGAAAACAAACTTTAAGATTAGAAAAATTTAAAGTATCAGATATTGGAGGATTAGATAAAGAATTAAAGGAAAGAAAAGGTTCTGGTAAATATGATAGTTCTAGAACTCCATACAATATAGAATTAATAAATTATGATGGTCCTACTCTATCTAGTTCAACATTTGATTATCTTTATTCTAATAATATAAACTATAATCCAAATAAGAAAAACACAAAAGTATTAAATGGATTAATAATAACAAGTGGTCAAGAATTCTTTGAACACTATGGAATGGAATTTAAAGATACTGGAGAGTTTTATAAAACTGGAGATAATGCAGGTCAACCTATTAGACATGTAGTTATAAACGAAAATCATCAATTACCAACTGAAATAAAAAAGTTCTTTGATGAAAGTTTAAATTTTATTAAAAACTATGTAGGAAGTGAAAATATAAAATATGCAGCAATACACCTTGATGAATCTACTCCACATATGCATATATATTTTACTCCAGTAGTTAATGAAGTTAAAAGAAAAGTATTTGAGTTAGATGAAAATGGTCATCAATTAAAACATGAAATAGTTAATAAAAACGGAGAAAAGAAATTAGTACCTATTCAAAAGAAAGATGAGAATGGTAAAAACATTTACGAAACTGTTAAAGGTAAATTTCTAAATTCAGATCAATTTTGGAAACAAAAAGGTGGTAATGCTTCTTATACCCTACTCCAAGATGATTATAACGAATTTATAAAATCTAAAGGATTTAATCTGTTTAGAGGAGAAATTGGTGGAGATAAAACTCATTTAACTAATGCTATGAAACAACAAATTGAATTAAATGCTTTAAATCAAGAAATTAAACAAGAAAATGAACTATTAAAAGAGGCAAATAAAGTCGAAAACGAGTTTATTGATAAAGTGGATGCAGAAATATCTAAAGACATCTTAAATCCCGTCAAAAAAGGTATTATGAAGCAATATAAAGATGAAGATATAGATAAGTTATCACTCTATTCAAAAGAACTTGCCGAAGATAATATTAAAAAGGATTTAGAAATTAAAACTCTTACTCAAGAAGTTAATAACTTTAAATCAGGAGAGGCCTATATTAATCAAAAGAAAATTATTGATAGTCAAAAAGAAATTATTGAATACAAAAATAAAGAAATAGGATTTTGGAAAAATAAATTTCAAGAATTAACTGAAGAATTTAATAATTTTAAAACTATGATTCAAAATAAAATTTATTCTTTAACTACTAAATTATTAGATGTACTTCATATTCCATATAATTGGCATCAAGCTAATGATCCTGACTTTGCTATTGATAAAGCAAGACAACACTTAAATAAAAATAAATCACGTGATGATTTCGAGAGATGATTATAAATATTCGTAGTTTGTATGATAAAATATAATTGTTACGAACTGGTATATTTATAAATCCCAACAAAAAAGGAGGAATGAAATATGGGAATATATAAATTACCAAAAAATCAATGGACTAAAGATGGTCGTAAATATAAATATTATTGGAATGAAAAAGATAAAAACGGAAAATGGAAAAAAAGTTTTTCTAAAGCATATAAAACTAAATTAGATGCTATGAATGCTGAAAGAGAGTTCTTAAATAGTAAAGTTGAATTCGGTGGAGATATGGATATGACATTTGGTACTCTT